>WJLJ01000078.1 GCA_014728525.1 Candidatus Babelota bacterium | reverse complement strand
TTTTGAAATAAATTTCAGCCTTCGCCAACAATTATCTATTTATAAACTTTAAAAAATAATAAAAGGCTTCGGCGGACAGGCTAAAATGACACAATAAAAAAAATAATTTAAATAAACCCTGTAACTTTTACGTTGATACAAATTATTGTAAAAAAAGAAAAAACTTTTAAAAAGATTATTCCTTATAAGCTTCACGTTGATGCAGTGGAAACGCTTTGCGTTTTCATCGTGTCAAGTTGAAGCGTTTGGGTATTTAGGGTTTACCCTGAATTCGCGGGGTTGGTAAGGGGTGATCGAAACATCACCCCTTACATAAGAACTTTATAATATAAAAAGGACGAGATCCTGAAACAAGTTCAGAATGACAAATTAAAAAAAATAATATTTTGAAAACAAGTTTCAGCCTTCGCCAACACTTATCTAGTTATAAACTTTAAAAAATAATAAAAGGCTTCGGCGGACAGGCTAGAATGACACTGAGAAAAAAGGATGAGATTCTGAAATAAATTTCAGGTAAAGGTGTATATTGAAAAAAGATTTTTTAAAATTTATTTTTTTAGTTTTTCTTTTAATTCTTTTAATTTTAATATTCTTAGTCTTTCTTTTATCTTTTCTTTTTCTTCAGGAGTAATTTCTTTTTTATTAAAATATATACCAGATAAATCGGGATGAATTTTTGTAAATATTTTTTCTAAATCTTTTTCATCTTCGGATTTTTCTGTTAAATCAATTAAATTTTTGTTTTGCATACAAATTGTTGTAATAAAACTAAAAAAAAATAGGCATAGAATAGCCTTTAAAGTTTTCATAATAATTCTTTCTATTAATTTACCCTTAAAAAAAATTATTTTTTTTAAAAAAATAACAACCCCGCCCCAAAAAGACAACCTTCCCATTTATATTTTTTATATAAAATTTGTTATAATTACTTAAAGAAAGCAGTTTTTTGTGGGGGAAAGTGTTAATTTTAAGGAATTTAAAATGCAAGTTTGTAAGCGTTCCGTATATTGCGGTTTGGTCGATGAAAAATTTTTGGATAAAGAAATTAGCCTTGTTGGTTGGGTTAATAAAAGACGTGATCATGGTAATTTAATATTTATAGATTTGCGTGATAATACAGGAATTATGCAACTTGTTTTGAATCCGGAAAATTCACAAGAAGTTATAAATTTAGCTAAAGATATAAGAGCAGAATTTGTAATTTGTGTAGAAGGAAAAGTTAGAAAAAGATCAGCTAATGCTGTCAACGAAAAAATGAAAACGGGAAAATTTGAACTTATTGTAAACGAATTACAAATTTTAAATAGAGCAAAAACACTTCCATATCAATTGGAAGAAGCTGATAATGTAGAAGCCGATTTACGTTTAAAATATAGGTATTTAGACCTTAGACGTAAAAAAATGTTTGATCTTTTTAAATTAAGAAGTGATGTAACTTTTTTAATAAGACAATATTTTAATTCAAAAAATTTTTTAGAAATAGAGACTCCAATTTTATCTAAAAGTACTCCTGAAGGCGCACGAGATTTTTTAGTTCCTTCCAGATTGCAAATAGGAAAATTTTATGCACTTCCCCAGTCACCTCAAATCTATAAACAACTCTTAATGGCATCAGGAATGGATAAATATTTTCAACTAGCAAAATGTTTTAGAGATGAAGATTTTAGATCAAATCGTCAACCGGAGTTTACACAGCTTGATATGGAAATGTCTTTTGTGCAAGAGTCTGATGTAATGGGTGTTGTTGAGGGCTTGGTTAAATTGATTTTTGAAAAAATCTTCAATAAAACACTAAGATTACCTTTTTCACAATACTCATATGACGAAGTTTTTCAGCGTTTTGGAACAGATAAACCTGATTTTAGGTTTGGCCTAGAAATAAAGGATATTACAAGTTTATTTGAGTCAACTAAACTGAAATTTTTAGAGTCTGTTGTTGAAGGCGGTGGAAAAGTTGGTGCATTGTTTGTAAAAGAAAGAGATTTTTCAAGATCAGAATTAAGCAATTGGGAAAAATTTGCAAAAGAGAAGTTAGGAGCAAGCGGATTATTATATATAAAAATTACAGATGGCCAAAAATTAGAGTCTCCCGTGTCAAAATTTTTGCCAACAAATTTCGCTTCTGAGGTTCAAAAATTAATTCCGGATACAAAAACTTCAGGTACAATTTTTATTGTTGCTGATGAATTTACAAAAGCCTGGGAGGTTCTTGGTAGTTTAAGATTAGAGTTAGGAAAAAAATTAAATTTAATAGATAAAGATGAATTTAATTTTTCTTGGATTATTGATTTTCCTTTATTGGAATGGGATGAAAAAGATAAACGTTGGTTTGCTGTTCACCATCCGTTTACTTCTCCCAAGGGTGATATTGATAAAAAGAATATAAAAGACATAAGAGCAAGAGCTTATGACCTTGTATGCAATGGCGAGGAACTTGGGGGTGGATCAGTTCGTGTACATGATTCAAAAGTTCAAAAACAGATTTTTGATATTTTAGGAATAGACCAAAAAGAGGCTAAAGAAAAATTTGGTTTTCTACTTGAGGCGCAAGATTTAGGTTTCCCTCCTCATGGAGGTTTTGCATTAGGCCTTGACCGGTTAATTATGCTTTTAGGAAAAACTGATTCAATAAGAGATGTTATTGCTTTTCCTAAAATGCAAAGTGGTATTTGTCCTATGATGCAAACTCCTTCTTTTGTTGATAAAAAACAATTAAAAGAGCTTGGTATAAAATTAAAATAAGGTTTTTAAAAACATAGCATGTTTTCAACTCCGCGTAAGCGTTTTGTAATTTTAGCATTAAGTATCGCAGGATTTTTTATAACCGGATGGTTAGAATTTTTTCTTTTTAAAAGACAATATTTATCTAATCAAGATACTAATAGAATTGCTTTATTTTTACTAATAAATCTTCATGTTATAACTATACTTATTTTGCTTTATTTGATTATCAGACAAAGTATAAAACTTTTTGTAGAAATTCATAGAAAATATCCCGGAAGTAATTTTAAAAGAAATTTACTTTTTGCTTTTAGTATTTTTTCTGTTGTACCTTCTATTATGGTTTTTTTTATTGCCGGAAAACTTATTACTGCAAGTATTGATGAAAATTATTTATCTATTCAAAGACAAAATTTTGCAGAGCTGGAAATAAAGGATTATAAAAAATTCAAGCCAACGAGAAATCCGGTTTATTGGAGTTATTTATTTACTTTTATTTTAGTTACTTTATTGATTTTGTTTTTATCCATTTGGTGTGCTTTTTATTTGGCAAAAGGTATAAGCAAGCCAATACAAGAACTTTTAAAAGCAACCGAAAGAATAAGAAGAGGCGAGAAAAATGTTCAGATAAGTTCAGATGCAACAAGTGATTTGCAAGGTCTTGCTATAGGTTTTAATCAGATGACTAAAGCTTTGCAGTTTGCCCAGAGCCAATTGGAACAAAAAAATAAAGAAATGTTAATGATTATAGAAAACATAAAAGAAGCGGTGTTTTTTATAAATAGATTCGGCCGTATTTTAACCTATAATACGGCATCAAAAGTTCTGGTAGAAAAATATTTAAATTTAACCAGATTTAAAAATAAAAGGATAAATTTTTTTGGCCCGAAAGTTACTAAAACTTTTATAAAATTGGTACGAGAATTAGTTGAAAATAAAAAAACACAATTAACAAGAGAAATAAATTTTAGTTTTAAATCTGATCAGAAAAATTTCTTAGTACATCTTACATACATAAAAAATTCATTTTTAAAAACTCATATTAATGATCCGGAAGATGGGATATTAGTTGTTATAGAAGACCTTACCGATATTGTAAAAATAAATAAAATAAAAACTTGGCAAGAAGCTGCAAAGCAAATGGCTCATGAAATTAAAAATCCTCTTACTCCCATTATGCTTGCAACTCAACGTTTACAGCGTAAATATAAGAATCATTTAGAAAAAGAAAAAGTATTTTTAGAATGTACAAATACTGTTTTAAATCATGTAAAAATTATAAAAGATTTAGTTTCTCATTTTTCTGAATTTTCACAGCTTCCGGCAAGTAAAATAGAACCTTTAGATTTGAATGAAATAATAAATGAAGTTGTTTTTCTTTATAAAATTAGTTATCCGGAAATTAAGTTTATTTATGATTTGCAAAAATTTATGCCTTTTATAAAAATAGATAAGAAAAAGATAAAAAGAGTAATTGTTAATTTAATGGATAATAGTGTAAGAATTCTAAAACAGCCTAATAATGATAAAATTATTCCTGCATATTTGCCGTTGAAAAGAGCTGAAGAAGAGAAATTTATAAAAATAAAAACGAGTTTTAAAACAGGATTAAATCAAATAGAGCTGTTGATTAGCGATAATGGGCCGGGCATTCCACGTACTGTTAAAAATAAACTTTTTTTACCATATGTTTCCGGTGAGAAAAAAAATATGGGTTTAGGGCTTGCGATAGTTCATGAAATTGTTACGCAAACTGGTGGTAATATAAAATTACTAGATAGTCAGCAAGGTGCTGTTTTTCAAATTTTATTGCCGGTTTAAAAAATAGAAAGGAATTTATGAAAAAAACTATTTTAATTATTTGTGGAAGTATTGTTTATATTTCTGCATTCTCTGGATGTGTAGAAAAAACTAAAGAAATTAAAGAGACAGAAAAAATAATAACAAAAAAAGAGGTAAAAATGATTACAAATGATTCCGGTTTGAAATATGAAATTCTTAAAGAGGGTACTTCAGAAAAAACACCTCAAAAAGGTCAAAAAGTGGTCGTTCATTATACGGGTTGGTTGGAAGAAAATGGAGAAAAAGGTAAAAAATTTGATAGCTCGGTTGATAGAGGAGCACCTTTTACTTTTACAATAGGCGTAGGGCAAGTTATTAAAGGTTGGGATCAAGGTGTTGCTTCTATGAAAGTTGGAGAAAAAAGAAAACTTATTATTCCCTCAGAACTTGGATACGGATCTCGTGGAGCCGGTCATGTTATACCCCCAAATGCAACACTTATTTTTGAAGTAGCATTATTAGATATAAAATAAAATAGGAAAATTATGTATATATGCCAAAGTTGCACGATGCCTATGAAAAAAGAAACTGATTTTGGAACTAATAAAGATGGTTCAAAAAATGAAACTTATTGTTGTTATTGTTTTAAAGATGGTGAATTTACTGAACCAAACTTAACTAAAGATGAAATGATAAAAACAGTTGCAGAGTTTTTAATCCAAAAAAGAGGTTTTAACGAGGAACAAGCAGTAGAAAAATCTAAAAAACTTATCGGAGATTTGGAAAGATGGAGATAGTTGTTTATGGATAAATTATATGCGCCATGGCGGCATGATTATGTAACAGGAACTGCAAGAAAAAAGGATAAGCCAAAATTGAAAAATGATTGTATTTTTTGCCAGCAATTTGAAGAAGACGATGACAAAAAAAATTTAATTATAAAACGTTACAAACATTGTACCATTATGTTGAATCGTTATCCGTATAATGCCGGGCATTTATTAATTTTACCATTAGAGCATAAAGGAGAGCTTGAAGACTTAAGTAAAGATGTTCGAGAAGAATTAATGGAACTAATTAATAATTCGATAGAAATTCTTAAAAAAGTTTTAAAGCCTCAAGGCTTTAATGTTGGCCTCAATATTGGAAGTGCCGGCGGTGGAGGTATTCCTTCACATCTTCATTTTCATGTTCTTCCTCGTTGGAATGGTGATACAAATTATTTAACAACTATTGGAGAAGTTAAAGTTATTAGCTCTGATTTTTATAAAATTTATGATGATTTAAAAAAAGAGTTTGAAAAATAAAGGGGCAATATTATTGCCCCTTTAATAAATGTAGTTTATTTTTTTTCTTCTTCTTTTAATTTTTCTTGTACTTCTTCTTCGATTTCTTCAAATTTTTTTTTCTTTATTTTTTCTTTTTCTATTAAAAGTTTTTTAATTTTATTTATTTTTTCCGGTTTAAGCATTTTAAAATTTAATAACTCATTGATGGAAATATAAGTTTCATTTAATTTTGCTTTAGTGTTATTTAAAAGATATATAATTGTTTCATAGTTTCCTTCAGATATTGCTTCATCGAGGGGAGTATGGAAATTCTTATTATTAGCATTTACCTCAATATCTTTATGATTTAATAAAGTCTTGATAGCTTCAATGTTTCCTTCTCCAGCAACAATATGAAGAGGAGTATAGCCACTATTATCTTGAGCATTTACATTAATCTTTTCATCAGTTAATAAAGTATTGATAGCTTCATTTTTGTTATATTGGGCAGCAACATGAAGAGGAGTATAGCCTCTATTATTTTTAGCATTTACTTTAATATCTTTATTAGTTAATAAAGTATTGATAGCTTTAGTGCTTCCTTGAAAAGCAGCAACATGAAGAGGAGTATAGCCACTATTATCTTTAGCATTTACCTTAGCACCTTTTTCTATTAAAGTATTGATAGCTTTAGTTTTTCCATATTGGGCAGCAACATGAAGAGGAGTCTTGCCATCATTATCTTTAGCATCTACAGTAGCACCTTCTTTTATTAAATCATTGATAGCATCAATGTTTCCTTCTTCAGCAGCAACATGAAGAGGAGTATAGCCATCTGAATTTTTTGCATCAATAAATTCAACATGTTCTATTAAATAGTGCAAATCATTTTGTGTTTTCCAGTTTGCAACATGTTTATGCAGCCAAGTATTACCATCTGCATCCATGATTCTATTAGCTATTAGCTTTTTAAAGCTATCAATTAATTCTTCTTCTTTAACTTTAAAATTAGATTCTTCTGCTATTTCTAGTAATTCTTTTTTGAGTTCCGTTAATGTTTTTGATTCTTCTTCAGCTTTTTTAGCTTTTTTTTGAATTTCTTCTAATTGTTTTTTAAGTTCTTCTTTTTCTTTTTTAGCTGCTTCTTCTTTCTCTTTTACAGCTTTTTCTTTAGCTTTTTTAGCTGCTTCTTCAGCTGTTTCTAGTTCTTTTTTAAGTTTTTCAGTTTCTTTAGCTCTTTCTGTAGCTGTTTTTAATTTTTCTCTAAGGGCTACTACTTCTTTTATAGCTTCTTCTTTCTCTTTTTTAGCTTCTTTTATAGCTGCTTCTTTCTCTTTTACAGCTTCTTTTATAGCTGCTTCTTTCTCTTTTTCAGTTTCTTTTTCTTTTTTTTCTTTTTTTTCTTCTAATTTTATTTTAGTTTCTTTTACTTCATTTAATATTTGTTTCAATTTTTTTCTTGATATGTATTTATTATAATTACTTACATTTTTATAATATTGATTAAATTTTTCTTCATCTTTTAAATTTTTATTTTCTATATTATCC
>WJLJ01000077.1 GCA_014728525.1 Candidatus Babelota bacterium | reverse complement strand
GCCTTAATTCTGGTTTGGAATTCTTTTAAAAATAAATGAAATCTTTTTAAAGTTTTTTCATCAGCTTTTTCTATTATATTTTCCGGATTTGTTAAATAACTCCAAAGCCTATTTAAAAAGTTTTTTACTCCCTTTATCGAATCAGTCTGCCAAACAACATCATCTTCAGGCGGTCCCATAAAAAGAATATACATACGCAAGGCATCTGTTCCAAATTCTTTTATAATATCATTAGGATTTACAACATTACCTTTTGATTTTGACATTTTTTCTACACGTCCGGTTTTTTCAGATTTCATGCAAACCATACCTTGATTAAAAAGTTTTAAAAAAGGTTCGTCAAAAGGTAAATAACCTAAATCATATAAAACTTTTACATAAAATCTGGCATATAATAAATGAAGAACAGCATGTTCTATACCGCCAACATAAAAATCAACGGGAAGCCAATATTCCATATCTTCTTGGCTGAAAGGCTTATCTTTTAAATCGGGGTTCGGATAACGCAAAAAATACCAACACGAACCTGCCCATTGCGGCATAGTATTTGTTTCTCTTTTTGCCGGTTCAGAACATTTTGGACATTTAGTATTAACCCATTCATCTATTGCAGCCAAAGGAGACTCTCCCGTACCTGTTGGTTCATACTTTTTAACATCCGGTAGCTTTACAGGCAATTCATCTTCAGGAACAGGAACAATTCCACATTTTTTACAATGTATAAGAGGAATAGGTTCTCCCCAATAACGTTGTCTTGAAAAAATCCAATCTCTTAATTTGTATACCGTTTTAAATTCTGCAAGATTTTTTTTCTCTAAAAATTCTACTATTTCTTTTGCTCCGTCTTTTTTTGCATCAAGCCCATCAAATTTTCCTGAATTAATAAGAACTCCATCTTCTTCTATCGCAGATATTAAATTTCCGTCCGAATCAAAATAATTTTTTTGTGAATTAATCGGTTTTATTACTTGAACTATTGGCAAATTAAATTTTTTTGCAAAATCAAAATCTCTTTGATCATGTGCAGGAACAGACATTATAATTCCTGTTCCATAAGATTTTAAAACATAACTGGAAATCCAAATAGGTATCTTCTTATTTGTTATAGGATTTATTGCATAACTACCGGTAAATACACCTGTTTTTTCTTTATTTTCTGCTGTTCTCTCTATTTCAGAAAGATTTTCCGTTTCTTTTTGATATTGTAAAACCTTTTCTTTTTGATCAGACGTTATTAATTTTTTAACCAACTCATGATCCGGAGCCATAACCATAAAAGTTGCTCCAAATAATGTGTCCGGACGAGTAGTAAAAACAGGAAGTTTTATTCCCGATTCTGTTTTAAAAATAAGTTTTGCACCTTTACTTTTGCCTATCCAGTTCTTTTGCATCAATTTTACTCTTTCAGGCCAATCTAAATAATCAAGACCATCAAGTAACTTTTCCGCATAATCTGTTATTTTTAAAACCCATTGTCTTATATTTTTTTTCTCAACTTGAGAACCGCAACGCTCGCACAAACCATTTACGACTTCCTCATTAGCCAAACCAGTAAGACAAGACGGACACCAATTTATTGGCATATCACTTTCATATGCCAAACCTTTTTCAAACATCTTTAAAAATATCCATTGCGTCCATTTATAATAGTTTGGATCTGTAGTATTTAACTCTTTTGTCCAATCATAAATAGCACCCATCTGCTTTATTTGTCTTTTAAATGTTTCTATATTTTTTTGTGTACTAATTTTTGGATGCACTTTATTTTTTATAGCATAATTTTCAGCCGGTAAACCAAAAGCATCCCACCCCATAGGATGTAAAACATTAAATCCTTGTAACCATTTTATTCTTGCATAAAGATCTGAAAATATGTATCCCTTCCAATGACCTATATGTATTCCCGAACCGGAAGGATATGGAAACATATCAAGGCAATAAAACTTTTTTAGACTATGATTATCCTTTGAATTAAAATAAGGATCTTCTTCCCAAGCTTTTTGCCATCTCTTTTCAACTTCCAAAAAGTCATAATTCATTTGTTTTTACCCTTTTTTAAATCGTCAACATCCTAAAAAGGATTTTATCATAAAAAAACTGGTTGATAAAAAAACAACTTTTTCTTTATTTTGTATTTTTTTTATTCAATAAAAAACCATCCCACATATTATTTCTAATTGAAAATTATTAATAGGAATGCACTGTTTATTGAATATATTCACGATAATTGATTTTATATGTAAAAATTTCTTATTGTAAATAACGGGGAAGTTTTAAAATAACAAGGGGGAAGGGATATGAATAATAAAAAAAGTTTAAAACTAATTATTCTATTTTTTGTTTTATCTACAAAATACATTTTTTCTATCGCAGATTGGACAATGCTAGTTTATGTCCAAGCAAAAAATAATTTAAATAGATTCGCAACCCAAAATCTACATGCAATGTCAAAAATAGGATCGAATAAAAATTTGAATATACTTGTACAATGGTATCAACCCGGCAAAGAAGGCATTTGGAGATATAAAATCCTTCCAAATAAAATTGAATTAGATTCATATATTCCTACAAAAAGTGATGGGAGTAATACTAAAGATCTTGTTGATTCAATGCGTTGGGCTATCTCAAAATATCCCGCTAAAAATAATTGTTTAACTTTATGGAATCATGGCGTAGGTATTTTAGATCCAATTTGGAAAAGAAAAATAGGTTTTAATGGAAAAACAAAAGAAAGTTTTTACTCAGATCCAATAAACAAAGAAAATTCAAATGAAGAAAATTCAAATTTAGAAATTAAAATAGACGGAATCTTGACAGAAGATTTCAGCTTTACTCAAGACTTTGATCCGTCATCACTGCAACATAGAGGAATTCTTTTCAATGAACACACAAGAACATATCTAACAAATCAAGAATTAGTTGAAGCTTTAAAACAAATAAAAATTAATGTTCTTAAAAATAAAAAACTCGATATATTAGGCATGGATGCATGTTTAATGGCTATGACTGAAATAGGATATCAAACAAAAGAATATGCTAAATACATGGTAGGATCTCAAGAAGTTGAACTTGCATATGGCTGGAATTATACTTCATTATTCAGATCTATTTCTAAAGGAGAAACAACCCCTATAGAATTAGCAAAAGGAATAGTACGCACTTACGAACAATTTTATAAAAACAGAATAAGGTTCTATACGCAATCAGCTATTGATTTGAATCAAATGAAAAACATAAAAGAAAGTATCAACGACATAGTTATTAAAATTAATGAATGCAAAAAGTTTAACCATAAAATAATCAAAAACTACATTCGAAATGCAAGAGATAATTCACTGCAATTTAGTACAAAAAGCTATATCGATTTATATTCATTTTATTCACAACTTTCTAATAAATTAAATAATCACCTTAAAAATAAATTAAATTTTAATAAACCCAATAAAAGAAATTTTTCAAATAAAATAAAAGAATTATTAACCTCAGTTCAAACAGGAATGAAATTAATAGAAACTGCCGTAATAGCAAAAACTGCCGGCCCAAATCTTGCAACAGCAAAAGGTCTTTCCATTTATTTTCCAAAAGGAAGAATAGATCCTTCCTATTTTAAGACAAGTTTTGCAAAAGAAACATTGTGGTTGGATTTAATAAGTAATGTTTATAGATAATTTTATTTAAATAAAAGTTTATGATACCTTATTTTTAACAAATAAAGTTTTGTTAAAAATAAGGTAATTCAAAAAATGGAAAAACAAAAAATAAAGTCTGATAAAGTTTTTATAAAAAAAGAAGATGAAAAAATTTTAGTTATACCTAGAAATGTTTTATTTAAAAAAAAAGAAATAAACGGAATAGAAAAAATAGATTTTGACTATTATCAAAAATTAATAGAAAAAAATCAGCAATTTCTATGGCGCTCTGAAATGGAAACTAATCCGAATTATAAACAAATTATTCCATATCTTGTTTTTAATTTTGAAGATAAATATTTTTTAATGCAACGAAAATCCAGTGCAAGTGAAGCTCGCTTACAAAATAAATATTCGTTAGGTATTGGCGGGCACATAAGAAAAGAAGATATAAAAGACCTCAATATTTTCAATTGGGCAAAAAGAGAATTTAATGAAGAAATAGAATATCATGGAAATTTTGAAATAGAACCAATAGGAATATTAAACGATGATTCTAATGACGTAGGAAAAGTTCATACAGGTTTTGTATTTTTATTAAAAGGTGAAAGTAACAAAATAAAAATACGTTCCGAATTAAAATCCGGAACGCTTTTAAATTTAAATCAATTATCCAAATTTTATAAAAACATGGAAAATTGGAGCAAATTAGTTTTTGATTTTCTAAATAAATAAATTTTATT
>WJLJ01000076.1 GCA_014728525.1 Candidatus Babelota bacterium | reverse complement strand
TTCTATGGGTGTTATAATTTTTACAGGATAATCTTTTCTATGAAATGATTTTAAAAATTTTTCTAAAATTTTTTTATGTGTGTTTTTTATTTCAAAGTTAGTTAAAATTGTATTTGAACAATTAAAATTTTGATAATAACTATAAATATACTTTAAATAATCATTTATATCTTCAAACTGAAGAGAGAATATTCTTTTTTTACTTAATGCTGCATTTTTTTCTTTGAATAAAAATAATGTTTTTTTATTTTTATCTAGAATCCATATATCTTTGGTTACTAATGTTTTTGAGGGACTTTTAAATGAGTAGTTTTCATCTAAATTATGAAAAACTATTTTAAACGCTTTTAAATACTCATAAAGTTCTTTAGATTTTTCAAATTTAAGTTTTATATTATTTTTTAATATTTCCTTTTCAAGGTGTTTTAAAAACTTTGCATGTCCTTTTTTCAATGCTAGTTTTGCCAAGTTTAGTCGTTCCAAATATGATTTTTCATCAAAATTTGATTTACAATTACCTGCACATAAACCCATGTGATAGTCAAGGCAACCATTTTCGATTTTTTTATTACAAATTTTTAATCTGAAAGTTTTCATTAAAAAGTTATAAACTTTTCTAGTGGGTGTTTTTTCTAAGAAAGGACCAAAGTATATTCCTTTTGTTTTTTTATTTCTGACGATTTCAAGTTGAGGTAATTTTTTTGTGCGGTTATTCAATTTTATATATAGAAAGGGTTGTCCGTCTTTTAAAAGAATATTAAATTTAGGTTGATTTGATTTTATAAGTTCTGCTTCAAGAAGCATAGCTTCTAGTTCACTTTTTGTTATAATATGTTCTATTTTTGAACTATTTTCTATTAGAGCCATATTTTTAATGTGTTTATTGTTTTGAAAATAACTTTTTATTCTATTTTTTAAATTTTTTGCTTTTCCAATGTAAAGTATTTGATCTGCAGAATTTTTAAAAAGATAGACTCCGGGCAAAGCAGGAAGTTTTTTTGATTGATTTTGTAATTTTTCGAAAAAATTATCCATTTTTGCCTTTTTTATTTAAATTAAAAATTTACTACACATTAAAAATATGTATATTAAATGGACGTAAAGCAAATGGGCGATGTATATTTTATAAAAAATAAGTGAAAAAAGGGTTATTTATGTTACATAGATTTAAGACTCCTTTGATAATAATTTTTGTATCCGTAATCAGTATTTTTACGGGGATGAAAGTTTTGAGTTATTTTACACACTCAGATTTACCTGAAATTAATATTTATGGCTTACAAAAAGATGGGTATTATTCTAATACCGTGGAATGTAGTTTGGTTTCAGATAATTCATATAAAATTGATAATGTGAATATTTTTTTAGATGGAAAAGAACTCAATGTTCCTGGTTTAAATAAAATAGGCAAGAAATCATTCAAATTACCGTTTACTATTGAGACAAAAGATTTAAAAAATGGGAAACATTGTTTGGATATACAAGTAGTTGATGCAAGTTATAATAAAAATAAAAATGAAGAAAGTTTTGATTTTTATGTTGATAATACTCCGTTAAAGGCAGCATTTTTGCAACAAGAATATAAGGTTGAGCAAGGGCGAACAATTCATGCAAAAATTCAATCTAATAAAAAATTAGCAAATACCGAAATCCAATTTTTAGAAAAAACTTATAAATTTTATCCGGAATCCGAATTTTCAAAAACTTATGAATGTTTTATTCCTCTTGATTGCGAACAAAAACCCGGTGAATATATGTTGAACGTGGATGTTCAAGATTTTGTAAAAAATAAAATAAAATTAACAGGTAAAGTTTCTATTAAAGAGGCTAACTTTCCTAAACAAAAAGGTTTTTCTGTTGCTCAAGGTAAATTAGAAGAAGAAAAAGAAATAAGTATGAGCAATAAAATTTTAGAAGAAGCTTTAGAAAAATGGTTAGAAGATTCGCCTGATAAAAAACTTTGGTCCGGCAATTTTGAATTACCTATAGATGTAAAAAGAGTTTCCACTCCCTTTGGTGAAATTCGTACAAGTGCAGAAAAAGGTAGATATCTTCATAAAGCGGTAGATGTTTTGAACTATCCTCGCAGTATTGTTTGGGCTAGTCAGGATGGGAGAGTTATTATAAAAGATAGATTCTTATTAACAGGTAATACTGTTGTTGTTGATCATGGTATTGGCATATTTACTATGTATTGTCACTTAGAAGATTTTGCTGATATAGAGGTTGGTGATATTGTTAAAAAGGGTAATCCTTTAGGACGACTTGGTATGACAGGATATGCAAATGGTTATCACCTGCATTGGGAATTGAGAGTAAATAATGTTGCGGTTGATCCGTTTCAGTGGACTAAAAGAACTTTCTAAAAAAAAGGGTCGGAATTTCCGACCCTTTTTTTATTTTTTATAGGGAGTTTCTTTTCTTCTTATTTTTTTTAATCGAGGTTTTTCTATTTCTTTTGCTATGCATATTTCTTTTATGTGCGGTGTTGTATATTCAATTATTAAAGCTTTATTTTTTTCTGCAGCCTCAATTCCTGTTTTTAAATATTCTTTTATTGTATTTGTTGTTTTATATTTTAAAACAGGAACTGCACCAGTTCTTATCATTATATTTGAATCTTTTAATAAGTAGTTGAATAGTTTTTCTAATTTTACAGAAACAACTTTTTCTATTATTTCTAAAGATAATTCATTAATTTTTTTAATTAAATTATCTACGATGTTTTCTATTGTTATTTCAATTAATTCTGTATCTTCTGAATTGATTTTTTCTAAATTTTCTTTAATTAGTATTATTATTTCAGAAAAACTTTTAGAAACTAATTCACTTATTTCTTTTATTGAAGAGTTTTGTTCAAAAAAGGATTCTTTTTCTTCTTCCTTTTTTTCTTCTTTATTTATTGACTCTAATAATTCAATTTTGGTTAATAATAGTTTTGCTAAATCTGTTGATCTTACTTTATTCCACAAGTCATTTAATATTTTAGCTAAGTGATTTGTTATTTTATATTCTAAAACTAAAGAATTTTTAGTTTTTTCTGTAATTTTTTGTAAAATATTAGTAATAATAAAATCAAATTTAGTTTGAATTGTTGTTACTATTTCACCTAATATTTCTTTGTTTTCAGATTTTGCTAATTTTAATTCTTCTGTTACTATTTTTTGAATTTCATCATTTATTTCAAAAACATGCTTTTTGGTCTCTTCAATTTTTCTTTCGCAAGATTCTCTTTTTCTTGATTTTCGTTCTTCTTCTGATTTACCAAAACCAATTTTATCACTTAACCAACCCATTGGTTTTATTGTGTTGGCAACAAATATATTTGTTAGTACAAATACAAAAACTAAGTTTTTTAATAATTTTTTCATTTTATAACCTCCATTAATTATTTAATAATTGTAAAATAAACATAACTTAGATTTGAAAAATAACAATAGTAGTAATATAAAAAAGAGAAAAAACACGGTTTTTGAGGTTTTCTATATGAAATAATGTTGTTTTTTATAAAAAACTTTACTTTTTAATTTTGGATTTTGTAAATTTCTTTAAAATTATTTTTTTCAACTTAAGAGAGTTTGATGGCTAATATTCTGGGTCAAAATAGATTTATAATATGTTTAAGATCTATACCCCTTTTTACCCGAATTTTTATCTCTTTTTTGTTCTTTTTAATAATCTCTTTTGTATATTTTTTCTTTTTTTATAATCCTGTAGATCTTGAAATAAAAAATCATAAATTTTTATTAAAAGATTTAAATAAACAAAAGGAACTTTTATTAAAAATTGATAGTCAAATT
>WJLJ01000006.1 GCA_014728525.1 Candidatus Babelota bacterium | reverse complement strand
TCCCGTCACCTTTATTTTTATACAACGTCTCATCCTTAACCTTTCCCAAACTTCCCTTTTTATTTTTATCTCTCGGCGCGGTAAACATATCAAAATAAAATTGTTAATGTCAAAACATTTTTTGTTGTCTGAAAAGACCCCTATAAAGACTAACATGATTTTTAATCATATTTTTTTCATGAAAATCAAATAAATCATCATTATGATTACTTATTTTTATGTAATCTTTTTCATTTAAAATAAAAAATTTAATTTTTTCAGCTAAAGTTTTCCAATCTCCTGGTTTTACCAAAAATCCGTTTTTATTATTTATAATAACTTCGGGAATACCGGAAATATTATATGCAACAACAGGTAAGCGTGAAAGCCTTGCCTCAACAATGGCGCAAGGTAAGCCCTCCCAAAGAGAACTCATAACAAACAAATTCCAATTTTTTATCCATTTAGAAACATCACTTTGCCAACCTAAAAACTCAACATTATTCTGCAAATTATTTTGATCAACCCATTTTTTTAAATCTTCTCGTAAAATACCATCTCCAATCATTTGCAAAATTAATTTATCTTTTTTTAAAGAAAGGTCATTTATAATTTTTTTAAATGCTTTTAATAAATCTATTAAATTTTTTTGAGGTTTAAAACAAGAAACCGTACCTAAAATAAATTTAGCGTCAGAAAAAGGTTTTACGCTTTTTGCCGGAATATAAAATTTATCATATTCAACAGCTGCACGAATTAATGAATTATTTTTTTTAAAAAAAGGCAATAATCTACTACCAATATCAACATCATAAGCCGAAACACAAATATAATGGGTCGTAATAAAAGCAGTAAAAAATTCCATTAAATAAATAAATAACCAAGAAAGTTTATTTTGATGCTCATGAAAACCAAATCCATGAACCGTATGCACTCTTTTTTTTACCCCTGCAAAAAAACCGGCCCAACGCCCCACTATTCCTGCTTTGGTACTATGAGTATGGATAATTAAATCCGGATATTTTTTCTTTATTTTTCTTATTAATACAATTAATTTAAAAAAAAGTTTTATATCTTTGAATAAATTTTTAAAACCTATTTCTCTTTTAAAATCCTTTAATAAAAAAACAGAATTTAAATTTTGTACATCTTTTACTAAAGGCCCTTTATCTCCAGAAACTAAACCTGCAAAACCTCCCAATTTTTTTATACCTTTAATTAAAGAAATACAAACTTTTTGTGCTCCGCCAAGTTCTAATTTTGTAATAATATATAAAACATTAACCTTTTTTTTATAAAACAAACCCTGTCACCCTTTTTTCTTAAAAATTAAAAGCTAACTGCCCTCCAAAAGTATATGTATTTATAACTCTTTTACCTGTTATTGGAAGTTTTGCAAATACACTCAACTGAGGTTTTATTTTATATTTTTGTTTTTCCGTAAAAAAATCAAAATTAAATTGAAAAATAAAATTTTGTGAATTCCATTCTTGCAAACGTTCAGCCGTATTAATTATGTAATAATCAAATTTATTAGATTCTGCTGTCAATTTATCTGAATCATGCTTTACAAATTGATATGCAATTTTTGTTGTAAATCTTTTTGCAAATCTCTTTTGTAAATACAAATTAAACTTCCAAGTCATACCTGGACTTATAGTTGCTACACCTTTGTGTAAAAGTAAAAAGTCTGTTTGATTTTCATGTGTTTTTAAACGTCTTTCTCTTGTATTATCAAGTAAAAACAACATTTCAAATTCTAATCCTGCTTTCATATGATGTATAAAATCTAAATCTATTGCTGCAGCAAAAGGGAATCCCCAAGAACCATCATTACCTATTTCAAAATCTAACGATTTATCTTCATCTCTAAGATTTCCGGTTGGAGCCGATACGCCTAAACGAAAATTAAGTCTTACATTTTTTAAATGTTCTTTTAATTGTTTATAATCTTGATACCACCAAAGCTGACAAACTATGTCTGAAATATCAATATGCTTAAACCCTGTTAGGTCTAATCCATCTCCTAAACTTGAAACATTATTAAAAATATCATCTGTAAGATATTGATGTACATCCAGATCTGCATTTAAAACATCCTTGGTTAAATCCCTCCAAACAACATTACTAACCTGCATATATTTAAAAGGAACATGTAAATAAAGTTCAAAATTTCCTGGAATTGTCTCTATTGGTAACTTATATCTTCCTTCAAAATTTATACTTGCTTGAGTATATTTACCATCTATTTCAAATCTTCCCCTAACCCCATCATCTGTTGCAGGACTATAAGCAGGTAATAATAAATTTGCTAAATTATAAATATCACTTCCCTGCTCAGCACCTAAAAGCATACCCAAAGAAGATTCCGTTTGGTTATAAAGCCTTAATACACCCGTTCTATTTTCACCTGAATCCCTGCATTTATTTGTATCACCATACTCAAAATTTACACCTAGACGGAATTTTTTATCCTTACAATCCGGTAATCTCCAATTTATATCATAAGGCCTATAAAAATTTGTCGGAGCAAAACCCGAAAGAGAATTAGTTAAAATTAATATAAAAAAAAATAATCTAAATATTACAAATTGCTTCATTAAAAAAATCTCCAAATCTAAATCTTATATAATAATTAATATCTAAAACCTTATTCATTAACTCTCATACCCCAATCCCCAGGGATAACCCATCCACCGGAAGCTGTATTTTGAATCATAATTCCAACATTATGTGCATTATTTTCTAAATCAATATTTATAGAATTTTCAAATAATCTTATCGTAGTTTTATTAAACACCATCCTAATTTGACGTAAAAACTCAGTTTGACCAAAATGCTTTGAAAGCATTGAAAAACCAAGTGCACCGTCTGTTAAAAAATTTGTTCTCAATTCACCAAAAGAATAAAAGTAATCTGTATCAGAGTT
The DNA here is from genome assembly GCA_014728525.1 of Candidatus Babelota bacterium. Taxonomy (GTDB): domain Bacteria; phylum Babelota; class Babeliae; order Babelales; family UASB340; genus WJLJ01. The sequence goes on along the minus strand of WJLJ01000006.1, from coordinate 13,472 downwards.
TTCCGGAATAGTGTAAATGTTACCATTTTTAATATTAAATCTATATAAAGTTGCTAAATTTAAAGATAAATCTGCAGATAAAACATAAAGATTTCCATCTGATGTATAACCACCTTTTTGAACATCTATAAAACTTAAATGTGTTACGGGATTAGAAAGTAAAGCTCCTGAATTTAATGCAACTTTCGTCCAACTTGGAGCTTTTGCACCGGTTTTATCTTCATTGGTATTGTTAATACTATCCGAATAAAATAAACCTTGTGTAGTTGCAACCAACAAACGAACATCTCCCGTATCTCCATAAAAAATAATCATATCCAACAAGTGTCCGGTAGGAGGAGATATTCTTTTTGAATCTAAAGCAGCAGTAACAGCATCATCAAATTTATTTGATGCCATTTTAAATCTATAAATATTATCAACAGTCATAACATACAAAAAATTACCACGCGCAACTAATTTTCTTACATTTGAATAGTTCCCAATTTCTTTGAACGAAAAATTCTTATTATCAATCAAATCAGAAAAGTCTATTTTAGGCTGATTTAACCTTCCATCCCAACCATTTCCATTTGTTGGATTTCTCCATACGGCAACACCGTTATAACCACCAACAAAAAGCCACCCCTTATTTTCTTCTTGTATTCTAGAAATTTCTGCAACACACACCGGACCCAAATTATTTAAAGTTTGATCTTGAATAACAAAAACATTTGTATCTTTTATAAATTGATTTTGAGTAGGAGTAAATGCACCTCCTGAATTTGCTCCTGTTTCTATTAACGCAACCTTTTTATAGCCTAAAGCAGCCATAAAAGAAACTTTGTTTGCAACATCCGTTCTTGCAATTCCGGGAGTAGTTTCATCAAAATTAAACATTTGATGAACTCCAGCATTACTTTGTTTAAATTCATCAGATAAAATTTCTACCAAACCATTCCCCATAAGGCCTGCTTGAGAAGAACCTTTACCCCATTGAGAAACTTTTACTGTATTTTTAACGTTACTTGCATTTTCTGTGAAATACCAATAATTGCCTGTGTTAATATCAAACCCTGCACCATAAACTTTATCTATATTCCCCATAACCCTTTGCCATGGAGTCCATGCTCTTATATTTCCATTTTGATCAAAAATTGCAGTACTTCTAAAAATTCCCGATTCGTGCGTAGCATCAGATCTATCCTCAGAAACACAAACAAATACCGAATCATTTACAACAAACATATCTTGCACATCTGCTGTAACGGGTATAGGAAATGCTCCTGCTCCAACTTTTACTTCATCTTGAGTAGCAAGATACATTCCCGCATTATTCTGAACTACGGTATCATGATTAATATCATTTTTGTCTGCTATCTTACCAATGTTAGAATCTGCAACACTGGTTCCATCACTTTTTTTTGTTCCCAAAACAGGGAAAGCATAAATTTTATTTTTATTATCCGTAGTACTTGTAGCACCATTAACAATTAAATAATTTTTACCGGTACTTGTTTGCATAGTCCTTAATTTATAACAATTAGTTATTAAATCTGTTGCATTAGTACTATAAAAACCTAAAACATGATTTGAAGAATTATCGGTAAACAATGAAGAATCAAGATTAAGTACAGATTCTACTTTTAAAATTTTATCTTCATCTAAACGAGCAACTAAAATAGAAACCGCCCCACCATTTGCTGCAAAATTACTTCTTTTAGCTCCAACCAATCCTATAAATAATCTACCTGAATTGCTATCCCAATACATATCCCCTAAAGTAACGCCTGTATCAGCACTTTGACTTATAGCAAATAAGTTTCCTGAAGATATATCTAGTTTAAATGCTAAATTCCCTTCTTCATCTCCGGTTTGAGCATTTATCGGTTTTAATTTACTATCTTTTTGAATCAATAAAGCAAATCCACCATTTCCATCGCCAAAACTTCCTGCATTAGATTTAACGGCTGCAATAATCTCATTACTTATTTTTTCAAGACCGACAACTCCATCCGTAGAATTATTATTTGAATCATTAATTTCTATTTCATTAGTTTTTACTGAAGATCCGTCCGTTATATTATCAATTAAACAAATTCTCTTGCCTGCACCTAAATCCGAAACTCCGAAAACAGAGGTAGTATCTTGCGAGGTCAAAATAGGGTAACGTCCAAGTAAGGCCATCTTATCAATTCTTTTGTCGTAAATAGGATTTGCTTTTTTTACAATTTTATCATCTTCTTTAATCCCATTTAAATAAACTTGAGCCGGAGCTAATGCAACAAATGTTAAACTATTTGTTGCAGGAGTTGCTCCTTGATTAATTTTAGCTTTTAATAAAGAATAATCTTGAGCTCCTGCATCATTAGCACCTAAATAAAAATAATCTGCTGCATAAAATACTGAAGATTGATAGCCTATTGCCGGCTTTTGTATTGCAATATATTTTATATTTTCATTTTCCAGATCTTTTTTAAATCTCTTTGTCTCTTCTAAAGATCTAAGCTCTTCTTTAAATTCTAATTTATTTTTTTTTATCTCCTCTTTCGGAACTTTTATAACAACCTCATCGTTAATGATATAAGAAAAATTATTTATAAAAAAAATAGAAATTATAATTGTTAAAAATAAAGACTTAAACTTCATACTTATCCTTTTTTTCAAAAATTCTAAACTTGAAATAAAAAAAACAGTAAAAAATATAGTAATACAACTTTTAATTAAGCTCAATTAAAAGTTAGTTTTTGAGATAAAAAAAGATTTTAACAAATATTAAATTGTTCCATTAATTTTAATGTTAATTTAAACATATTCGAAACTTCTTTTATAGAAGGACGCTTTTCTGGATCTTGTTTCCAACATTCCTTTATAAGATAACTAAAAGGATTTTTATAAGATAATTTAGGCCTCCAATTTTTAAATATTTTTCTAATATACTTATCAATATTACGTGAATATTTATGCTCACCTTCACTCATAATAAAATAAATAATGAAACCTAAAGAATATATATCATCTGAAAATCTCATTTTATAAGAATGAAAATCTTTATCTTTTAAAACAAATCTTAACTTTTCGGGACAACAATAAGTTGTCGTAAATATAAATTTCTTTTTATTTTTTCCTTCACTTTGAACAGATGAAAAATCAATAATCTTAGGAGTCAAATCCTTTTTTAAAACTATATTTGATGGCTTTAAATCACAATGCACTATTTTTTTATTATGTAAATAATCAATCCCATCAATTATGCCTTTTATAATTTTTAATTTATCTGAAAGATCAATTTTACGAGTATAATGTACAAATTCTCTAAGATTGCACTCTCCCAACTCTGTAACAACTATAGAATTCTTTTTATCATAACCTAAAAATTTTATAATATTTTTATGGTTAAGTTTTTTTAAAGTTAAAACCTCTTTTTTAAAATTTGATCTCTTAAACGTAAAGATTTTTGATTTTTTATATTTATAAAATAATGAATATGCATAATAATCATCCGTGTAAACTTCTTTTTCTGCACCACTAGAAATAAAGTCACATTTCCCTCTTATTTTAAAAACATCTAAATGAACTTTTGCAGGCTCTTTAAAAGAATCAAAATCATATATCTTTTTAGAAAAAGAAAATGTAAAAATAAAAAAAGAAAGTAATATTAGATTTTTTATTTCCATCTCTCCCCCTTAGACCCCTAAAAATGGAAATTTTTAACCTTAATTTAAAATAAAAAAATAATTTATAAAAAGTCTACTATCTAAATTAATGATATCATTTTGATAAGAAATAAAGTTTTATGCCAAATAATTTTGAAGTCTTATAAATAAAAAAAGATATTATTGCAGCCAAAGGCATTACAATAATCCAAAAACCAAAACCATATTTAAAAAAATTAAAATAATTGGTAAATGATAAAACAAAAAAAGACAATTTATAAAAACTAAAAAAAACTAAACTTCCCAATATTAATTGAAAGATGTAACGAATTAAAAACTGAAAATATCTAGCATAATAAAATTTATAATTATATTTTTTATGAAGAAAAATAAAATATAACACAGTAAGAACCACCCCAGATAATGCAGTTGATGCAGCTATTCCAAATGCTCCAAAATAAATCATGCCTATAATATTTATACAAATATTAACAATTGATGAAATTACTAATGCTATAGTAGGAGTAACTGTATTATTCAATGCATAAAAAACATTAACCAACACTTTATTTAAACAATAAAAAACTAAAGCTGATAAATAAATCATTAAAAGATTCTTCGCAATTAAAGCATTCTGCATAGTTGTAACTTTTCCAAACATTAAAATAGTAAATATCTCTTTTGAGACAAACATTAAAAAAAGCATTGCTGGTAAAATTAGCCAAGTAATTAACTTTGTACTTTCAAATATTTGAAATTTTAATCTTTTTGGAGCATAAGCCGCATACCTGGAAAAATGGGGTAAAATAATAGTTGCAAATCCAACAGCAAAAACACCTATAGGCAAATTCATAAACCTTCCGGCATAATGCATCATAGAAACATTTCCAGCTTTTAAATAAGATGCTATAGCCGTATCTGCAAATAAATTTATTTCTATAATGCTGACACCTAAAAGACTTGGTAAAAATTTTGATAAAATAACCCGCAAAGACTTATTTGCTTCTTTTACAGGACGTTCAAATTTAAAATTATAATAAAAAAAAGTAATAAGATGCATTAAAAAAACAATAAAACCGGAAAGTAAAATACCATAACAAACCGTTATTAAAGAAAATCCTAAAAATTTTGCACCCAGTAAAAATAAAATTAATACAATATTCATTACAACCGGTCCGGCTGCCGGTATTAAAACATGATTTACTGAATTTAAGGCACCTGCAAAAAGTGCACTTGAAGAATAAAAAAACAACATTGGAAAAAGAATTCTTAAAAATGGTATAGCATATTTTAATTGTTCTTCAGTAAAACCCGGAGCTGCAAAATAAAAAACATATCTAGGAAAAATTGCAACTAAAACAACTAATAAAAGAACAATTCCCTCAAAAAATAGAAAGGTCGAAGACATCAAACTATTGGCTAAACTAAACTTTTTCTTTCTTATCTTTTTTACAAAAACCGGAACAAAAGCTGCAGATAAAGAACCTTCTGCAAAAATACGCCTAAAAAAACTAGGTATTTTAAACGCTATTAAAAAAGCATCAGAAATCGCCCCCACTCCCAAAGTACGGGCTAATAACATTTCTCGAATGATTCCGAATATTCTACTTAAAAATGTAACTCCGCCGAATTGTGCTGCTTTTTTTAATATTGATTTTTTTGTTAAGTTTTGCCTCATTCCAAAATCCCATTTTTCAATGTAATTATTTTATCCATTTGCTCATATACAGCCTTATCATGAGAACAAATAATAAGCCCCATATCCCATTCTTCCTGACAACTCAATAATAAATCAGTAATCATTTGAGCATTATTCGCATCCAAATCACCGGTAGGTTCATCAGCAAGTAAAAAAGAGGGTTTATTAAAAATAGCTCTTAAAATAGAAACCCGTTGAAGTTGACCTCCCGAAAGCTCCGTAGGATAACTGTCTTTTTTGCTCTCAAGACCAACTTTTTTTAACAATTTTTCTGCTTTTTGTATACAGTCTTTTTTTTCTTCACCCGCTATAAGACCCGGTAAAATAATATTTTGAAGAACAGTAAGTTCTTTTATTAAATAATGGAATTGAAAAACAAAACCCAAATGAACATTTAAAAATTTTTCTTTTTCTTTTTGAGAAAAACCAAAAATATTATTTTTATCAAAAAAAACTGATCCTGAATCCGGATTATCTAACCCACCCAATAAATGCATTAAAGTTGACTTTCCACTTCCCGAAGCTCCTATTATAGCGTAAGATTTACCCTTTTCAAATTCATAATTAATTCCATTTAAAACTTTTAGCTTTTTATTTCCTTGCAAAAAACTTTTAAATAGTTCTTTACAAATTAGTTTATTTATCTTCATAAATTAATCCCAAAATTATGCATACTATTTGTACAATAACAAACATATTTATTGTATATGTAGCCTATTTAATAAAAGTAAAATTACTTATTATTTATATTATTGAATTATATTAAAATAATTTTTTATACTGCTGATGTAAATATTACAGGGAAAATTTAGGGAAATAAATAAAAGTTGTGGGGAGGGGCTCATGAAAAAAGCAGACAAAAAACAACTTCCAGATAAAATTCCAAATACTTTACCAATAATTCCAACAATAGACGTTGTTGTTTTTCCAAATATGGTTGTACCTCTTTTAATTCTTGATCAAAAGATTATAGAGGGAATCAACCAAGCTTTAAAAAAAGATAAGAAAATTTTACTATTAGCAGCCAAACAACCAGAGGATCCTTCTGGACCTATAGGAATAGAAGATTTATATAAAACAGGAACAGTTGCCAATATAATGAGGACTATGCAACTTCCTGATGGCGGCATAAAAATTTTAGCTCAAGGTATAGTTAAAGCTTCAGTTGAAGAAATAATACAAGACGATGAATCCTTACAAGCAAAAATAAAACCTATACAGATAGATGTAGAAAAAGAAGATCAAAATAAATTAATAGCAATACAAAGAAAAATAGTTACAATAGTAGAACAACTTTCATCTTCCGGTAAAATTTTTGGACCGGATTTTCAAGTTTTAATATCTCAAATGGATGATCCGGAAAGAATTGCCGAATTCATAATATCTCATTTAAATATGAATGTTGCTCAAGCACAAGAACTTTTGGAAAAAAAATCCATGATAGAGGTTTTTGAAAATCTTTATTCTCAACTTACAAGCGAAATAGAAATAAGCAAAATTCAAGAAAGCATACAAAATAATACAAGAGAATCAATAAATAAATCTCAAAGAGAATACTTTTTAAGAGAACAATTAAAAAGTATTCATAAAGAACTGGGAGATGAAGTAGAATCTGAAATTGAAAATATGAAAAAACAAATTTCAGAACTTGAAATGACACAAGAAGCAAAAGAAGAAGCTACAAGACAATTAAGAAGGCTCGAAAGAACAAGTCCTGATTCAATGGAATCAACAGTTCTTAGAAACCATATAGAATGGTTGTTGTCATTACCTTGGGGAAAATATACAAAAGATAGTATAGATATAAAAAATGCTAAAAAAGTTTTAGATGATGATCATTTTGGTCTGGAAGTTATTAAAGATAGATTACTGGACTTCTTATCTGTTAGAGCTTTAAAAGATGATTGCGATACTCCAATATTATGCTTTTCAGGTCCTCCCGGAGTTGGAAAGACTTCATTAGGAAAATCAATAGCCAAAGCTTTAGGGCGAAAATTTTTCAGATTATCATTGGGCGGAGTTCATGATGAATCGGAAATTAGAGGACACAGAAGAACCTACGTTGGAGCTCTACCGGGAAGATTTATTCAAGCAATAAAAAGATCCGGAAGTATGAATCCATTAATAATGATTGATGAAATCGATAAAATAGGAAGCTCTCAAAAAGGAGATCCTTCTGCTGCATTGCTAGAGGTTCTTGATCCCGAACAAAATGGAACTTTTTATGATAATTATTTAGGCATACATTTTGATTTATCAAAAGTTTTATTTATTACAACAGCAAATGATTTAACTAGAATACCGGGACCACTAAGAGACCGAATGGAAATTATTCAATTACCCGGCTATACACATGAAGAAAAAGTTGAAATAGCAAAAAGGCACTTAATAAACAAAACAACTAAAAAATGCGGTTTAGATGATAAAGGTTTTAAATTAGATGATGATATACTTAGCGATCTTGTAATATCTTATACCAGAGAATCCGGAGTAAGAGAACTAGAAAGATTTATTTCCAAATTATGCTCAAAATTTGCACGTTCATTAGTTGAAACAAAAAAAGGTTTAAAATTTAAAAGAAAAGAACTTAGTAAATATTTAGGACCAAGAATAATTGTAGACGAAGATGGAAACCATATAGATCAAATAGGTGTTACTAATGGTCTTGCTTGGACACCTTACGGAGGAGAAGTTCTTCAAGTCGAAGCAATATTAATGCATGGCACAGGCAAACTTATTCTTACCGGACAGTTAGGAAATGTGATGAAAGAATCTGCACAAGCAGCATTAAGTTATGCAAAATCACATTCTGATATTTTTGGAATAAAAGAAGAATTGTTTGATAAATATGATCTTCACATACACCTACCAGCAGGTGCCATACCTAAAGATGGTCCTTCTGCCGGCGTAACTCTTTTATCATCAGTTCTTTCTGCTTATACGGGAAGAAAAGTAAATGCTAACTTTGCAATGACCGGAGAATTAAATCTTCAAGGAAAAGTTCTTCCTATTGGAGGATTAAAAGAAAAAATACTAGCAGCAAAACGAAGAGGTCTTAAAAATATAATTTTACCTAAATCAAACCAAAAAGATTTAAGAGAGGATGATAAAAAAATTTATCAAGGATTAAATGTTTATTGGGTTGAAGACGTAAAAGATGTTTTAGATAAAGTTTTAATAAAAAAAGTATAAAAAATAAAATCATAATTAAAAACTAGCCGTGAAGTAACTTCACGGCTAGTTTTTAATTAGTAAGAATAAAGTAAACTTACTCTATCCAAAACTCTTTTAGGAAAATCTTTTATATTATCAACTACTCTATTACCAAAAGTTACTTTCCCAAAAATACAATCTATAAAAATAACATCTTTCAAATAGTTAAAAGTTAAATTTAAATTGGCTTTTGTAAAATCAATGTCTATAAAAACAGATCCCCTTAAATCTGTTAATCGATTAGTTTTTGTTCCATCAAATTTGCAACCTACAAAAAAACAATTTTTCAATTTTGCACCGGATAAATCGGAATTACTAAAATCTTCTACATCAAACCTTCGCCCACTTAAATTCATTCCTTTAAGTTCTTCATTGTTTTTCGTAGAGATTTCTTCACCCATGTTCAATAAAATTAAATTGGGATTTGCCAATTTTCTTTTAGCAAAATCATTAAAATAATTAACAAATCTCATTGAATTATCTTGATTAACTTGATCTAAATTTAAAAAGTTTGGCATTTGCCCCGCTAATAAATTTTTATATTCCAATCCATTTGATAAAATCTCATTAAGTAAAATTTCAAATTTATTCCCATTTAATTTTTTATAATCAATATCAAAATAAAGTTTTACTAATTTTAATGCCAATATAAGATCATCTAAAGCTGCAGAAAAATCCTGTACATCTTTTATTTTTGACATGCCTTTTGATAAATATTTACCCGCATTTTCTAAAGTATCGCCAGGAAAAAAATTAATTGCTTCCAAGTATTTCTTTTTTAACAGTTTTTTTTCATGCTTTATATCTTCTTTATTAGATTTTTCTTTTGCTAATTTTTTAATCCTATCTAATTGCCTTTCTAAATATTTTTTTACTTCTCCTCTTAATTTTAATGCCCCACCTTTTCGTACGATCGATCCATATGAGTTTGATCTTTGCATCTGCCATTGATTAAAAGTATATTTTGTCGGACCATTATTAGCCCAAAAAACAACTCTTTTATTTGAAATTCTTAATGCATCTAAGGTTGGCCACATGCCACCATTTTCATCTAAATTCCAATCTTCAGGTGTTAAAGTTAAATCTGATATACCGGAATCCTCTATCATTTTATCTGTTGTTTCTTTGTCTATATAATTTTCTAATTCAATAAAAATAATTTCATCCGGATTTTTTTCTAATAAATTTTTTAATATCCTCAAACCATCAATGCAAGGCATTGGAGGCTTTCCACCACTTTTTTTATTTTTAACCTTTATTCCAGCGGAAATAAGTTTTTTTATATTTATTTTACCTTCTATTCTCAAAGCCGGATTTAAAAATGGTTCACCATGACACAATTTAGGAACAACCGGTCTATAACTTTTATTTACACCTTCATTATTCGTTCCGGCTTTAACAGGCCAACAATCAAGAAGAAAACATCTAACCCCCATATCAAATTGTTTTTTTAAATCATAATATTGTTGATAATAAAAACTATAACCGGACTGATAATTTGAAAAAGCATTATGAGAAGCTAAAAAACAAACCTGATCTAACCTTAAATTTTTATCAGGAATTCTCCAAGGTTCTAAATCTATACCTAAATTGTTTCTTTTAAAATTTCCTCTAACAATTGATTTTAAAATAGTTTGAGCTTCTCCCAATTTTGTTATAGCTCCATATTTTTCATAATATTTTTCTTTTATTTTATTTCCTACTTTTACTTTACGCCCCAATAAAAAAATTTTATCTAATCTTAAGTTTAAATGGGACTCTCTCTTTGATTTTTTAAAATAAATATGAGTTTCTTTGTCTCTTTTTACTGAAACATTGGAATTCCAAACTACAACGTCTATAGGCGAAAACGTATCATTATCAAAAATGGAAACTACCATATCTCCAATATCTTTTCCAAACGAATGAACATGATGAAAATCATAAGGAGTAATACTAAAATAATTCCAATCATCTTGACCAAAAAATCTATAATTTATTACTAAATAATAGTTGGAAGTATTATTATAAAAATAAATACCTACCTTATCAGCTTTGTGCCTAGAATAACCTTCAATTATTTTGCTGGAATTACCCGGTTCAGATACTTCTCTTCTCAAAGGTATGCCTAGATTTTTTTTCCATTCAAAATTTACGGTTGTTATTTTATTGTTTTTTATATTTATGTTTTCTGACCAATAAAATTCCCCTTCAAATCTCCCTGAATTTTTATCATAAACTTCAACCCATAAATCTTTAACATCAGGTGCTGCAACATTCGCTTCTGTTTTTACTCTAAAAGATCTTCTCGGTTTTACTGTAAACCATCCGCGATTTTTCCCCGTTCTGCTTTCTTCAAATTTTATTTTTAATATTTTATCATCAATTTTACTCTTAAAATGTACATAACCCTTCTGTTTTATTTTTATATTTTTTATATCTTCTATTTTTTCTTCTGTTTTTTCTTTGGCTTTTTCAAAACCCTCTTTTGTCTTTTCACCTACTTTTTGCCCGGTTTCTTTTATTTTTTGTCCGGCCTGATCTGTTTTTTCTTTAACGGTTTTAAAACCTTCTTTTGCTTTTTCACTAACTTTTTGCGCAGTTTTTCCTGTTTTATCTTTAACCGTATCAGCCGCACCTTTTATATCTTGCCCCCTCTCTTTGCCCCAAGAAGAAACTTGGTCCCACCAATTTGAATATAAATTCGTTGAAAAATTCAAACTAAAAAGAATAATTAATAAAAACCTAATATAAAACATAAAATTCTCCTTTTTTTCTTTTTTAAAAAAATCACAAAAATTATTGCAAAAGAATAAACATAAAATCAATGTAATAATTAAATAAAAATTTAGTAATAAATTTCAGGATCTTTTTTTTAATCTTGCTTTTATAATTTTTACTATTCTAAACTTATAAAAATGTAAAAAATAAATTTAAAAAAAAGGGTAAAAAAAAGCATGAAAAAAATTTTAACCATAGGCGGTGCTACTCAAGATATATATCTTGATCAAGAAGGTGCCGACTGTATGTCAATTATGAAAAAAGATTCAGAAACCAGATATATGTTATTTAAATCCGGGGCTAAAATAGAAGTAAAAAAATTACTTTATTTTACAGGCGGAGGAGCCACAAACTCTGCCGTATCGCTAAAACGTCAGGGGTTTGATGTTAGCTGTTTTTGTAAAATAGGAAATGATAAAGCCGGCGAATTTATATTAAAAGATTTAGAAAAAGAAAATATAAATATTTCTAAAATATTAAAAACAGATAAAGAACAATCAGGAACCTCTTTTATAATAAATTCTTTGCGTAGAGAAAGAACTATTTTTGCATATAGAGGCGCAAATGGTTATTTAAAAAAAGAAGATATTCCATTTGATCGAATAAAAGAAAGTGATCAAATCTATATAACATCATTAAGTCATGATTCTGCTAACTTGCTACCCGAAATAACTTCAATAGCAAAAGAAAATAATACAAAAGTCGCAATTAATCCCGGAATTAGTCAATTAGCAGAAGGTTCTCCTATCCTAAGAGACAGTTTAAAAAATATTGATATTCTAATAATGAATAGTGATGAAGCTAAATCATTTATGATAACCCTTATTGAATCAGATGAAAATTATAAAGAAACCCTAAAAAGTTCTAGAAATTTTAATCAAAATAATAAAAAAATAAAAACTGCAAATTTATTAGAATCACCAATACTTTATGAAAATTACTATTTTAGCATTAGAAAATTTTTCAAAGAAGTTATCAAAATGGGACCACAAACGGTAGTTATAACTGATGGAGAAAATGGTGTTTATGTAGCAAACAACAATAATATTTTTTTCCATCCAAGTATCGAAACAGAAATAGAAGATACTCTAGGTGCGGGAGATTCTTTCGGATCATGTTTCGTCGGAAGTCTTCTATCCGGTAAAAGTATAGAACAATCATTAAAACGCGGAATAATTAATGCTTCATCAGTTATAAGTATGATGGGAGCAAAACCGGGATTATTAACAAACGAAGAATTAGAAAAAAGAGAAAAAAAATTAGAAAAAAATTTAACACAAAAATTTAATCTATAAAAAAAATGAATTTAAAAAAACTTTACATTGAAATTGAAAATTCAAATTTATTTATAGCTAAATTAATTGAATCTCAAAATAATTTTTATTTATTTGATATCAAAAATATAAAACTAGAAAAGTTAGATTTTTTCGATAATGTTTTTTTTAATATTTCATCAATCTTTCTAAACATAAAAAAATATCTAAAACAAAATAAAATAGATAAGGCCGAAACAATAGTATGTTTACCAGATATTAATAAAATAAAAAAAAATAATTTATACAAAAATCTAATAATTTTACAGTCAACTTTACTTATTAGTAAAACGGAACTAAAAATCAAAAAAATTATAAGCTCAAAAATTTTAAAGAAAGGTATAAACATGCCTTATAAATTTTTCTTTAACAAAAAAGAAGTATCTGATCAATTAAACTTTTTCAAGCAATTTCATCCGCCTAAAAAAACATCTCCCAAAAATTGGCTATTCTTAACCATTTTTCTTTCAATAAGCTACACCCTATTCTTTATGAAAATCCAAAACACTAAGAATAAAGAACTTAAGAAATTAAAAAATCAAAATGCATTGTTAGCAAAAAAAACAAACTTAACAAGCAAACAAATAAAAAAATTACAAGAATTAAAAGCATTAAATTCAAAATTAGAAAAAAAATTAGAAAAATATAAAGTTAAAAACAACAATCCTAAAGATATTTTAATACACATATCAAAAGTTATCCCCAATAACTGCAAATTAACAAAAATAAATCTTTATTCTAAAAAAAGTTCTAATCCGATAAAGGCAAAGAAAAAAATTATAGTTTTAGAAGGAATAACAAAATTACAAGAAGAAATTAATAAATTTTCAAAAAAATTATCCGCTCATAATG
>WJLJ01000075.1 GCA_014728525.1 Candidatus Babelota bacterium | reverse complement strand
CTAATAAACAAATAATTATAAATTTTACTTTTTTGATATATCCTTACTTAAGTTGTGACCTTTGAAAAATAGTAATATTGCCAATAGATAAGGTATTATCTCCGTTCGCCCTGAGCGTAGCAACTTGTTGCGTAGTCGAAGGGTCTTATCGAACGGTTTTCCCTGATTTTTTATTTATATGGATGGCCAACCATCCTTCGACTGCGCTCAGGACGAACGGGTGGTTAGCCAATTTATAAAAAATAGAAGGTCACAACTTAGGTATATCCTTAATTTATCCATTTAACCATATAGGATATATAGGAGAATTATTATTTACAACAAGTGGCTTTCTATATTTTTCAGCCTTAACATCATAAAAAATTTTATCTCTTAGTTTATAAAAAACATCAGTTAAACAAGAACAAGTAAATATCTCTTCACCTTTTTCTAAGTAAGTCTTATAAATATTATCAAAAACATCCAAAAGTTCTTGGGGAACAAACTCCCTATAATTTACACTCAATTTTGAATTTTCATCAATATCATAATTTATAAAAAAATTTCTTATAACATTTATTAAATTTTCATGCCTACCTTTTCTAAAAATAATATTATCATAACGCAAAGCATATAAAGTTAAACTAATCATAAACAATGTAAAAGATGATATAAAATACAAAGCGATTTTTTCATCAATTTTAATATCTAAACAAAAACTGGCAGAAGGCAAAATTAAGGGTAATAAATAAAAAAGCTTTTTATACTTTTCATAACTACTCTTCATGCAGTTAACTCTCTCAACAAACTCTTTTTCCATAAAATCCCATTTATTTTTTTTATAATATTCTGATATAGGATTAACTACAGATTTATTAACACTATTGCCATAAGAAAAAAAATTAATAAAAAGAGATAAAAATAAAATAAAATATTTTTTATTAATTAATCTAAATTTCATTTTTAATTCTATCCTTTCTAAACATTATGCTTACGCTTTTGACTTCTCAATACTTAAAACAAATTTATTTCTAATACTATTCATAATATCAATAAAAAATTCTAAACAACTTGAGCCTTCTTTTTTATAAGAATCATAAATTGCATCAAAAGTTGGTAACAACTGAGCAGGAACAAACTTACGATAATTGATTTCTAAATTTGAATTTAAATCTGTTGAATAATTTTTAAAAAAATTATCCATAACCTTTAATAAATTTTCTTGTTCGTGTATTTCTAAAAAATAATCTTTGCTCAACCAACTCAATATAGAAAATATGCCACTAATAGAAAACAAAACCCTAAAAGAATATATTAACATTTTATCATTAGACTCAAATTTTTTTGCTAAAATCAAAACTAATCCACAGAAAAAAGTAAATCCCCCTAAAACCTTAAAACTATTATCCTTAGACATAGAATTAATTTTTTCTACAAACTCTTTTTTTATAAAATCCCATTTATTATTTTGATAATATAATATCTCTTCTTTTGAAACATATGAAAGATTTGGTATATCTGAGAGTTTAGAAAAGCTTTTAGCAAAAACTAAATTAGTAAAAACAACACATAACAATATATTTCTTTTTAATAACATAATATTTACCTTAATTATTTAAACACTTATCAGGTGTCATATTTGAATTTTGCGTATTTTTATTTAAATAAAGAGAACAAAGTTTATTGCAATCAGAAATAATTGAATGAGCATATTCTGACAATTCTATCTCAACTCCTACACCTGCGAACTTTTTAAATTCTTCCCACTTACCCCGTTTTTGTGAAACTTTAGCACCTAAACCTCTAATCTTTTTTATAAATTTTTTAGAATTTTTATTACCGTTTTCTATAAACTCACAAAAATTAAATACAACATTATTTGTAAATATGATTTTTTTAAAAGATTTACAATTAACAAAAACACATTTATCAAAAATAACGTCTTTTAATTGAGTTCTAGAAAAATCCGCTCCAAAAATAAAACATTTCTTAAAAGAAGTATTTTCAAAACGAGCTTCAATAAACTCATTATCTCTAAATGCAACATTTTTAAAAGTGCACAACTTAAAATATGTAGAATTAAATTTATTATTACTAATAAAACATTTTTTACCAAATGGAGTATCTATTCGCATATCTAAAAAACGACAATTTAAAAATTTAGAATTACTAAAGTCAGAATCAAATATAAGAAAATTATCAAATATAGCTCTAAATATTGTAATATTTATAAATTTTGATTCTTTTATACCGGAATACCGAAAAAAAGTACTAATGAATTTTGCTCCTTGAAAATTTGATTTTAAAATTTTTGATTTATTTTTAAGTATAAAATAAATCAAAAAAGAATTATTAAATTCATTATTCTTTAAAATAATATTCTTTAAAGTAAGACGATCTAACTGTACCCCTTTAAAATTTTTATCTTCAAAAATATTATTATCTAAACCCTCTCCCTTGCAAAAAGCTACTAATCTTTTATAAGCATCTTCATCATAACTGATACTATTTTGTGATTCATCTAAAAAAGCAAAAGAAGTTAGCTTAACAAAACTAAAAACAAACAATAAACAAATTTTTTTTAAATTAAATTTCATAATTTTCTCCAAATAAACCATCTAAGTCAAAATCAAAATTTACAAATTTATATTGACTTGGATCGGGCGTATAAGCATATATACCCAAGGCTCCTAACCCAGTTAAAGTTAAAATTGAAATGGCTATTCCTATTTTATTTTTTTTTACAAATTTTTTAATTTTTTCAATCTCTTTAACAGTTTCTTTTTCAAGAACTGTTTCTAATTCAAGTAAAAGATTAGAAGTAGAAAAATTTTTTTGAAAACTTAGAGATAACAATCCTATTAATAAAACGAATCGTTTGAGATTTTTAGAAATCACAACAACCCCTTTCTGAAAATTACTACTATGATATTTTTTCCTAAAACTCCCGATCAAGAATCAAAGAAAAACATACATACATAATCTTAAAAGTAAAGAATAAAAATATTTTAAATTTTCTTAATCAAATGAATCTTGATTTTTTTGAAAAATAAAACTAAAATGCCTCTTCATAAAATTCACATTTAATAAAAAACAAAAGGGAAGTTAAATATGAGAAAAGTAGTTTTATTTTTTTATTTTATATCGGCTTTAACATTTCAAAACAATCTTAAAGCTTCCCAAGATATTTCATCAATGTATGATATAAGTATTGAAAAACTTAAAAGAAAATTAACGAAGGCTTCTAACATAGCAATAAATGTTAATGACTTAAAAGAAGGTTTAAAACAAAATTATTCTGAAATAGAAAGTGATCAAGATAAAATTTATATTTCAAAACTTTTAAGAAAATTAAGCGAAGCAAATACAAAAAAAGATTTTTTGGAAGAAGATGAAAAAACTACTATAAAAGAAACTATATTAAAGTCATTTTCTAACTTTACATCTATAACAGCAATAAAATGCGCAACCATAATAACGGTTCTTTTTCAAGTACAAGGTATAATAACATCTAAAGATTTATTAAATATAATTAAAGAGATAACTTCAGGTGTAAAAACTGTTTCCTGGGCAACAGGAATAAAAGCATTTTTAAAGTGTATATCTACGTTTTTCGGTATAAAAAATGAAATTTAAACATTTAAAACTATTTATAATTTTAAATTTTTGTTTTTTATTTCTTATAAAACCTTCGAACAACAAAAATCCTTTTTCTGAAATAAAAATAACCAGCAAACGTGCTGTTTGCCAAAAAGATAAAGCCAACAAGTCTGTTTTTAATTTTACTTATATAGATAATGTAGAAATAAATTTCGCAGATGGAAGTTTTGCAAAAGCAGATAAACTTTCTATAAAAATAAATACAAAAAAAATAAATAATAATGAAAAAAATAAAACCGAAAACATAAAAAAAATAACATTAAACAAAAATGTTTTTTTAAAAAGAGAAAATAGGATCATAAAAACTGATAAAGCTGAAATTTTTCCTACAACAAAAATTTGTAAACTATCGGGAAACATAAAAATAGAACAAACTAAAAAAAGTGAAAAAGATTTACCGATAATAACAGAATGTCAAAATGCACATTTAGATCTTGTAACAGAAAAAATTAACTTTTTTGGAAATAAAAATAAACCGGTTAACAGTATAATAAAACTGGAAGGTCATCCGGGATTGGTTAAAAAAAAGAAGCGTAAGGGGTAATTTCAATAACCCCTTTAAAAATCCCTTTAATTTTAATTTTTTAATTAATTTTAATGAATTTTTAGATTTTATTTTTCTTAAATATCTTTTTTTGTTTGTAAGAAGTTCCAATTTTATTTTAATTATCATATTTTTTTAATGTGTCATTCTAGCCTGTCCGCCGAAGCCTTTTATTGTTTTTTAAAGTTTATACTTATATAAGTGCTGGCGAAGGCTGAAACTTGTTTCAGAATCTCATCTTTTTTAGAATTATAAAGTTCTTATGTAAGGGGTGATGTTTCGATCACCCCTTACCAACCCCGCGAATTCAGGGTAAACCCTAAATACCCTTAACGCTTCAACTTGACACGATGAAAACGCAAAGCGTTTCCACTGCATCAACGTGAAGCTTATAAGGAATAATTTAATTTAATTCTTTTTAAGTACACATAAATAAAATAATTAATTATGTATTTTAAATTATGTATTTTATACAGAAAGACTAATTCCTTATAAGCTTTTCCTTGCTGCAGTGGAAAATGTTTACATTTTTCATCGTGGCAAATAAAAGCGTTAAGGGTTCCAAGGGATATCCCTTGGTTTGCAGGG
>WJLJ01000074.1 GCA_014728525.1 Candidatus Babelota bacterium | reverse complement strand
ACCTTCTTCTAAATCCTTATTTTTCAAGTCTAATTTTTCTACATAGTTACATGGTAAATTTATTGAATCAAAATTATCCAAACATTCTTCTTCACATTCTTCTTCCGTAATATCCTCTTCTTCTGTAATATCATTTTCCTCTTCTGTTGCATCAGAATCAAGTTTAATTTTCTCAGCATTATATTCTTTTAAATCTTCATTTTTAAGCCAATGGGATTCTTCTTGAAGTTCATTGATAAAAATTTTTTTAGATTTATTTAAAATCTTATCAACTTTTTCTTCTAAACTTTCTTTAGATAATTTAAATATATCTTTAAACTCCTTATAATTCTCAACTTCCAATAATTCTTTTAAAGTAATACCATTAATAAAAGAAAAAAACATAAATAAGTTCAAAAATAACAAATATATAAATTTTACTTTTTTTATATAAAAATTCATAAGACCCTTTCTTATATTATAATTTTTAAAAATAAAAATATGCGCTAAAATATAAAGGGCATAATAGCAATTAGTGTAATAAAAATAAATATAAATTTTTTTAAAAAAGGCATACATGTATAAAAAAGGATTGCTCATAGCTCTAGAAGGCATTGATGGAGCCGGAAAAAGTTTGTTGGCTCAAAATTTGTATAAAGATCTTTCAAAAAAAAATATAGATGTGTTATTGACCAAACAACCCGGAGGAACACACTTAGGTAAAAAATTGAGAAAAATCTTACATGAAAAAAAAGAACATGTAAGTGACTTAGCTGAATTTTTATTGTTCGCTGCTGACAGAGCCCAACATTTTGAACAAATAATAATTCCTGCACTAAAAGAAGGAAAAATTATAATATCTGATAGACTTAGCGATTCATCTTTAGCATATCAAGGTTATGGTAGAAATTTAGATAAAGAAAAAATAAAAGTTGTTAACAACTGGATTATGCAAAATAAAGAGCCTGATATTATTTTTTATATAGAAATAGATACAAAAACAGCACACCAAAGAATTTTTGAGAGAAACCAAAATCTAACATCTTTTGAAAAAGAAAAGGCTGAATTTTGGGAAAAAACTATCTATGGTTATAATCAAATTTTTAAAGACAAAAACAATGTTTTTTATTTGGATGGCAAAAAAACTCCCGAGCAAATTAAACAAGAAGCTTTAAATATAATTTTTGATAAATTAAATAAAAACAAATGAATACAATCCCTACACAATTATTTATCGGTACACCAGAAATACTAGAAGAAAAAACAGAGTTTTTTTTACAAAAACAATTCTGTAAAGAAAAAATTAAAAATTCATCATGCTATTGTAATCAATGTCGTAAAATAAAAAACAGACAACACGAATCAATATTATTTATAAGTCCTGAAAAAAATTATTCTGTTAAAGACGTTGAAATAATTTTTGAAAAAATAAATTTATCCTTGGATAAAGATCAAAAATTTTTTTTTATATTAGAAAAAGCACAAAATCTAAATATTGCAACAGCAAATAAACTCTTAAAAATACTAGAAGAACCTCCTAATGGATATTTTTTTATACTGCAAACAAATAATAAAAATTCTATTCTTCCAACAATAATATCTCGAAGTCATATTATAAATTTTAAAGGGCAAAAAGAAATAAACACTAATCACCCGATAACTTCATTTTTCTATAAACAAAATTTACTATCCCCTTTAGATTTTGATAAAGAATTAAAAGCACTAACATTATCTGATAACCAAAGTATCAGTCTTCTAAATGAGATGATTCATTATTATTCATTGCAAATAATATCTTTTTATAAAAAAAATAATTTTGGATTAGATATAGAATATAATAAAAAAGTCTTAGAATTTTTGAAAAATCAACTCAAAATGTCTCCAAGATCAGGCAGCTCAAAATTGTTTTGGAAAAATATTTATATTAAATTCCCCAAAAAAGATCTTTTTTCTTAAAAAACTATTTCTTGCATTATTTATTTCAAATTTATTATACATATATCAAAAATATAATAAGGAGAAATATGAAATCTAAATTTATTTTTTTATTAACTATCTTATATATTACAAATTTAAATATAAAAGCAGAAACCATACAAGAATTTTTAAAAGAAAATTCTACTCAAAACTTTGATTTACTATTAGGAAAAGGTGGAACGGGAGAGGTTTGGGGATCAAGTACAAGTAATACAGCAATGAAGGCTGGTTCAGATAAAAGTCAATGTTCAAAAATAAAAGAAGAATTTAATATTCAAAAAAAAGTTTATGATACCACGAAAGAATATGATAAAAATTTACTAAATAGAATAATTATATTAAATCCAAGTAAGATAATAGAAAATAAAAAAGGCAATATATGTGCTATGCAAATCTTAAGACTTTATCCTATAAAAGAAGAGCCTAACAAGAAACTCCTAACTCAATTAAAACTAGGTAAAAAAAACTTAGACCTGGAAGAAAAGCTAGATGGTCAGATAACTAAAGGACATTCGATAGGATACGAACAAACAAAAAAAATAGTTTCCGAATACCCTCGTAACAATAAAAAAATAACAAATATTGAACAGCTTTTTGCAGATATAGGAAAATTATTAGGAATTTTAATTTTTAAAGCTAAATTGGATGGGTTAGATACAGAATTTTGTTTGGTAAGAGAAGATCCAAAATCAAAAATGTATAAAATAGCGTTTTTAGATTTCGGAATGTGTAATGATCTTTCAAAATTATTTGATAAAAAAAAATATGATAAAATTATGCAAAAAGTTATAAAAGCATTTACAGTAGAAAACATACTTCCAAATCCAACAAATCCGGAATTTAAGTTTTTTATGGAAGAATTTATAAATATTGCAAAAGCAGAAAAATTAAAAGATTTTGCACAAGAAATAATTCATAATTTTATTGCAGAACAATTTTTAAAAGAAAATATTATAAAAGAATATTTAATGAAAAAATTAAAAATAAGAAATAAAAACTCTTTCCAATTAAAAAAATTATCTCTAACTTTATTAAACTGGGTAAAAAAAGATCTTATAGAAAAAACAAAAGAAGAAAAATATAATATAAAAGAAGGTAAACTTTCTGCATATTTATCAAAAATTGTTCCAAATATAATTGAAAAAAAAGCACAAGAAAAAAAATTAACAAGGTTCGAAAAAGTTTTATTGAAAAAACTAGAAAAAACTATAGTTTCCAAATAAACTGATACCTTTATTTTATAAATTTCAACAAAGAAATCCTCTATGTTAAACAAAATAAAAAACTATTTAATTAACTTTTTATTAGCTCAACTGGTAGTAAGCCTCATTTCATTGCCAATTTTGATCTTCTGGGGACTGCCAATATCAAAAATAAGTTTTATCGGAAATTTATTATTTTTACCTATTCTTATAATATTTTTAGTATTAAGTTCAATAATATTTTTTACTGAAATTTTAAATATTCCCAATTCTATCTTCATTTATTTTCTAAATCATATATCAAATTTTTGGGATAAATTATTAAATATGGGTAAAAAATCATGGTTAATAGGTTTTAGTAAAATAAACATTATCTTTTTGCTAATAATACCCATTTTAACTTTTTTAATATTAATTAATAAAAAAGTTAATACAACTATAAAAAAAATAGTATGCCTTACAAGTTTATTATCAATATTTATAGTAAGTTTAAAAATATCTAATAATTTCTTAAAAACAAAAAAAATTGCTTTTCAAAATAAATTATTTATAACCAAAACAAGGGATAATTTTATAAAAATAAAAGATTTAGGTTTCTTTGCAAAAAAACAATCTATAGAAAAATT
>WJLJ01000073.1 GCA_014728525.1 Candidatus Babelota bacterium | reverse complement strand
GTCTTCTTTCCATTGTTGCATCTTGTCCACGACTTCGGTCTATTCTTCCCATACTTGGTTCCTTTATGTATAATTTAAAATTGTAATATAAATAATAATATAATTCTGGAACCGAATTTGTGAACTTTTACAGGGATGACTTATAAATATTTAATAAAATGAAATTTTTAAATTTTGGACAATTATACATCACATACGGGATGACTGTGAAGTTTTATACCGATTATAAAAATAAAAGCTCAACAATGAATAATATTGTATAAAGTTTGGGATTAATATTACTCCTAATAAGCTTCGCTTTGATGCAGTGGAAACGCTTTGCGTTTTCATCGCGTCAAGTTGAAGCGTTTGGGTATTTAGGGTTTACCCTGAATTCGCGGGGTTGGTAAGGGGTGATCGAAACATCACCCCTTACATATAAAAACTTTAGAATTAAAAAAAGGATGAGATTCTGAAATAAATTCAGAATGACACTAAAAAAAAAGGATTAGATCCAGAAATAAATTTCAGCCTTCGCCAAAACTTATCTAATTATAAACTTTAAAAAACAATAAAAGGCTTCGGCGGACAAGCTAGGATGATGCTAAAAAAAATAAAATCTGCAAATAAACTTGAGATTTTATTAATAGAAATTTGCAGGGAGATGTTAATGAGAAACGCTCAAACAGTCTCCCTCCTTAATAAAGTTTATGGGGATATATAAGGGGTGTTTCAATCACCCCTTACATAATTTCTTTATAAAAATTTTCTACAGATTTAATTAAAACATCAGAAAGGAAATTATTCTTTACATGTTCATATGCGTTTTGTCCGTATTCTTTTCTTAATTCCGGATTTCCTATTAATTTTTCTAATTTTTCAACAAGATCATAAACATTTCCGTTTTCAAAAAGAAGGCCTGTTTTTTGATGCTTTATTGTGTTTACAACCCCTGTTTTTGTTGGACCTAATAATGGTTTTTTGATTAATGCTGCTTCCATTAATACTATTCCAAATGCCTCATCTTTTGTTGTTAAAGCTTTTATATCAGAGTGATACATTACCTCAATTCTTTTGTAGGTGAATCCTAGAAAATGTATATATTTATCTATCTTTAATTGTTTTGCTAAATCTCTTAAATATTTTTCTTTATATCCTTGACCGCATAAGAGTAAGTTTATCGGTTTATTTTTTTTATGAACTAGTTTTTCAACCGCTTTAAACATTAATTGATGGTTTTTGTATCCTCGTAAACATGCAACCATGGCTATTGTTGGATAATCGGGTAAATCTATACCAAATTCCTTTTTAAAAAACTCTTTTCTATTTTCTATTGTAGGTTTGAAATTTAAAGATTCTTTTTCATCGAAAAAGGGTGCAAGATGTTTTATTTTTGGAGCTTTAATTTTTTTGTCATTGCATTTAGTATTTATTCTATTTATACAATTTTGGTCAACACAAAACATTGTATTAAATTGTTTTAAATATTTGGTTTTTAAGGCAGAGGGTGAATGTCTTGTAAGAATAATTTTAACATCCATATTTTTTATACGTTCAAGCATTCTTATTTCTTTATGCCTGTTGCAGTGAATTATTTTTATATTATGTTTTTTTACTATAGCCTCTATTATTCTTTTCATACCCGGTTGTCTGTGATTACGAAAAATATTTGATTGTGTGAATCTATAATAAGGTAATTTTTCTTCTATTAATTTTTTTTCTAATTCTGAACCTTTTGGAAGAAGTATATAAGTATCATAACCTTCTTTTAAATGTGCTTTATAATGAGATAAAGCATGCATTACCAATCCGTCAAATTTGAACGGAGAGTTTAATGTTAGAATAGCCGGTTTATTTTGATCAATTTTATAAATTGGATCAAAAGATACAAATTCAGTTTTATAAAATCCAAAAGGAACTTCTAATTTTTCTGTTTTCATTTTTATTTATACCTTTTTTTCTAAAATTTTTTTATGCAATTTTTCAATCTTGCTCATCAATATATCAGAAGTAAAATTATTTTTGATATGTTTATATGCATTTTGGCCGTATTTACTTAAAAGATCTTTATTGTCCAAAAGTCTTTTTATTTGATTTGCTAAATCTTGGGCATTATTATTTTCAAAAATTAATCCTGTTTTATTATGAATAATGGTATTAGTAATTCCGGTTTTTGATGGTCCTATTAATGCTTTTTTCAATAATCCTGCTTCCATTAATGATATGGGGTGGCCTTCTGTTTTGCTTGTTAATGTTTTTATATCAGAGTTATAAATAACCTCTATTTTTTTATTGGTAAAACCTAAAAAATAAATATAATTTTGGATATTTAGTTTTTTTGCTAATTTTTGCAAATATTTTTTATTATAACCGTCACCACATAATAATACATTTACAGGCTTGTTTTTTTTATTAATTAATTCATTTGCAGCATAAAATAGGATTTTATGATTTTTGACATTTGTAAGTCCTCCAAGTTGAACTATTGTAGGGTAGTTTTCAAGGTTAATATTAAATTCTTTTTTGAAAAATTTTTGTTTACTTCTTTTTGATTGAAAATTTAATGATTCATTTTCTAAGAAAAAAGGAGTTATCTTAATTATTATTTTTTGAGGAAATTTTTTTTGTACTTTTTCTATAAAACTTTTATTTACAGCCATTATAGCATCAAACTTTTTAATGTATTTTTTATATATTAATGATGCTGCATGTCTTGTTAGTATGAGTTTTACTTTTGGGCACACCCCTTTTAAAAGATGAGTATCTTTTGCTCTATTGCAATGAACAATATTTATATTGTGTTTTTTTATTATGCCTAAAACGGCTTTTTTTAAACCCGGTTGTCTATTTGGTTTAAATATTTTTGATTGTTTATAGCTATAAAAAGATAATTGTTTTTCTGTAAGTTTTTTTTCTAAAGCTGAATCTTTAGGTATTAATATATAAGCATTATAACCTTCTTCTTTTAATTTTTTATAAAAAGCCAGGCAATGCATTTCTATCCCGCCAAAAATAGAAAATGTACACAAAATTAATATATTTGGTTTTTGAGTATTTATTATATTTTTTTCAAAATTATTATATTTGATATTACAATCAAAAAATGTTTGTTTAATTTTTCTTTTTATGTAATTCATTGGTTTTTATTTATAAATGTACTATTTTGTTTAATAAATAGCCTTTAATTTTTTATGAGTATAAATAAATATGAAAAAAATACCTATAATACTAACATTTTTAAGAATTTTATTATCTTTTGTTTTTATTTATTTTTTATTTAATAAGGGTTTATTAAATTTGTGTATCTCTATTTTTATTTTTTCTATAGCTGCTCTTACAGATTTTTATGATGGTTTTTTTGCAAGGAAATTTAATGTTTGTTCTAATTTTGGAAAATTTCTAGATCCTTTGGCGGATAAAGTTCTTACTAATTCTGCTTTTATATCGTTTTATTTTTTGAATCTTATTAATTTTTGGATTGTTTTGGTGTTTTTAATAAGAGATTTATTTATGACATCATTTAGAATCTTTATGTGGAAAAAAAATATTGTTATTTCAGCATCTAAAAGTGGAAAATTTAAAACATTTTTTCAATTTATCGTAATCTATTTATTATTTCTTTTTATAATTTTTAATTCCATTGGTATAGATTCTTTATTTTTAAAAAAAATAATTGATTTATCAGTTTATTTTGTAGTAATTCTTACAATTTGGTCTGCAATTAAATATGTTTTAAACTTTAAGGAAAAAATATTATGAAAAAAAGTAGTTTTATAATAGATATCATTGCAACTTTTTTTTATTCAGGCTTTTTCCCTTTAGGTCCCGGAACTTTTGCTAGCATATTAACAACATTAATTTTATTTTTTTTACCAACTCTATCTTTTATCTTTTCTATATCTTCAATATTAATATTAACTATTATTGGTTTGTTTGTATCAGATGTATATGCAAAAACAAATGGACAGCATGATCCGTCACAAGTTGTTATAGATGAAGTTGTTGGAATGTGGATAAGTTTGTTATTGGTTCCTAAATCGATTATTACTTTCTTAATAGCTTTTTTATTATTCAGATTTTTCGATATAGTAAAACCTTATCCCATAAATAAATTTGAAAAATTACCCGGAGGTTGGGGAATTATGCTTGATGATATTCTAGCCGGATTATTTTCTTTTTTGTTTGTTCATATTTTTATTTATTTTTTATCTTAATCCGCTCATGTCTATGGTACAAACAAATGTGCCTGCTCCGGATTCAGGTTTAGTTACCTCTCCTTCCGTATAGGTAGGGAAATATGCGGATAATATTAATGTGTCTCCTATTTGATAAGTATGCGGATTTGCAATAGAAGTTATTTCGGGTAAATTTAAATCTACGGGAACTGCTCTCATTTCGTCCGGAGAATATAAATAAAGTCTCCAATCTGCCCAATCAAAAGAGCTTGTAAGTTGAGCTTCATATAAATAATAATCTTTTCCATTCCATGTAATTTTATCTCTTTGACCTATTTTACCTCCTTGAAGATTTCTTGCTATTTGTATTGCATTATTTGCATTATTATCAAAGAAAGTTTGGCAATTAAAATGATAAGTTGTTGTTGGAGTAAATGATCCGGATGAATATCCGGAATCAAAATAACCTTCCCAAGTATAGAAGGATATTTTATCTTCATATTCTTTTTTTGGATTAAAAATTAAAATTCCATAACCAGGTATGTCATCTTCTGGTGCTGTTAATGTTGTAAAATGCAATTTATAATATATAATCCATATTCCATCTTTATAAGTTGCATATGTGATATCAGGAGTACCCATATTTTTTACATTGCTGGAGGGATCTACTCCATAGCTATCATTAGATGCTGCCAAGTGTATTTTTTTTGTTAAGAAGGTGCTATAGTCTTCTTTGTTTGCTTTTAAGTTAGTTATGTTGCTAAAGAATCTAAAATGTATACAATTACCTTCTCCAACAACATTTGTCATATTTTCATAAACAAGAATGTAGTATCCACTTGCGGAATCATGATGTAAATATCCCATTGTTCCTCTATTTGTAAAAGTTGTTACGATATCCCAACCTTTGTCTATTCCATCAGTAGTCTCAGCAAGTGTTAGTTGCCAAAAATCACCGTCGCTATAATGAGAAGTTCCAAAAAAGTGTGAGTTTGAAGAGGAATAATCTTCTGCGGGTATTATTTTTAAAACGTCCATTCTTGTAGAATCTTCTGTTTTTAAATCATATGCCACATGTTCTTTGGTTGTTTCTTTTATGTGTTTGGCTATCAGATCTAAATCTGTTCCTTTGCAAGTAATGTTTATTAAAAATCCAATTATTATTATTGGATATATAAGTTTTTTCATCAGATTTTCTCCCTTTTATTATTATTTTTTTTATAAAAATTAATAATAAAATTAATTTAAATAGTTTTTCAATTTTTTTAAAAAAAAAAGTTAAATTAATGAAAAAATTAAATTAATAATTTTTAAATAACTTTGTAATTGGATTTTAAAATAAAAAAATTGAAAAAGCCTTTTATATTTGTGTAAACTCCCAAATCGTAGTATAATTATAATTATTTTTGTAATAAGAAACAAAATATTAAATTTTAATTTTTCCTGCCAAGGAAGGGGGATAAATTTTATGTCCGCTGATAAAAAAAACAATAAATTTAATGGAGCGATTGCTCCTCTTTCTATAGAAAAGGAATTAAAGACTTCTTTTCTTGATTATGCAATGTCGGTTATTATTAGTCGTGCGTTACCTGATGTAAGAGATGGTTTGAAACCGGTACATAGAAGAATTTTATATGCGATGCATAAATTGGGTCTTTATCATGAGAGAGCATATAGAAAATCAGCGACAGTTGTTGGTGAAGTTATAGGTAATTATCATCCTCACGGTGATGCTGCAATATATCAGTCAATGGTTGGTCTTGTTCAAGAGTTCTCTAAAAGATATCCTTTGTTAGATGGGCAGGGTAACTGGGGTTCTATAGATGGAGATAATGCTGCGGCTATGCGTTATACAGAATGTCGTATGGCTAAAATAGCAAGAGATTTATTAAATGATATAGAAAAAAACACGGTTCCTTTTACCCCGAACTTTGATGAATCTAAAACAGAGCCTATTGTTTTACCAAGCAGAGTTCCTAATCTTCTAGTTAACGGTTCTACGGGTATTGCGGTAGGTATGGCCACTTCAATTCCTCCTCATAATTTAGGTGAAGTTGTTAATGCTTCTATTGAAATATTAAAAGATCCCGATATTTCTGATGAAACCCTATTTGAATTAATACCGGCTCCTGATTTTCCAACCGGAGGAATAATTTGCGGGAGATCAAATATATTAAAAGCTTATAGAACCGGGCATGGAAAAGCCATATTGAGAGGAGTTGTTGATGTTGAGGAAAATAAAAAGCAATCAGCACTAGTTGTCAAAGAAATACCTTATCAAGTTAATAAAGCGGATTTAATTAAAAAAATTGCAAATCTTGTAAAAAATAAAGTTGTTGAAGGTATATCCAATATTAGAGATGAATCTAATAAAAAAGGGATTAGGGTTGTAATTGAGCTTAAAAGAGGTGAAACTCCGCAAATTATTTTGAATCAACTTTATAAATACACTCCTTTGCAAACTTCTGTTTCTATATTATTGCTTGCTTTGCATAATAACAAACCAATGGTTTTCACTTTACGTGAAATGTTGGAACATTTTATTGTGCATAGAAAAGAAATTGTTACAAAAAGAACTCAATTTGAACTAGAAAAAAATAAAGCTAGAGCTCATATTTTAGATGGTCTTGTTATTGCTCTTGAAAATATTGATGAAATTGTTGAACTTATAAAAAAAGCTAAAGATACTCAAACTGCAGCTGATTCTTTAAATAAAAAATATAAATTAAGTGAAGAGCAATCTAAAGCTATTTTAGAAATGCGTTTACAGCGTTTAACTGGTTTGGAACAAGATAAAATAAGAGCAGAAATAAAAGAACTTAAGATAGTAATAGAAAAATTAGAATTAATTTTAAGTGACGAACAAGAATTAAAAAGAGTTATTGTTGAAGAGTTAGAACAAATAAAAAAATCATATTCGGATAGCAGAAAAACAGTTATTCAGGGTGCCGTAGATGTTCTTGATGAAAGTGATTTGATTTCTGATGAAGAAGTTGTTGTCACTTTAACTAAAAAAGGTTATATAAAACGTGTTCTTCTTGACACTTATACTGTACAGCATCGTGGTGGAAAAGGGAAAAAGGGAATATCTGATCTTGCAGGAAGTGATGATATTGTTCAAGATTTATTTGTTGCTAAAAATCATGATGAATTATTATTCTTTACCAATCTTGGAAGAGTATATAGCTTAAAGGTTTTCCAAGTTCCGGAAGCTTCTAGAACTGCAAGAGGGCGAGCTATTGTAAATTTATTGCCTTTAACTGAAGGTGAGCATGTAGTAAAACTTTTAAGTGCAAGAGAGCTTGAAGGTAAATATCTTGTGATGGTGACCAAAAAAGGTTCTATTAAAAAAACAGACGGTAAGGCATTTGCAAAAATAAGAAGTACCGGAATTAGAGCAATTGGTCTAAAAGAAGAAGATAAACTTGTTTTTTGTGATTTAAGTTCCGGAAATGATTCTATTGTTATTGCAACAAAAAAAGGCCAAGGAATAAGATTTAAAGAAGAAGAAGTAAGATCAATGGGAAGACAAGCCGGCGGTGTTAGAGGCATTAAGGTTCGTCCGGGTGATGAAGTTGTTGGAATGGAAATAATTTCTGATGATAATCAAAAACAAGCTTTATTGTTTGCAACAGAAAATGGATATGGTAAACGTGTAAAAACCGTAGATTTTAGAGTTGCACATAGAGGTGGGGTTGGTGTTAGAACTATTCCTGCTGACAAACGTAATGGTTTTGTTGTTGGTTTAACTTTAGTTTCTCCGGAGTCAAATATTTTGTTAATTGATAATAATGGAAAAATTATAAGACTTTCACCAAAAGAAATAAGAACAATGGGTAGACAAGCAAAAGGTGTAAGACTTGTAAGACTAGATAAAGATCAACATTTATCTTCAATAGCATCATTTGAAGAAAGTTCTGATGAGGATGAGTCTGATTCTAAAAGTTCTAATCATGAGAAAGATAAATCAGAAGAGAAACCTTCAGAAAAAACATCTGAAGCAAAAGAGTAAATTTTATAATTAGAGATAAGGGGTTACTTTTAAAGTAATCCCTTATAAATTTGGGTGGGGAATTGTGAATAAAAACAATATTGTATTGTTACACTTATCTTTAATTTATGGAATTGGTCCGAAGTCTGTTTTAAAATTTATTAAACAATTATTTGATAATTATTTAAGGGATCAAAAAAATCCAGAAATAAATAGAGTTGATTTTGATTTAACACAAATATATGATTTAACAGTAAATGAATTTGTTCATAAATTTAATTTTACTAAAAATCAGGCTGATTTATTAACTAAAGGGTTAAAAGAAACAAGGTTATTAGAAGAAGAACTTTCTTTATTACAAAAACATAAGATAGATTTATTAACTATTCTTGATCAAGATTATCCAAAATCACTAAAAGAAATTTACTCTCCTCCGGTAGTAATTTATTGTAAAGGAGAAAAACTAAAAAATTATGGTAAAAAAATTGCTATTGTTGGTTCCAGAAAAGCTACTTCTTATGCGCAGAGAGTTTTAAAAAAAATAATTCCGGACTTAATAAGTAATAATTTTTCTATTGTAAGTGGTGGGGCTTATGGTGTTGATACGATTGCTCATAAAACTGCCGTAGAATTTGAAGGAAAAACAATAGTTGTTTTGGGAGCAGGACTTTTGCAGCCTGCAAATCAATTAAACAGAAACTTTTTTGATGAAATTTCAAAAGGTATTGGAACCTTGGTTTCTCCTTTTCCTTTATTAAAAGAAGCAGATAAGGGGACTTTTCCTGCAAGAAATAGAATAATATCCGGTTTAAGTTCCGGCTGTTTGGTTGTTCAAGCTGCTAAAAAAAGTGGAGCACTTATTACTGCAAAATTTGCTTTAGATCAAGGAAGAAATGTTTTTGCCGTTCCCGGAAATATTTTTGAAACTGTTAGTAAGGGGTGTCATAATTTAATTAATCAGGGGGCAAAACTTGTTGCAGATTCTAATGATATTTTAGAAGAATATGGCATTTTTAATAAAAAGGAGAAAAAAGATATAAAACAAAAAAAGGAAAAAACAACTAGTAAACAAAATCTTATTTTAAATTCATTAAATGATAAAATGTCTCTTGACGAATTAAGCTTGAAGCTTAATCTATGCTTAGATG
>WJLJ01000005.1 GCA_014728525.1 Candidatus Babelota bacterium | reverse complement strand
TTATTACTCCAAGAATTTTATTTTTATTGAAAAATATTACTTTTTATAATTAACATAAAAAATAATATGAGTCAGTTTTTATAAAAAAAAGGATTAGAGTGAAGAATTTTAAAATGATTTTTATTTTTATTTTTAACCTATTTTTTGCATTTTTAAATTCAGATTCTTTAAAGATTAATAATTTATCAAATTCATCTGTATTTGCTGCAACTTATTATCAAAAGGGTAATAAAGCTAATATTGTTGGAAAGTTAAAAGAGATAAAACAAAATAAAACTGAAAAATTTGAACGTCCCAAAAGAAAATTTCTTTGGGATAGAGTATTAATTATTTCTAAAAGAAAAGAGGATTTGAATAAAAATTTATCGGGAAAAAAGCTGATAGATTTATCGAAACAAAAGATTGGCTTTTTACAGGGTAGAACTTTTTATATTGTATCGAAGGGCGGAGCTTTAAAAATTTATAAAGCAGGCATATATGAAAGGCGCCCTTTAACTAAAAAGATAAAAAAACCGATTAAAGACATTTTTGATCAGGCTAGAAATGTAATTGCAAATAGTTCTCACTATAATGATATCGCAAGAGTAAGATTAGGTGATGATTTATGTAAAGAAGAAAAGCAATATTTAAATAAAAGAAAACCCATTGTAAAAAAAGCGTTAGAAAATTTTTTAAATATTAAATTAAATGATTATGTTCCTAATATTGCTGTTTGTGCTAGCGGGGGTGGTTATAGAGCAATGATAGCAACATTAGGTTTATTTTTAGGTTTGGAGAAAATAGGTTTACTTGATGGTATAACTTATATGGCAGGCCTTTCCGGTTCTACATGGTTCATGGCCCCCTGGACTTATTATGGAACAGATGTTGCAAGTTATGGTTCGCAGTTGCAAAAAAAAGTTGAAAAAGATTTGAAAAAAACAGGGGTTAATACTCGTGAATTTGCAAGAGTGCTTGCAACAAAATATTTATTTAAACAGCCTGTTACTTTAGTTGATACTTATGGTGCATTATTGGCAAATAATTTTTTTGGAGACCTGCCAAAAAACAAAAGATTTAAAGTTAAATTATCAGATTTACAAAATAATATTGAAAAAGCGAATAAGATATTTCCAATTTTGACCTCGGTTGAACCAGGGCCTCCTTTTTCTTGGTTTGAATTTACTCCATATGAGGTAGGTAGAATTTTTTCAGATAATTTTTTTGTTCCTACATGGGCATTTGGAAGAAAATTTTTAAATGGAAAGTCAAAAGATTTTGCACCGGAACAAATGATGGGCTATTTTATGGGGATTTGGGGTTCTGCATTTGCTTTAGCCTTAAAACGAGTGATTGATGAAGCCCATGAAAAATTACCTACAAAGTTAGAAAATTATATTAGAAGGGGTATTGAGTTAACAGGAAAAGAAGAATTTAGAATGTCTCCTGCAAAGTTATTTAATTCTGTTTATGGCATGAATTTGAATACCGGAAATAGTAGAAAAATTACCTTAGTTGATGCTGGTTTTGATTTTAATTTACCGTTTCCTCCCTTATTGAGACAAAAAAGAAATATAGATATTATTATTGTTTGTGATGCTTCAAAAAATGTTTCTCAATCAGCTCCTGCTATTAAAAAAGCAAAAGTTTGGGCTTTAAAAAAAGAAATAAAATTTCCTGATACGAAGAAAGTTAAAGGAACAGAAAATATAAAGGTTTTAAAAGATAATAAAGATCCGAATACACCTTTAATAATTTATTTTCCTCTTTCAAAAAATAAAAAATATGATAAAAATTTTGATCCTGCAAAAGAATCTATAAGTGGTTTTTGTCAGACGTTCAAATTGAAATATAAAAAAGAAGATTTTGAATTGTTAAGCGGTTTGATGAAATATAATGTTGAAGAAAATGAAAAAAACATAAAAGAAGAAATAAAGAATTATATTAGTCAAAGAGTTATTTCAAAATAATTTTAAAAAAAAGAGATCTTTTAAAAGATCTCTTTTTTAATATTAAAGAAATAAACTTGCAATTGCAGCATTTAATAAATTTACTAATGTTCCGCCCAAAAGAGCTTTAAAACCATATTTAGTTAGAAATTCTCTTTTTAAAGGTGCCATGGAACCAATTGCCCCAATCAATATTCCTATAACAGAAAAATTGGAAAAACCGCAAATTGCATAAGTCATAATAATAGAAGATCTTGCAGTTATTTGTACTTTTAATAAGCTTGCATAAGCAATAAATTCATTTAGTGCTATTTTTTGTCCTAATAAAGCTCCTGCGGCAACTGTATCTTGAGATGGAATTCCTATTAAATACATTATCCAAGAAAATGCTTTCCCCAATAAATCATTAAATCCATAACCGGGAGTAAAAAATATACCTGTAATTTTAATTAATAAAAAATTGAGCATTCCAATTAATCCGATAAAAACAATAAGCATAGCACCAACAGAAAAAGCTACATTTAATCCGGAGGTTGTTCCTTTTGATATTGCATCCAATAAATTATCAGAATCTTTTGCAAGAGATATTTTTTTACCGGCGCTTGTTTTGGGAAAGTCTGTTTCCGGCATTAGTATTTTAGAAATAATTAAAGATCCCGGAATAGACATAATAGAAGCTGTTAAAAGGTGCAACATGGGAATTCCCATGGAACCGTATACGGCAATTAATGATGCAGTTAGGGTAGACATTCCCGAAATCATTACTGCTAACATTTCTGAATCTGTAAGCCATTTTAATTGATTTTTAATAAGAAGTGCCGATGCGCTAGGATCTAACATACTGTTTGCAGATGCACACAATGTTTCTGCGCCTGAAGTTCCTAAAAGAGGACTAATCAAAAAATTTAAGCCTTTTACAAATAGTTGAATAACGCCTATGTGATAAAGTAATGCCATTAATGCGCCAAAGAATACAATAATAGGTAAAACTTTTATTCCAAAAATGTATCCCCAACTAGAATTAGCTTTTGCCAAATTTCCAAAAACAAATTTTATACCTTGATCTGCAAAAGAATTTAATTTATTAAAACCAAGGGCTATTTGATGAAATATATAAAGTCCTATTTTTGTATTTAAAATGAAAAATGCTATTAAGAATTGCATTAATAATCCGGTTGCGATTTTATGCGGTTTTATATTTTTTTTTGCAGACGAAAAAACAAAAGCCAAAAGAAAAATAGTTAGGATTCCAATAATACTTAAATAATGATTATTGGTTATAAGATACGTCCATATAAATTTCACAAATAACTCCTTTTAATAAAAAAAAGACAGAGAAAAAATAATTTTGATCTCTGTCTTTTTTTATTATTTATCTAATATTTCTATAACTAAAATTTTATTTTTTTCATCAAAAGTTGGTAATATTGCAAAATTATCTAATATAATTCTTTTTTTATTAAATAATATTGCATAATTGAGTTTTATTTTATCGTTAGACTTTTTATATTTATTTTCTCTAAAATCATACTTCATTTTTTGCCAATCAACATAAATATATAAGCAGTTAGGCTTGTGATACGAATTAAATTTGTAATCATAACTGGCTGGAAAGGTTTCAACACCTTCTTTTATTATATTATAACCTCCCGATGCTCTAGAACCTTTAAAGGAACAGCAAACAAAAATATTTTCATCTGTTAAATTTTTTACAGTTACTTCATTAGGCAGATAAGCATTTACGGTCAAAAAAAAAGCCCCAAAAATTAAGGGGATAATTTTTTTACAAAAATTCATTTATAACTCCTTTCTAAGTTAAAAATACTGATTCTTGTTTTTTTCTTTCTTCTTTTTCCCAAACCATTAGAGGATTTATTAATTCGTCTAAATGCCCTTCCATGATTATATCTAATTTTTTTAGAGTTAGATTTATTCTGTGATCTGTTATTCGATTTTGAGGATAATTATAGGTTCTTACTTTTTCTGCTCTTTGTCCCATTCCTACTTGTTGTTTTCTTTTTTCACTAATTTCAGATTCTTTACGTTCTTTTTCTGCTTGTAAAAGACGAGCTTGCAAAACTTTTAATGCTTTTGCTTTATTTTTTATTTGCGAACGTTCGTCTTGACAAGATACAACAACGCCTGTGGGTATATGAGTAATTCTGATTGCAGAGTCTGTTGTATTAACATGCTGCCCCCCTGCACCGCTTGCCCTGAACGTATCAATTCTTAAATCTTGAGGGTTAATTTGAATATCTACATCTTTAGCTTCAGGAAGAACAGCAACAGTAACTGTTGATGTGTGTATTCTACCGGAACCTTCTGTTTTTGGAACTCTTTGAACTCTATGGACACCGGATTCAAATTTCAAATGTTTATAAACATTCTTACCTTTTATAAAAGCTATCAATTCTTTGTATCCGCCAATATCTGTTTGGCTTGAGTCAACAATTGAAATATTCCAACCTTTAGATAAAGCATAATTTGAATACATCTTAAAAAGATCAGAAACGAATAATGCCGCCTCTTGCCCCCCGGCTCCCGATCTTAATTCTAGAAAAACAGAACGTTCATCCTGCTCATCTGCAGGATACAAAAAATCTTCAAGTTCTTTTTCTAATTCTGATAAACTTTTTTCATTTTCTGTTATTTCTTCTTCAAAAAGAATTATTAATTCTTCATCGTTTTCTTGTTGTATTTGTTCTCGAAGATCTTTTATTTCATTCTTTAATTTTTCTATTTTTTCGTGTGTTGAAATTAAATTGGAATATTGTGTTTCTTTTCTTTGCAGTTCAGCTCTTTTTTTATGATCAATATTTGAATTTGTAAGATCTTTTAATAGATCTTTATGCTTATTTTTTATTAATTCCCAATTTAATTTAGCCATTTTTTTATTTATATAATTATTTTTTTACTGTTTTAGCTTTTTTTTCTTTCTTAGTAGAATTTTTAGCATATTTTTTTTGGAATTTTTCAATTCTTCCGGCTGTATCTATAAATTTTTGTTGACCTGTGAAAAAAGGATGGCAAGCCGAACATATATCGATATCGATTTCTTTTTCTGTTGAAGTTGTTTTAAAATTATGTCCGCATGCACATCTTACATTAACTTCATTATTTTTTGGATGTATATTTTTTTTCATTATTTTATACCTTTTGATTTATGTTTTTCTTTTAGTTGATCTATCAGTTTTACAGGAGCTATTTCTACCCCGCGTTTTTTCCCTAAATAATATGAGGCGAAATCTGCCCAGATGATCATGTTAAACAGTTGTTCTTCCCAATTATCACCTAAAATAGGGACTTTGTAAAGAACAGCACCCTGTTCTTTTAGTATTTCTGCTGTTGCTTGGATTGAGGCTATCAGATTAGAATTTAAAAACTCACTATAAAACATAACTACAAAGGAATTTTCGTTACTATTTGTAAATCCAACTAATAAATTATGGCAACATTCCGGAAAATCAGAGAAAACTGCTCTTACTTTACTGTTTTCATTAAATTGTGTTTGGCCTCTATATGCAAAGGCGGCACTATCTCCTGAAATACCCCATACATGAAATGTTTCATAATTGATCGCGTTATCTAAAAAGTCGTTAAAATAAGATTCATCATTGAATTTAGTTATAGATAATTCAGCTTGTTCTATAAATTTTTTTACAGTTTCTTCTCCATCCGGAAGTATTTTCATTAAATCAAATAATCCGAGAATTATACCCAAAAAATTTCCTAATGCTGCTCTTGGTTGACTTGAAGTCGGTAATAATATAAAAGGTATATTTTTGCTTTCAGAAATTTCTAATGCTTTACCGTCATGAGACATTATAAGTGTTGGTATAAAATTTTCTGTTAAATTATTTAGGGCCTGTATTGTTTCCCAAGTATTGCCGGAATAAGAAATTACGATACAAAGGGTGTCGGTATCTATAAATTCCGGAACTTGCGGTCCGTCTATTATAAATGATGGTATTTTGCTTTTTTTATCTAAAAAAGTTTTTACAATTCTTCCTGCTATTCCGGATCCACCCATTCCAAAAAACGCTATTTTTTTTATGTTTGTTGGAAGTTTTGCTGAATTTTGAAAATGAAAATTATGAGCAATATCTAAACCGTCTTTTAATTTTTTAGACCAAGATTGTATTTCTTCAAACATTTATTACTCCCTTTTTATAAGCAAATTTTGATTAACAAAATTTAACTTTATTATTAATTTCTCAAGATATTTTTTATGATTATATACAAAATGTGAGATAAAAAAAAGGAACAAATTGTTCGGATATTTATAATAAAAAAATCTAGATATAACTCTATATATGACTATGTTAAAACCCTGGATATATAAATAGGTAATTGAAACTGGCGGAGCTGACGAGACTCGAACTCGCGGCCTTCCGCGTGACAGGCGGACGCTCTAACCAAACTGAGCTACAGCTCCAGTCCAAAATTTATGACGTGAAATGATTTTAACAACTTTTCTTGTTCATGTCTAGAAGCTTTGGTAAAAAATAAAGTTGATTTAAGTTAATAATTAGAGTTTTTTTATAGCAAAAGCTCTTTAGGAAGATTTTTTAGATAGGTATTCTGATGTTTCTAAAAGATCATTAAGAGTTACCTTAGAATCGCCCGATACGCTGATTTCTTCTTCGATATCGTTTTTTTTGAAACGTTTTATTTTTTTAAATGACAAATAATTGCATTATCATTATATCATAAAAGACAAGATTCAGTGGCAAGGAATATAGAATTACAATCTCTTTTTTGTAAATGCCCGGCCTGAAGATGTCTTAAGATATCTTTCAAATTCAAATGCTTTTTGTTCATCACTAAATGCAATGTATGTTTTAAGTTTCCAAGGAACATGTTTATTAGTATGAATTGATTTGCCTTGATTGTGTTCAGAAATACGTCTTTTTAAATCACTTGTAAGATCTGTGTAGAACTTATTTGTAAAGTTAATACTTTGTAAGATGTAAATATATTTCATGTGAAACCAATAAAATTATTAATATAAAGATTTTTTCAATCAATTAGCCCGTCTACGCTAATCGTCTACGTTTACACTTCGACGCATTGAAGCTTCGACGCGGCATTCGTCTTCTTTTATATTATAATTATAAATTTAAAATCTAAATACTTACGGTGGATAAATCATTGCGTCGTAGTTCGAAGAACGAAGACGAATGGCTCCCCGGGCAGGACTCGAACCTGCGACCCAACGATTAACAGTCGTTTGCTCTACCAACTGAGCTACCGAGGAACATTTATACTAAATTATCAAACTAAATAAAATATTTCAATGTAAAAATTGGCTCCTTTTAAAAAATGGCTGTTTCATACGAAGCCTTGGCGAAGTATGGTGGGCGAAGCAGGATTCGAACCTGCGACCCCCTGCTTGTAAGGCAGGTGCTCTAACCAACTGAGCTATCCGCCCTTTTCAAAAAAGGATAAGAAGATTTTAAATTAAAAAAGTATACAAGTCAAAGATTTTGCTCAAAAAAAGCTGTTTTTTCTAAAATGGCTTTTGTATCTAAAATTGTATCATTTATAAAGTTATTTATTTGTTCTAAGTGTTTTTTTAGTATTTTAGGATTATTTTCAAAATCAGTATTACAATCTATTTGTAAAACAGGTATATTTTTCAAGTTTTTATGTATTTCTTCTTTTTTAACCAGAAACTTTTCATGCCATTGATCTATTTGTTTTACATAAGCTAAAGTTAGTTTTTTTTCGCTCATTCTATTTCTTTTTTTTATTCTTTCAAAGCATACCTCAGGATTTGCTTTCAGATATAAAAATCCAGAAGGTGTTTGGCAATTTTTTATCAAAAAATCTGCCCATTTTTGATAAATATTCCATTCAATCTTTGCTAGATGTCCATTTTCAAAGCTATTTCTTGCAAAGCAATAATGTCCTGAATAAATTGATCTTTCTACCACTATTTTTGGATTTTTGTTTTTTTGTATTTCTATATGATCCTTTGTTCTTTGAATCATAGCAAGATTTTCGAGGGTATATGCCCATCGAGATGTATCTTTATAAAAATTTTCAAGTAAGGATTGGCCAAATATTTGATTGGTCCAATTGTCTACGGGTTCAGTTAGAACTTCTAACTCGGGTAAGTATTGTTTTATTTTTTGTATAAAAGTTGATTTTCCTACCCCAATATTTCCCTCTAATATATACATATTATTATTCCTTTTTTATAAAGATATAAATATCCTTTTGTAAGCTTTGTGAGTATAATATAGAATGTTAAAAATAAGGTGCCAAATAAAATTAAAAAAAGTTAAAAAAGATAAATATGAAAAAAAATAAAAAAAAGCAACAGGCAATGGAGCTAATTTTTGGAGCTCATAGTATAATTGAATTTTTAAAAGCAAAAAAAAGAAAACTTTATTCTATTTATACAACAAAGCCTTTACCTAAATCTTATAAACGTGTAGAAAAATATTTACCTAAAAAAGTTGCAAATATTCAATATGTATCTCGCAATGTTCTTGATAGAATGGCTGGTTCTTCTGATCATATGGGAATTATTGCTTTGGTTTCTCCATTTCAATATTCTTCAAAGATTTTTGATTCTAATAAAAAAGAGTTTGTTTTATTATTAGACGGCGTAAAAGATGTAAGAAATTTAGGTGCAATTCTACGTTCTGCATATTGCACCGGTTTTCAGGGAGTTGTTTTGTGTAAAAAAGGAGGAGCATTAATTACGGCTGCAGCGCATAAAGCCTCTGCAGGCCTTGCAGAACATCTAGATATTTATATTTCTCCTTCAATTGAACATGCTACTAACGAGCTAAATAAGGCCGGTTATAATCTTTATATGGCTGTTCTTGATAATGGTAAAGATGCAACAAAAATAAATTATAAAAAACCAATTTGCTTAGTTATTGGAAGTGAAGAAAAGGGAATATCAAAAAATGTTCAGGATAAAGGTACTTTGATAACTTTACCCCAAAGATCTGCTGATATTTCTTATAATGCATCAGTCGCTGCAGGAATTTTATTATTTTTATTAAGACAAAAGGCTAGCCTTTTGTCTTAATAAAAATAATATTTAATAAATTATTTTTTTTTCTTATATTTTTTTAAAAATTATTTTTCCGCTTTCACAAGAAGCGCATTCTTCTCCACAATCTTTTAAATATTCATCTTTACATACTTTGCAAAAAAAAGAACGAGGAGGAAGGGAACAATTTGTGCATTTTAGTTTATATAGTTCTTCTTTATTTTTGCATTTCTTACAAACTTTTGGTTGTTTTATAATATGCTTTAATATTTTAATAGCTTTTTTTTCTCCATATATATCTTTAAGTTCAGAAACTTTTATTTTCTTTGTTTTCAAATCATTACAAATATCTTCAATATCAGCTTCTTCAATATCAGCTTCTTCTTTATTTTTGCAATTTTTGCAGCCTTTTGGTTGTTTTGTAATATGCTTTAATATTTTAATAGCTTTTTCTTTTCCATATATATTTTTAAGTTCAGAAACTTTTATTTTATTTGTTTTCAAATCATTACAAATATCTTCAATATCAGCTTCTGCTTTTTTGTTCATTGAAAAAGTTGGTTTAAAATAAAAAGAGATCATCAATAATGAACAGCAAAACAAAAATATTTTTTTCATAATAAATTCCTTTATATTTTTAAAACTAAATATAATTTTTAAAACTAAATATATTTACATATAATTTCTAATTAGGCCTTATTTATGCAAATAAATTATTTAAAGTCAAATTTTACTGTCAATATTAATATTTTTCTTTATATATACTTAAGTTGTGACCTTTGAAAAATTGTAATATTGCCAATAGATAAAGCATTATCTCCGTTCGCCCTGAGCGTAGTCGAAGGGTCTTATCGAACGGTTTCCCGCAATTTTTTATTTATATGGATGGCCAACCATCCTTCGACTACGCTCAGGACGAATGGGTGGTTGGCCAATTTATAAAAAATCGAAGGTCACAACTTAGGTTTATATATCTATTTTATAATTAAAAAATCTTAGTTTATTGCGAAATTAATATCTTTTTTTCTAAACTCTTAGTGCAAACGAATGGATTTGTCGTTAATTTTATTAAAAATAGGTTTGAGTGATGGGGAAAAAAGATAAAAATATAAAAAAGATTAAATTAGTAATAATCTTTTTTGCAACTTTATCTTTATTATTTTTTTTAATTGTACCTTTAAGTAAGAGAGTCTTTTTTTGCATATCAGATAAAACTTTAAAATTTTTAAGACCGGACAATATTGTTTTATCTTTGGATAACATTTATTCAGATAAATTAAAAAACAAAATTACAGCTTTTGTGCTTTCTTATTTTAAAGAACATACAATTGATAAATTAAATTTGTTGGATTTTGATTTTGAATTAAAGAACAAGTTTAATTTGATTAAAAAAATAGAATGGGATTTTTCATTGCCGGGTTCTGCTAAATTAAAATTAATCGGAAAAGAACCTGTTTGTTTTTTAAACAAAAAGTACATCTTAACCGATCATAAAGATTTATTTAAAACAAAATATTTTAAAAATTTTAAAATAGATATTTCTAAAGATTTTTATACTTCAAAAAGAAAAATTTCTGATAACCTTTTTAAATTTTTAAATAAAATTCCGGATAATATTTGGCGTGATTATGAATTAAGTTACAAAAATAAGTTTAATATTAAATTAATACCAAAATTAAATAAAATACCTGTTTATAAAAGATTATTATCTACAAGAAACAATTTTTGTAATGAAAATAAATTATTAAAAGCAAACATGCTTTTTGAGCATCTTTATAACAATAATAAGTTATTTTTAAGTAAGAAATATTTATTAGATTTAAGATTTGATAAAAAAATTATATTAAGACGAGAAAATGAAATTAATAGGGGGATGGGATAATGGGAAAAAAAATATTAAACAATGTTTTTACTGCTATAGATATTGGTACTACAAAAATTTGTGTTTTAATTGCAACAAATACTCCTAATGGAGATATTGAATTAATAGGAATAGGGCAACATCCTTCTTATGGTTTAAAAAAGGGTGTTGTTGTAAATATTGCAAAAACTGTAGATTCAATTTCTCAGGCTTTGAAAAAAGCAGAAGATATGGCGGGATGTAAAGTTGAATATGCAACAGTTGGTATTTCCGGTGGTCATATTCAGTCTTTAAATTCAACAGGTATCGTTGCAATAAAAAATAAAGATATTTCCCAAGAAGATGTAGATAGAGTTATAGAAGCAGCAAAGGCTGTACCTATTTCTAAAGATCAGGAAATTTTACATGTTTTACCCCAATATTTTAAAGTAGATGACCAAGAACTTATTTTGGATTCTATAGGTATGAGTGGAGTAAGATTAGAAGCTCAGGTTCATATTATCACCGGAGCAATATCATCTGCTCAAAATATAATAAAATCTTGTGAAATGGCAGGAATCAAAGTTTCAGATATTGTTTTAGAACAATTGGCTTCCGCTGATGCAGTATTAACTGAATCTGAAAAAGAATTGGGTGTAGGAATTTTAGATATAGGAGGAGGAACTTCAGATTTTGCTATTTATAAAGACGGAAGAATTATGCATTCCAAAGTTATTCCTGTAGCCGGTAATCATTTTACCAATGATCTTGCTATTGGATTAGGAGTTCCTATTGAAAAAGCAGAAGAGTTGAAAAAGAAATACGGGTTTGTTTGGGAAGATAATTATTTAGACTTAGATAAAGATAGCGTAGAGGTTGATTTGGGTTATCAAGGAAAAAAGAAAAAAGTAGAAACTTATTCGTTGTATGACATTTTGCAACCAAGAGCGGAAGAAGTTTTAGATTTTCTTTGTGAAGAGATGGTTAATTTTAAATTAAAATCATTTATGCCTTCGGGTTTAGTTTTAACAGGTGGAGGTTCTATTCTTACCGGAATGAAAGAGCTTGCAGAAAAAAGATTTAATCTTCCTGTTCGTATTGGAATTCCTACAAGATATAAAAGTATAGATAATAAGAATATTTGTACTGTTCCGGATTTATTAAAAAATCCTATTTATGCAACAGGATATGGTTTATTGATATATGCCGGGGGGCATAACAATTCAGAATTTAGTTTTTCCCAAGAAGGTTCTGTATTTAAAAAAGTTTTTAGCAGAATGAAATCTTGGATTTATGATTTTATTTAAAGAAACAATAAGGATGAAAGGGTATTTTTATGATACAGCTTGCGGCAGAAGAAGAAAAAAAAGAAAATCTTGGTGCAAGTCTTAAAGTTATTGGTATAGGAGGAGCAGGCGGTAACGCTGTAAATAGTATGATAACAAGTGGAGAATTAGATAAAGTAGAATTTTTAGCTGCAAATACAGATGCACAAGCTTTATCTATGTCTTCAGCCCAAGAAAAAATTCAATTGGGTGGAAAAATTACAAAGGGTTTGGGAGCCGGTTCGAATCCTGATATAGGAAAAAGGGCTGCGGAAGAAGACCTTGATTCTATTTTACAAAAAATATCTGATTCAGATATTTTATTTTTAACTGCAGGGTTGGGTGGCGGAACGGGTTCGGGTGCTTTACCTGTTATTGCAAAATCGGCAAAAGATCTGGGTGTTTTATCTGTTGCCGTTGTAGCTACTCCATTTGATTTTGAAGGAAAAAGAAGACAAAGACATTCAACTGAGGCTATAAAAAATTTGAAACAGGCTGTAGATACCTTAATTGTTGTTCCAAATCAAAAGCTTTTAGAGCAAGCTGATCCTAAAATTTCAATGTTAGATGCCTTTTCAATGTCGGATGATGTTTTAA
This sequence comes from Candidatus Babelota bacterium, assembly GCA_014728525.1. Taxonomy (GTDB): domain Bacteria; phylum Babelota; class Babeliae; order Babelales; family UASB340; genus WJLJ01. Next base: position 4,352 of record WJLJ01000005.1, on the reverse strand, counting down.
AACAAGCCGTAAAAGGCATTTCTGATATAATTACAAAAGCAGGTCACATAAATGTTGATTTTGCAGATGTAAGAGAGATTATGAAGGATATGGGGATGGCCATAATGGGTATTGGTCGTGCCGAAGGAGAAGATAGGGCTAGACAAGCAGCACTTAAAGCAATAAACTCACCTTTACTTGAAGATGTAAGTATAAAGGGTGCTAAAGGTGTTCTTATTAATATTACGGGTAATACGGATTTAGGTTTACATGAGATAAATGAAGCTGCAACTCTTGTTCATGATATGGTAAGTGAAGATGCACAAATAATATTGGGTTCTGTAATAGATCCTAATATTGGAAATGAAATAATGATTACTGTCATTGCAACTGGCTTTGAGGATCAGCAAGAAGTTATTGATGACATAGTAAAAGAGCAACCGGTTGAACAAAAAACAGAAGAAGTTAAATTAGAAAGACAAGAAAAAGCGATTTCTTTTAAGGAATCTGAAGAAAGATCAGACGATTTAAAAGAAGTTAAATTTGAAGATGAAGGTGTAAAAATAACTCCGGGTAATGTTTCAACCGAGAGCTTTGATTTAAAGGATATTGATACACCTACTTTTTTAAGAAAAAAAGCAGAAGAAGATAATTTTAAAAAAACAAAAGATAGTCAGGAAAAAGAGAAACATATTTTATCATAAAAAAAAGGTTTAAAATGATTTTACATAATGATCCATCATATAAAATATATTTCGGCGATTCAAAAGATGATTGTGTAAAATCAGATGGACAAATAAATAAAGAATACTTTGAAAAAAAACTTCAAGATTTAAAGCTTGATAATTTAATTTTTCTTAAACAAATTCATAGTAATAAAGGCATTTGTATAGATTCTCCTTCTTTGCTCAATAAGAAATTAATTTTATTTGAGCAAGAAGGAGATTTTATTATTACCAATCAAAGAAATGTAGGTATCGGTATTCTTACCGCAGATTGTTTACCGGTTGTTTTTTATGATCCGGTTAATCATGTTGTTGGTGTTGTTCATGTTGGTTGGAAAGGAGCTGTTACAAATATAATTTCCAATGTTATAAAAAAACTAAAAAAATGTTTTAACACCGATACATCTAAAATAAAAATTTATTTTGGTCCAAGTGCCAGAGTTTGTTGTTATCAAATTAGTAATGAATTTATAAAAAACTTTGATAATTGTTCTTTTTGTGAAGATATTTTTTTAAAAAAAGATGGATCTTTGCATTTAGATCTTCCTAAATTGGTAAAAAACCAATTATTAGATTTGGGAGTACCAAAAGGTGAGATTAATTTTGATTACAATAGTTGTACCATATGTGATTTAAGATTCCATTCATACAGAAGAAGTAATCAAGATCCCGGGAGACAAGCTACAATAGTAGCCTTAAAGTAAATTTGGGGGTAATTGAAATACTTTTACTAATATGTTATATTAGTCTTAATTCTTGGGGAATTTTGCTTTTGGTTCTATAAAACAGAGTTTTTAAGGTTAAAGCCTGTATTTAGAGTGAGAAAGAGAATTTAAAGAATTGTATAGTTTATTTGAAAATTTATAAAAGTAGATATAAGTAATTATAAGTAAAACTCTAGATAAAGGGCGTTAATTTCGTATATTTCTTTTAAGTAAACAAAAATTTTTGTTTATAACATGGATACATGATTTTTGTATTTGTGTTTGTTTTATTTTATTTATCCTTTTTTTATGAGGAATCGTTTTGTATGAATATTTATGTAGGAAATTTATCCAGACAAGTTAAAGAAGAAGAACTTAAGGATCTGTTTACACCTTATGGCGAAGTTACAAAAGTAAATATTATCATGGATAAATTTACTGGTGAATCTAGAGGTTTCGGATTTGTTGAAATGGAAAACAAAGAAGAATCTGAAACAGCTATAGCTGAATTAAATGGAAAAGATGTTCAAGGAAGATCAATTAGAGTAAGTCAAGCTAAACCAAGAACAGAGCGTCCAAGAAATGGTGGCGGATACAACCGTGGTGGTGGATATAACCGTGGTGGTAGAAGCAATGATCGCGGTGGTTTTGGCGGAAATAATTTTGGTGGCGGCAGAGGTCGTTATTAATATTTGATTTTCCAAAATTAAATTCGGGCGAGTCTAACTCGCCCTTTTTTTTTATCGGCTTTTTAATTTATATGTATGATTTTGCCAAATTAGATTTGGCATATAACTTATTTCTTTTAATATAAAATCAACTCTTTTAATAATATTTTGATTTGGAACTATTATTGGCTTATAACCGAATTTTTTATAAGTTGATAATAAAACATTTTGTATTTCGAGAGCCTTTTCTTTTGATTCTTTTCTTACAAAAGACGTTGAATAGTTTTCTAAGAAATCTAGAAGAAAAATTTTATCATACCGATTTTTTTCTGCAATTTTGTAAAATTCTTTTGGAGCAACCGCATTATAAATTTTGCAATAAGCAATAGTATCTATAATACCTCTATCTATAAATACAGAGTTATCAGAGGTATTTATTTTTGATTCGAATTCTAATTGTTTAAAAATTAATTTTTTCTGGAATGCTATTGCATCTTTTTCCCAGAGCGGTATTCCCGGCTTATTAAATTCTTCTGCTACTAAAATTGATGCGGCTTCTTTTATTGTTTGATAACCTATTTTGGAAAGTTGATTTATAGTGGTTGTTTTCCCCGTACAAGGCCCCCCGGTCAAAACATATTTTTTCATATTTTATCCCGGAAAATATAAATTATTGCTTTATTTGCTTTAAAGTGTTTAAAAATAATAAAAAAGGTTTTATAGAAAAAAAAAGAAAATAAAAAAAAACTTTTTAAATTTAAACGTTAAAGGATTTTTATGAAAAAAGTCTTACTTTCTATTTTGAGAGATAAAAATACGGATATAAAAAAATTTAGAGAGGTTTCTGAAAAGTTAGCTTTAATTTTAGCCGGTGAAGTTGGAGAATTTTTAGAAAAAGAAGAAATAAAAATTGATACTCCTATTGATAAAGCAAATGGAATAAAATTTAAAAATGATATTATATTGATACCAATTTTAAGAGCAGCTCTTTCTTTAGTTCCTGCTTTTTTAATGTTTTTTGAAAAAGCTAAAGTTGGTTTTTTAGGATTAAAAAGAGATGAAAAAACTGCAATTGCTAAGTTATATTATAAAAATTTTCCTAAAATAAAAGATACTGATGATGTAATTATTTTAGACCCTATGATTGCTACCGGTGGAAGTGGCAGTCAGGCCATAAAACTATTAAAAGAAGACAGTGTAAAAGAAGAAAAAATAATTTTTGTTTCAGTTATATGTGCAAAGCCCGGGGTGGATAAAATAAAAAGAGAATATCCAAAAGTTAAAATTATATATGTTGCTCAAGATAAAAAATTAAATGATCAACAGTTTATTATTCCCGGACTAGGTGATTTTGGTGATAGGTATTTTGGTACCTTATAATTACAGACATGTAGTTCTTATAAAAGAACCTACTATTTGAGATATAGCTATAACTACTGTTGCTATTATTATGTGTTCGATGATAATTGGAAAAGGTTTTTGCTTTTTTTCTTTAGCTATTATGTAACTAAAAATCCCCAAAAGAACTATTCCTAATACAACGCTAACTTTTATTGCTAAAGACAGTTCAAATATAGCAACAGGAATCACAAAGAATAAAGCCATTAAAAATTTTGATATAAAAGTTACAAGTGTAGATTCCCAAACTTCTTTATTTGTTGATTCGTTTTCAAACTCTTTTGAAATATGAATTCCGAGTGCATCAGAAAATGCATCGGCAATTGCTATTGTTAATACTCCTCCAATAACTGCTAGCATAGAATGTGTTCCTGAATTTAAACCGACCATTAATCCTAACGTTGTTATAATTCCTGAAGTTATTCCAAAGCCTAATCCTGTTTTTAATGATTTTTTCATTTATTAACCTCTATTCCTGAAATGCATTTTCTATATATTCAATATCAAAACTATTACCGCTTAATAGTACGGTAGCTACATCAAACCTACAAATCTTATTATAAATATTATGTCTTTGAATGTACATTTTTGCGGTTTTTATAATTTTTTGTTGTTTTGTGTAATTAACAACTTGGGAAATAGGAAAATAAGCTGTTTTTCTTGTTTTTACCTCAATAAAAGAAATAAGATCTTTTTTTTGAGCAATTATATCTATTTCGCCCCACTTTGATTTATAGTTTGATGCTATAATTTTAAATTTATTTTTTTCTAAAAATTTTTGTATTGCCTTTTCTCCAGAATTTCCAAGTTGTTTGTTTTTCATAATTAAAATACAAATTTATTTTTTGTTGTTAAATGTTGAGCCATTCTTGTAAAAT
>WJLJ01000072.1 GCA_014728525.1 Candidatus Babelota bacterium | reverse complement strand
ATATTTATAGGGTTAAGCTAAATAAAATAAAAACTAAAATATTTCAAATAAGAAAAAATTCACTTAAAAGAAATTATTGTATAAGCATAAAACCATATTTAAATAAAAATTTTTTACCAAATTTAGAATTAAATTTGGTAAATATAGTAAAATGTTTTATTTCTAAAAACTGTTTTAAAATTTTTGGAGAGGAATATTGTTTTAAAAACAAAATAAATTGGCATCAAGATTTTAAAAATAAAAAAATTAATAATAAATGGAAAAATTCCCCCTATCAAAAAATCAAAAGTGATAAAAAAAAAGATTTACCTTTAAATAAATTTGATGCCGATATAAAAATACCATGGGAGCTTTCTCGACTTCAACATATTCCCTATCTCGCATATTTACAAAAAAACAATTTATTCAAAAAGCATATAAATGATTGGATTGATAATAATCCTTTCTTAATAGGCGTTAATTGGGTCTGCCCTATGGAAATAGCTATAAGGGCTATAAACCTAATTTATGGTTTTTATTATTTAAATTATAAAAATGATGAAAATTTTTATAAAAAATTAATAAACTCTTTATATCAACATGCAATTTATTTAGAAAATAATTTTGAAATTTTCTATAAACCAAATAACCATTATATTGCAGATTTAATAGGATACTTTTATTTATGTTTCTTTTTTGATCATATAAAACATTTTCAAAAAGCCAAAATAAAAACTTATAAAAAAATATTAGAACAATTTGAGTTACAAATACAAGAAGATGGCTCTGATTATGAAGGCTCTACAAGTTATCACAAACTAGTAGTAGAAATGTTTTTTCATTTTTACTACTTATGCAAAAAAAATAATTTGGAACTACCTAATAATTTTATTTACAAATTAAAAAAAGCAAATCAATTTATAAATGATTGTTATGATAACCATAAAAATTTTATTCAAATTGGAGATAATGATAGCGGCAAAATTTTAGATCATGTTATTTACCCCAATTTTAATCGAGACGATAAAATTCTTACTCACTATCCAAACTTTGGTTTATCAATTATAAAAAATAAAGATTGGCACATAACTTATAGACACCCAACTTTTAATGAAAAACAACCTACCGGTCATTTTCATCAAGACTCCTTATCTTTAACTTTATCTTATAAAGGAATACCTATTTTAATTGATCCGGGAACATATGTTTACACTGCAAATAAAAATTGGCGTAATTTAATGCGAAGTTATGATTCACATAATACTTTTTATATAGACACTCAAAATATTGATAACCAAGATTTATTTCTTTTAAATAAAAGAGAACAAGAAGATACTTCTAAAATCCAATTAAATTCAAAAATAATCGTTATTAAAAATTATTATTTACAAAATAATATAAAGTTATATAGAAAACTTCTTTTTGATAATCAAAAAATAATAATAAATGATTGGTTTGAAAAAAATTTAAAAAAAACCGGTTTTTGGAATTTTATTTTTCATCCAAAAATAAACATAAAACAAAAAAATAAGAATAAATTTGAAATTATTTATAAAGAAAAAAAGATTTTTTATTTAGAATCAAATTTAAATTTAAGACAAAAGTTAGGGTATTATTCACCAGAATACGGAAAAATTGAAATTTGCACAAAACTGTTTGCACAAACATATATTGATTATAAAAAAAATAAAACTATTTTATATCCCGCAAAAACTTAATAACGCTGCCACATTTTGCAACAAGCTCTTTCTCCAATGACACTCTTCATCGTTTTTGCGTTCAAAAAGCAGTAAACCGTGATTTCCATGTTTCATTGTCCAAGCAAAAAACTCCGGTACTTCTATTCCTAAATGTTTGCCTAACTCTTTTACCTCTTTAGCATCATTTAAGTTTATATCTTTTCTTTTAAGGCTATCGTTTAAAAAAGATCTGACACTATTATGATACTTAGCATCTTTCATATCATTTATAAATGAATGAGGATTGTTCCACATATCTTCTTTGTGAAAATGACATTCATCATGAGAATAACCAGCAACACCTAAAAGATGGTTAAAATCAGGATTATCAACTAGATATGTTGCTTTGTTTAGAGCAAAAGAATGATCGTGTCCTAATTCATGTAACATTATTTGTGGTAAACCATCAACATCATGATAATGTAATGCCTTATGAAGCAAACTAGAAAGATATGAAGCCAAACGATGGTCATCACCCAAAACCTTTTTCTCTTTTTGTCCGCCCATTGTATCTCCTTTTATTGTTTTTATACTACGCCGCCTAAAATTAATTTAATCCTTTTTATCAAGACACACAAGAAAAGAGAAAAATCCTAAATAATGATTTAAAAATTAAGTTAAATCTTTAATTATATTATCAAGACCAATACCACGAGATGCTTTAAGTAGAATCTGATTGTTGCTTTCCAATAACATTTCATCTAATAGTTCTTTTGCAGCTTTCCAATCTTTTACTTTAGTTGTTCTACCCTTTAAAATAGCCGGCATGGTTTTTGCAATATTTTCAGCAAGTTTCCCTACTAAAATTATTTTATTTAAATCTAAATTTTTAGATAAAATTCTACCTATTTGCCTATGCCAAAAAACTTCTTTTTCACCCAACTCCAACATATCTCCTAAAACTGCAATCTTTTTGCCTTCATTTTTTAATGCCGAAAATGCTTTTAATGCAGCTTTCATACTTTCGGGTGAAGCATTATAGCTATCATTAATAAGTATTCCTTTGTTGTTTTTTATTTTTCTTCTTTCAAAACGCCCTTCAAAATCTTTATAATTTTGAATACCCTGTATTATAAATTTTGTCTCTATTTTTAAAAAAGTTGCAATGCTGCTTGCAGCCAATATATTGTTTATAAAGCCTAAATGATTAGACTTTATTGTTACAGGATACTTTTTAAAATAAATTTTTAAATTAAATTTAGTAAAATTACTATCAACATTTTTAATCATTCTAGCTTGAATATGGTTTTTAGTTTTCAGCCCAAAAGTAATTATTGGAAAATCATAATAATAACTATCTAAAAAAGACTTATCACCCCAAATAATTCCAACATTATCAGATTTAAAATATTTAAATATTTTTTGTTTTTCATTGATTATTTCTTTTAAGTTACCCAACCCTTTAGTATGTGCATTACAAATATATGTTATAACTCCTATATCGGGGCGTAAAATATTTGCCAATTCTTCCATTTCACCTTTATGGCTTATCCCCATTTCAAAAACTGCGAACTTATGTTCTTTTCTCATCTTTAAAATATTAAGACTTAATCCTATCACTGTGTTTTGATTTTTAAATGATATAAAAGCCGAAATTTTCGCAGTTTTAAAAATAGAAGCTAAAAGCTGTTTTGTCGTAGTCTTTCCAACAGAACCGGTAATACCTATAATTGGAAATTTAAAACCCTTACGCCAATTTTTAGCTAACTGTTTCAAAGCATCTAACGTATCATCAACTATTATTACAATCTTTCCATTTAAAACTTTTTCGTTAATTTTATTTAATAAATTTATTTTATCTTTTTGAATTATTAAACCAATAGCACCATTTAATAAAACATCTTCAATATAATAATGACCGTCAACTCGCTGACCCGATAATGCAATAAATAACTCTTCTTTTTGTATTTTTCTACTATCAATACAAAACCCCTTTATCTTTTTTTCTGAAAAAAAATTATTTGAATCTTTTTTGTATGTTTTTATTTTTGCATTAGGCAATGCATTTTTAAAAAAATAAAGGTCATAAGTCATTATTTTAATAATCCTCAAGTATTTTTAGAATCTTACTAACTAATCTTATAATTCTATATTTTTTTCATTTTATTGATATAAAATTAATAAAATAATCTATTAT
>WJLJ01000071.1 GCA_014728525.1 Candidatus Babelota bacterium | reverse complement strand
TGTATAAATAGTTTCAAACTGTTCTTCTTGTTGATGATAATAATCATAACCGGTAACAAAATTCCATTTTTTACCTATTTCAAAACTTAAAGCAGAAACAAAATTTATTATATCTCCGGGATGTATTTTTACTCTATAAGCAGGAGGGAAAATATATTCTTTGATAAATTTTGTTGCATATTCGGGATCCAAAAGACTTGCTATATCTACCGGGGTTTGAATGGTTTGTTTAGATGGAATTAATCTATCTTCTTTTGCTGAAAATAGGTTATCAAAAGATGCCCTATTCCATAAATGTATTGAATTGTGAAATAAATCTATTTTTGATTCAAAATAACAACCAAGGCCAAAGTGTCCAAAATTACCAAGTTGAGGTGTTATTAGATTATCTCTAATACTTCTTAATATATCAGGAATATCATTTTCAAGATTCTCTAAGTTTATTTCATATTGTTTTAATCTTGGATCGGTAGAAAATTTGCTTGTTGGCAATATTCCTTCAAATCCTATATCTACTTGAAAATTACTCATATTAAGACTATTAAGACCTAATTTTATCCTTGTATCCCCCATGCCAAATTTTGTTTTATATAATTCTTTATCATCGAATGTAGAGTTTGCATCAGAAAACATTTCCTTTATACGGGCTTGATCTCTTTTGCTTAACCAGAAGTTTCTTTCTGAGAATTGCAAGGAACTATCAATTTCTATTCTAAATGCTCCGAGTATAAAACCCAATTGTATTAATGCTCCAATTTTTCTTTCTTGTATTGTTAGCCTTTTAAATAATGGAATTAATGCAGAAGCCTCATTTGCGTCAAGTTCTTCTATAAGAGTTTGCGTAAATTCATTTAAAGCTGATTTATTTTCGTCTAATTTAAGAACCTCATTTATTGAAAAATCCATTTTATTTGTGTAATTAAAAAATAGATTAAAAATTAACCCGCCATATTCCAACGATGATATTCTATGTGGTATTAAATATAAAGTATCTCTTCCTTTTGGTTGTTTTGTTTTATTCCATAAAGGGGTTTCTATTTCTTCAATCACCGGTAATAATTTATCAAAAATATCACTCAGTGATTTTGAAGGAACATATTCCACTTCGTCCAACATATCCAAATCTATATCCATATCATCGAAGTTCATATCATCGAAATCCATACAAGATATTTTTGTAGGAGTGATAGTAAAAGCTAAAACAGTTATAAAAATAAATAGTTTTTTAAATAAATTTTTCTTCATATATTTTATTTTCTTTTTTTTATCATTAACTATTATTAATTAAATGAAAGTATCTTTATTTAACAGATACTAGCGATAAGATTATTCCAAGTAAAAAAAATTATTTCAAGCAAACACATAATTTTTTAGTTTTGAAGACTAAAAATAGTTTTAATAGTTGAAAATGTCAATTTTGCCTTAAAATATAGGATTTTTGTTTTTTTTTGAAATTATTAATAGATTTTGAAATTACAAAATTATAAACTCTACAAGTTGTAATTTTTATTAACTCATTTAATAGGAGTTGTATATTATGAAAGCTTCTGGCCTAAAAAAAATGCTTTTAATTATAGAAGGAAATATAGGCGCAGGAAAAAGTACTTTCTTAAAAATTTTAAAAAAACATTTGGATTTAGATATTATTCACGAACCAACGAATAAATGGCAAAATATAAGTGAAGATGGAAATATTTTAGATTTATTTTATAAAGATACAAGAAGGTGGGCATATACTTTTCAGTCTTTTGCTTTTGTTACTAGAGTTCAATCTATTCAAGATGCCTTGAAAAAAAATACAAAAGATCTTCAAGTTTTAGAACGTTCTGTTTATTGTGATCGATTTTGTTTTGCAAAAAATTGTTATGAATCAGGAACAATGAGTGCTTTAGAATGGCAAATATATAAAAACTGGTTTTCGTGGCTTGTGCAAGGTTATACTAAGCGTCCTGACGCTTTTGTTTATTTAAAAGCTGATCCTGAAGTTTGTTATTTAAGGATGAAAAAGAGAAGTAGAAAAGAAGAAGATGAGGTTACCCTTTCTTATTTAAAAAATTTACATAAAAAACATGAAGATTGGCTTATTGATAAAAAGGAAACGATAGGTTATATAAAAAATGTTCCTATTTTAACATTAGATTGTAATTCTGATTTTGAAAATAATAAAGATAAGCAAGAAAAACATGTTAAGGCTGTTATGGATTTTATAAATGAAATTAAAGGTAAATATATTATTCCTGCAAAACAAAAGCAAATTCAATTATAGGTTTACTTTGATTTTATATTTATAATAATCTATAAATTTGACAAAACATTAACAGAGTCATAATAATATTATAATGATCTTTAACTATTATTGTGACTCTTTTTATCGAGAAGGATTTATATGGAAGTTGTAAATTGGGTAAAAGTGGCTGCTTGTATTGCTGCCGGTGTTTGTATGGGTTTAGGTTCAATAGGACCTTCTTTAGGACAAGGTTTTATTGGTGGTAAGGCTTGTGAAAGTATTGGAAAAAAACCGGAAAGTGCAGGAATAATAACAAGAACTATGGTTGTGGCATTGGCTTTTGCTGAAAGTTCTGCAATTTATGCACTTTTAGTGGCTCTAGTTTTAATGTTTGTTGTTGCAAGATAAATTTTATAAGGTCATATGCAACTTAATATTACCTTTTTTTTACAAATTTTTAATTTTGCAATTACTTATTGGTTTCTAAACAAATTTATGTTTAAACCCGTTATTAAATTTATCAAAGATAAACAAAAAAAAGAAAACAATATAAAACAAAGTATAGAGAAAAAAGAACAGTTATTATTAAAATTAGAAAGAGAAAAAGAAAAAGAGCTACAAAGTTTTAAGTTTGAAATGAATGATAAATATACGGTTGAGCCTGCAAAAGAGGCAAAAGTTTCATCGATAATTGTAGCTGAAGTTGATAATCAAGAAGCGAAAAAATTAACAGAAGAGGCAAAAGAAATTTTGGTGGAAAGGGTTCCTAATGTTGACTGAGGGTTTTAATTTTTTGTATATAGCTTTTCAGTTAACCTTATTTCTTTTATTGGTTATTGCTTTATACAAGATATCCCAACAATATTTAATCCCCTCTCTTTATTCTCAAATAGAATTGATAAAGAAAAAAAGAAAAGATTTAAGGGATAAAGAAAATTTATTGCTGGAAAGTAAGAAAAATTTAAAAGAGCAAATAAAAGAACAAGAAAATTCCTTTAAAAGCTTGGAAGTAAAAATTCAATCTTGGCATCAGAATCTTTTAGAAGAAAAAAATAATACAATAAAAAATAATAAAGAATTAGAAGAAAAAATTAAAAATAAAAGAGCTGTTCAGTCAAAAAATTTGAGTTTGTTTAAGATGCAAAAAATAGTAATACCGCAATCCATAAAAAAAGCTTACAAAGAAATAGAGAATTTATATGGGGGGAAAAAGAGTTTGCATTTATTAAAAGAGTTAATAAAAAAAATAGAGCCAAATAATTGATAGGTTTGTTCAATGGAGTTACAAACTAGTTTAATTTCTAAAAAATATGCTGCAGCTTTTCTAAATGTTTTTTCTGATAAAATATCGGATGAAAATTTGGAAAAATGGATAAGTTTAGAAAAATTTTTGAAAAAAAATAAGCTTTTTTACGTTTATTTACAAGTTCCTACTATTTCATATTTTACTAAAAAGAAAGCTCTTTTAAGAATTGCGCAAGCATTAAAATTAGAAAAGCCTATTACAAAAATGATGTTTTTGTTATTAGATCATGGTCGTATTGAAATTTTACATCAAGTTTTAAATAAAATTATACTTTTATATAGACGTAAAATTAATACAAAACTTTTTAAAGTTACAACTTCTCATGATATAACCTTTGAAGAAAAAGAAAAAATTATAAATTTTATAAAGTCAATTTCTAACGGTGGGGTTTTAGCTGAATTTGAAAAAGATGAAAAATTAATTTGTGGATTGAGAATACAAAGCCTAACATTTTTATGGGAACGTTCTATAGAAAAACAGCTCAGAAGTGTTAAACGATCCGTTTTTAAACAGGTAGGATTATGGTAAAAAAAGAAACTGATATTATATCTATTTTAGAAAGAGCTTTACAGGAAAAACCTCAAGAAGAATTAGAAGAGGTTGGAACTGTTATAAAAGTAGGTGATGGAATTTGTAGAGTTTATGGTCTTACGAATGCTGTTTATGGTGAGCTTATAGAATTCGAAAGAGGAAGCCGAGGTATAATTTTAGACTTAGATGAAGATTATGTTTCGGTTGTTCTTTTAGAAAATAATATTTCTGTAATAGAGCAGGAGGTTGCAAAAAGAACAGGAGATGTTTTTAGAATACCTGTTGGAGATAATTTAATAGGAAGAGTTATTGATGCAATGGGAAAACCTTTGGATGCTCTTGGCGAATATAAGGCGCAAGATTTTTATCCGATAGAAAAAGTTGCACCGGGGATAGTTGAAAGAGAGCCCATTGATAGCTCCCTGGAAACAGGTGTTACCGTTATAGATTCTCTTATACCAATAGGAAGAGGTCAAAGAGAACTTTTAATTGGAAATAGAAGTACCGGTAAAACTTCTATGGCCTTAGATATAATATTGCATCAAAAAGATCAAAATGTTATTTGTATTTATGTATCTATAGGACACAAACAAGCTAATACTGCAAAATTCATATACCAATTAGAAAAAAATGGAGCTTTAGATTATACGATTGTTGTTGATGCTGATGCAAAAGAAACAGCATTGAATCAATATTTAGCACCTTATACGGGATGTTCCATCGGTGAATATTTTTACAAACAAGGTAAAGATGTTTTAATTATTTATGATGATTTAAGCAAACATGCTATAGCTTATAGAGAATTATCATTATTATTGAGGCGACCTCCGGGAAGAGAAGCATATCCGGGTGATATTTTTTATATTCATTCTCGTTTATTAGAAAGAGCTGGTAATATGTCTGATTCGTTAGGTGGAGGATCTTTAACGGCTATTCCTATAATTCAGACTCAAGGGGATGATGTTTCTGCTTATATTCCTACTAATTTAATTTCTATTACAGACGGACAAATTTTTTTGGATACTAATTTATTTAATATGGGCGTGCGTCCTGCCGTAAATGTTGGTTTATCTGTTTCTCGTGTTGGCGGAGCTGCTCAATCAAAGGCTATTAAAAAAGTTTCCGGAAGTTTAAAATTGGAACTTGCTCAATATAATGAATTATTGGCATTTGCCCAGTTTGGATCGGAATTAGATAAAGCAAGTCAGAAAGCTTTAGATAGAGGAAGAAGAGCTATAGAGATTTTAAAACAACCGGAACGAACAACTTATTCTTTTGTTACACAGGTTATATTTTTATTTTTATTAAAAGAAGATTATTTGGATGAACTCAAGTTGGATGATGTAAAACCTTTTGCAGTTCAGTTTGCAAGTTATGTTAAGGGAACTTATAAAGATACTTTTAATAGAATTTTAGAAACAAGAAAGTTAAGTAGTGAAGATGAAAGCGTATTTAGAAAAGCAGTAGAAGAGTTTAAATTAATCTTTGCCAAATCGTGAAAACATTAAAATATTTTTTCTTTAGATTTATTTGTTATTTATTTTTATTTTTTTTATTTGGTTGTGGAAAAAAACAAAAAAATATTTTTGATTTTTCTAAAAAAGAAGTTTTTAAAAAAGTTAATAAGTTTGAATTAGGTTTTATAAAAAACGTTAAAGTAGAAAAAAAAACTTTTGGTAATTTAATTACATGGGATTATTCAAACGTTTCGAATCAATACGTAAAAAATTTTTCTGGTTTCTTTATTTATAGGCTTGTAAGATCGTCTATAATTCCAAAAAAATCTTTAAATAAAAAACCTATTTTAGAAAATAAGTTTTTAGATAAAGAAATATTATCTTTACCTTCAGATTTAAAACAAAAAAATTATTGTTATGTTGTTCGTCCTGTTTTTTTTATAGAAAAAAGAAAAATTTTAGGACTTTTGAGTCAAATTGTTTGTTCTTAAGGGAAAAAAAATTTAAACCCTCCAACTTAGGACAAGCTGGAGGGTTGGGGGGGCGAACAACACTTTTAAAGTATTGTTCATTTAGGGACTTTTAAAAAAAATTAATGTCAAAAAACTTTGCTGCAAATCTTTTACGTGATATCACGTGTAGACGTGATGAAG
>WJLJ01000070.1 GCA_014728525.1 Candidatus Babelota bacterium | reverse complement strand
TCAATTTTTAGATTTAAAAAAAAACATTGGTTCTAATTTAATATTAATCAATATTAATAAAAATTTTGAAGTCATAAATGTAATAAGTTCAAATAAATTTAAAATTCTTCCGCATGAAAAAAAAGTTCTTCTAATAAAAACATTAAAAGTGAATACTAAAACTAATACTCAAAAGATACAAAACTATAAGATTTTATACTTACCAAGCTTTTTTTCTCAATTACAACTTAGTAATTTTACTCCACCCCTGAGTTTACTTTTAAAAAATATAGTATGGGAAAAAAAACTTTTACCCAAAAAAGTTTGGCATGATTTTATTTCAGAATTATTAAAACGATTGTTTTTTTATATTAAAATAATACTTTATCCAATTCTAACTTTAATATTTTTTCTCATTTTTGAAGACAAAAAAAAATATAAATGGCTTTCAATATTTTTACCATATCCAATTATGATATTATCTGACCTTATAGTTAATTTTTTTGCCAATAATAATTTTCTTCCTCTTTTTTTGCTCTTACCTTATTTCATAATAATTTTCTTTATAGTTTTCTATAAAAAAAACTTGCAAAAAGCTTTTAATTAAATAGAATTATTTTTTCGTAGAAAGTACATTTTACTAAATATTTATAAAGGAGATTTTTATGAAAAAATTTTTGTATTTATTTTTACTTTTTGGTCTAATAACACAAAATAATTTTTCAAATAATATAATTGCCCCACAAAAAATCGCTAATAATAACTCAGATGAATCTATTTTTATAACAAAAGAAAATTTTGGTTTAGAAAAAGAAATAAATGAGTATAAAAACGAAATATTAACACTAGGACAAAACTCCTTGTTTTTAATAGCACCAGGAAAAGATCCTTATGTAAATATTTATCAACCGGATGTTGATACATACAAAGTTATAAAAATTGGTTATAAAGATAAAAAAACAAATAAAAATTATCACATAAAAAAACCTGAACAATTTGAAAACATTGTTGTATTAAGTGAAATGACAAATATTTTTTCCGCAAATATAAGAATGCAAAAAAAATATTCCGGAGATAGAGAATCAAAATTAGGTGAAGGACTTGCAAATGTGTTCTTTTCTAAGGATACATATGAAGGTAAAATTTTAATAGATGAATATAATAAAAACATGCCTATGTTTTGGGTTTTAAATAATGTTGAAGAATTAAGAGCAATTAAAAAATATCTAAATAAAAATGTCTCTTTAGAAAACAAAGACTTAAGTTTTTTATCAAAAGAAAAACCTTTACTAGTACTCAAGGTTTTAAATGATCCAAAACTCGAAAAATTAACAGAAAATGATACTAATTTTTTAAATTCTTATTTTAATTTGTTTTCTTTACAAGATTCCGAAATTAAAAGTTTTTTTGAAAAAGCTAAAGAAGCTATGATAAATCGCGGTTTTGATATGGCACACCCTCGCTATAAAGGGGAAAGTATTTTGGAAAGTGTTTTCAGACAAACAGAAAAGCAATTTAAAGAATTTAAAGCCAAAGATTGGGCTGTTGTTGGAGGTGTATTTATTTTTTCTAATTTAGTCTATAGCGAACTAAAAGATGGAATTGATTATTCTTTAGAAAAATTACGTAATGGAGAAAAATCTTTTTCAAGAAAATTATTAAAAAAAGTATTTAACAGACAAAAAGGAACGGATTTATGAAAAAAATATTATTAACTTGCCTAGTCCTATTAGGATGTCTTAATTCACAATTAAAACTTTTTAGTATGGACACAGGGGTTGCAGTATTGGCTTTAAGAGGAACAAAAACTGATTTAAGAAAAGCCAAAGCTAAACTTAGAAAAGCCAAAACAAAAAGAGAAAAGCAAAAAATACAAAAAAAAATATATCGCCTCAAACAGGAAATATCAAAATTAAAATTAGCAATAGAAAATGCCGAAAAAGGTAATTAAGGTAAAATTAAAGATGAAAAAAATTAAATAAATAATATTATCACTAATACTATTTATAAAATCAACTTCAGCAATGATTAAAGAAGAATGGTACATAGAAAAAACAAATGGTAAATTAAAAAAATTAGCGGTAAAAATATTAAAACGAGATATTATTCGTTTACAAAAAAAAAAATTAGCTGAAGAAGAAGAAGATTTTCTAAAACATATAAGAGAAGAATTAAAAAAAACTGACATAAGAGAACTATTAAATGAAATAGTTTGTCATGAAATTGGCATGCATCTTTTAAGCCCAACAGTAAATAAAATCATTCAATTATTCAAATAAAGGAAAACTAAGGAAAACTTATGAAAAAAATAATATTATCAATAATATTTTCATTAACATCTATATCAATATTTGGTATGGCAGATTTAATAGCAGAAAAAAAATATTTAAAAAAACAACAAAGAACCTTAGAAAAACTTATATTAAAAGAAAAAACTAAGGATGTAGATAAAATAATAGATATAACAAAAGAAATACTAAGAGAAGTTGTTATAGCCTATAGAAATTTAGAAAAGCTAGAAGACCCTTTTTATATAGTGGGTCAAAGCATTAAATCATTCATAGATTTTTTCATTCTAAATGCATTTGAAGCAGAAAAAGGACGTAGAGAACATGTTGGTGTCATCGAAAAAGTTAGAGCGGGTGGTAAATTCGATTTTTTCTTTGATGGAAGTTGTTTAAATAAATTAATGAATAATGTTATCGAGGCAAATAATAGAATCATAACCTTAAATAAAAAAATGGGATTCGAAGAAGAAGAATCGTCTGAAGAATCTAAAGAATCGACTTATGTACCCGAACCCAATCCTTCTGAAGAATTTGAAGAACCTGTAATAGCACAACTATTCAAAGAGGCCCCTGCGCCTGTAGCAATTGTAGCAGCACCCTTTGCATTTACTGTAGATGTTGTAAGTACTCCAATTAAAGCTTTAAGTGATGGCTGTTCTATTATTTAAATTATAAATGACCTTTAGAGTAACCAGTAATTCTAAAGGTCATTTATTCATTTTTCAAATAAAGCCAAAAATTCTTTGTTACCACTAGTCGCACCAAGAATTGGAGACTCTATAACTCCAATCATCTTAAATCCAAATTCTTTCATTCCATCTTTTATTTTTTCTATAACAGCTTCATGAACTTTTGGATCTTTGACCACTCCACCTCTTCCAACATTTTCTTTACCTGCCTCAAATTGCGGTTTTATTAAAGTAATTATTTTTGCATTAGGCTTTATTAATTTTATAACGGCCGGCATAACCTTAAGAATTGATATAAAAGAGAGATCTAAAGTTACCAAATCAACTTTATCAGGCAACATTTCTAATTTACGTAAATTTGTACGTTCCATTAAAACTAGACGATCATCTTTTAAAAGTTTTTCGTGAACCTGCCCATAACCAACATCAATGCCATAAACCTTTTTTGCACCGCGTTGTAATAAACAATCAGTAAACCCACCTGTTGAAATACCAGCATCTAGAACAATAAGATTTTTTACATCAACGTTAAAATGATCTAAAGCCTTTTCTAACTTAAAACCAGCACGACTAACGTATTTAGGTTCATCCACATTAAGTTCAATTTTTGACTCTATCCAAGTTGGAGCACCAGCTTTGTTAACAACTTTATCATCAACTAAGACTTTACCTTGTAAAATCCAACTTTGAATCTGGTTTCTTGTAAATTGCGGATATTTTTCTTGAGCCAATAAATCTAATCTTTTTTTTACTTTCATTAACTTTTCACTATTTTTTCTACTAAGTCAGATTTATTATAAAAATATCTAGAAGAAAGCCTATCTTCATCCGCAATAATTTTTTGAACAGAAAGAGCTGCGAACATTTTATCTTTTGTTCGTATGGTTAAATATTCGTCTTGTTTGCATTTAGAAACTACTTTTCTAAAATCATCTAAGGTCTTAACCTCTTGTCCATTAACTTCTTCTATAATAGAACCCGGAGTAAGGATTCTTGCTTTTTGAGCTTGAGAATTAGGTAAAATATGTGTAATAATTAATCTTGGTTCATGCTGATTTTCAGGTCTAATATAATTAGCCAATGAAATATTTTTTTCTCCAAAAATTGCGATATGATTTAAAGTTAAAGGCATTACAACCAAGCCACCAAAAACTTCATAACCTATTTCTTCCGGTTCATATTCAGGATAAATTTTTCTAATAGGAGGTAAATATTTATTATCTAATTTAAAATGAAAATCTTTACGTTCACCATTTCTATAAACTACAAAATAAATATCATCACCAACCGTATACCTATTCAAAAAATCAAGAACTGAAATTTTATCTTCGCTCCAAGGAACAGACATTTCTCCGTATAAATCTAATCTATATCCATTAACTTCATACAGCATGTCATCTTCTTGAATACCAATTTTATGTAAAATTGTATCTTCAAAAACTTCTGCTATATACCATCCACCGGGTTCAGGATTACCTAAATACCTAACCATCTCAGGAGTAGCCACCGTAAAAATACAACCTAAAACAGGTCTTCTTAAAAGTTTTACCTTTTTCATATCTCTTAAAGCACTTTTAATCTCATTTACAGGAATGATGTAACCAACATTCTGAGCTCCAGAAACTATTGCAAAATTTATACCGATAACCTTACCTTCTTTATTCAATGAAGGTCCACCCGAATTTCCCGGATTCAAAGGAGCTGTAATCTGAATAAACCCCGAACGTTCTCGCCCACTAACAATCCCCAAAGTACTTTTTAACCTTTCTTGTCCTAAAGGATACCCTAAAGCTAAAACTTCTTGTGTCCGTAAAACAGAATCCGAATCACCTAAAGATAAATAACTGATCTTACCCAAACCTTTTATAATGTCGTTATAAGAAGCTTTTGTTAACTTTAAAAGAGCAACATCTTTATCCGGATAAACACCTATAATATCAACATCAAATTGATGTCTTCCAAAAGATGGAATCTGAATTTTTACACTACTGGCCTGGCTTACAACATGATAATTTGTAACAATATGACCTTGTTTATCTATAAAAAAACCGGAACCTGCAGAAGAACCTTGCTTGGGAGTTTTATAAGGTTGAACCCAATTGAAATCGTCAATTAAAGTAAAAACTTGAACAACCGTATCTTTTACTTTTTTTTGAACTTCTAACCAAGTTTTAGGGGCTAACTCTTGAGATAATTTAGATTCAACTTTTTGTTTTTCTAACTCTTTGCCCTTTTGTGCTACCAAAAACTCAACATAACGAGCCAAATCATTATGTTTGGTATTCAATCTATAAAAAAATAACCCCAAAGGTAAACTTAAAATTAATACTGAAAAAAATAAATTTTTAAAAATTCCGGATGACCTATTATACATAAAAGCTCCTAAATTAATCTTTAAATCTTTTAAACAATACAAAAGCACTAGAAAAATATAAAAGAAATAACAACAATAAAACTTTTTGAAATTGCATTACGGCAATAATGGCAAATAAAACAATAAATGCAACCTTATACCAATTTTTATTTAACTTAAATAGTTTCTGTTTAAATGCCGGGAATTTAATTGTACTTATCATTAGAAATGATAAAACTAAATATAAAATTAAAGTAAAAAATAATAATAAACTATCATTATGAAAATCAACCATATTTAAAAAAAATACGGCTAAAAAACAACCGGCTATTGTGGTTGGTAATCCTAAAAAAAATATAGTTTGTTGACCTGCTATAACATTAAATCTAGCTAGCCTTAAAATTCCACACAAAAAAAAGATTGAGCTTAAAATTAATCCTAAAACACCCAAATATTTTAATTGCCAAAAATATATTAAAAAAGCAGGAGCCAAACAAAATGAAACAGCATCAGCCAAAGAATCTAATTGTAAACCAATTAAACTTGAAGCGCCAACTAACCTTGCAACTCTTCCATCAAGAGCATCCATTAATGCGCCTAACAAAATAAAATAAGCTGCAGCAAAAAATTCAAATTTAGCAGCAAAAACAATAGAACAAAAACCAAAAAAACCATTTCCTAAAGTAAAAATATTTGGTAGTAAGGATAAACCCTTTTTTATTATTTGCTTTCTTCTTTTTCGTAAATTTTTTAATCTTGAATTTCTTTTTATTTTTTTCTTTACCAAAACCACAAAAAACCTCTTTAAATTTAAGGTCGTAATTATTTTGGTTTTAATTACTACTTCGCAACACTTACTTTAGCGTGCCTTATTACCATATCTTTGAAAGTATAACCTTTATTTAATACTTGAACAATTTCCCCTGTTTTATGTTTTTTAGAATCTACCTGTATTAAAGCTTCATGCAAATCGGGATCAAATCCATTATCACAATCTATTTCTTTTATTCCTAAATTATCAAACGTTTTTTTTACGTTTTTTAAAATAATATTAAGACCGCCAAATAATACGGAATCTTTTTCTTTTTTAGAATTTTGCAAAGCTCTTTCAAGATCATCAATCAAAGGTAAAAAAGCATTAACTATTTCCGCTTGAGCCAAAATTTCCCATTCAGCACGTTCTTTAGTTACACGTTTTTTAAAATTTTCAAAATCAGCATTAACTCTTATTAATTGACTTTTCAAACTTGATAATTCTGAATTTTGATCATTTTTTTTACTATTATTGTTTTCTTCTTTTTTATTCTTTTTATTTGCCATAATCAAATCCTTTTTATGCTTTTTAAATATATGTATTATAAGCTATTTTAACATATAAAAAAAGTCAGAAAAACCTATATAAAAGAATATAAAAAGAGTTATAACACTTTGAGTAAAATTTAAATAAATTATACTAATAATGTTACAAATTGAAATCAAAAATTAAATTTTTTGAAAATTGCTCACCACAAACGGATATATTAAACTTTACCTGGATGATAATCGAAGCAAGACATATTAAAGCATATTTTCGGATAAGTTCTAACAAAAATTTCGTATAAATTGCATTTTATTTTTAAGCCATTCCAAATCATAATTAGAGAAAAAGTTAAAATCCTTAAGACCTATTGCATTGCAAATATACACAGGAGGCTTTTTAGGAGAAAACTTTACTTGGCCGTTATAATCAAAATTAAACTTATCAAAATTTCCTATTTTTTCTTTACTCAAAAATAATGGTATATATAAAATCCATTTTGCTATTATTTCGGCATGCATTTCAATGTGATTAGGCTTACCCCATAAACCAAACCAACCGCTTCCTTTCATTCTAACTTCTAAATTTACTGCACGTTCATGTTTTGGTTGAGGCAATTCTCTATCACCAACAAAATCTTGAACTAAATCGCCTTTTGAAAAATAGTTATACAAAAAACCTATCACATTCATATTTGAAAAATAATCAGGTATATCATTAGGGGTTGCAAGAGTATAAACTTGGTCAATTATAAACTTATCAATATTATCTAATTTTTCTGCCGAATTTCTTTTACTTAAAAATTTTTTTAGTTTCTTCAAGCTACTGCTATTTTTAAATTCAGAACAAATACTTTTAAAAAAATTCTCATCCAAATCTAAAAACTTTTTATTGTTTTCTGGTATGATTACGGGTCTATCCATATCTTGTAAATCTAAACCTATAGCTAAAATTTGACTTGCAAGCTTTATCACATGTCCACCATAGCTATGCCCTATTAAAATTATTTCTTTTTCACCACCACTAACCTTATCCGCAATAAATTCTGCTAAGGCCTTTCCGGCACTCAACCTTTCATGATGAGTAATCCCTCCTAAATATTGTTCCCATTTAAAAGTTATTATTTCTTTATCTAAAATTTTACCCGAATCAGATAAAGCATCATAAAAATAACCACCCTTTTCATACCAATTGTC
The DNA here is from genome assembly GCA_014728525.1 of Candidatus Babelota bacterium. GTDB lineage: Bacteria > Babelota > Babeliae > Babelales > UASB340 > WJLJ01. The sequence goes on along the minus strand of WJLJ01000070.1, from coordinate 10,478 downwards.
AGTATCACCAAAAGCACCATGAGTAAGAATAACTATCGAATTCAAATAAAAAGGAAAAATTAATAAAAAAATAAAACTAAAAGCTCTCATTATTACTCCTTTTTATAAATTATTGAAAAAAAAACTAAACGAATTTAATATACTAAACGAATTTAATATATTAAAGTTAATATCTCATTAAGTTAATAAACTTAAATAAAAATAAAAAAAATATGAATAATAAAGAAATCCTGAGAGTAAAAAATCTGGGCGTATCATTTAACAACGAACAAATTTTAAAAAATATTAATTTCAAAATAGATGAAAAAGAAGTACTTGTTATTTTAGGTCCAAACGGAGCTGGAAAATCTACCTTATTAAGAGCAATCTTAGACCTTATTAAACACACAGGTAAAGTAACTTGGAACACTAAAAATATTAGTTATCTTCCCCCCCAAGAATTTTTTGCTCGCAAAAATTTACCTCCATTAAAAGTTAAAGAATTCTTTAAAATAAAGAATGTTTCAAAAAAAGAAATTCTTAATATCTTAAACTCAGTAAAATTAGAAAAAACGATACTCAATAAGCAATTTACAGAATTATCAACAGGACAATTTCAAAGAATGGTAATAGCTTGGTCTTTAGTCGATAAACCTAAAGTTTTAATTTTTGATGAGCCCACCTCTGGAATAGATATTGGAGGAGAAGAAACAATTTACACCTTACTTCACAAATTTTGGGAAAAATTGGGCCTTACAATAATACTAGTAACACATGACCTTAATATTGTATGGGAACATTCAAGCAAAGTATTATGCCTTAATAAAAAAACACTTTGCTTAGGAAAAGCCCAAGAAGTTTTAACGATTGAAAATTTAAAAAAATTGTATGGTACCGGTATAAAATTTTATAAACATAATCATGGTGACAATTAATATGCAATTTGTTTTAGCCCTAATTATGGGAATGTTTGTTGGAGGTCTGGCGGGATACATAGGTTCACTTATGTTAACAAGAAGAATGTCTTTAATGGGTGGTGCCCTTGGTCACCTTGCATTACCGGGTATAGCTCTAGCTATGTATTTTAAATTTGATATATCAATAGGAGCTTTAATTTTTTTAATTGTAGGAATAACAATAATTTGGGGAATTTGGCATATAACAAATTTACCAACAGAAGCAATTACGGCTGTTGTTTTTCCTGCCGCAATGTCTACAACATTTTTATTTTTACCTAAAACCAAAACTATTCCCGCATTAATTGGAGACATATCTTCAATAACAATTCAAAGCGCTTTAATTACAATTATAACATCACTTATAATCTGTATAATTACAAAAAAAATTTTTAAAAGAATGGTACTTATTAGCATTAGTCCGGATATAGCAAAAACTAAAGAAATAAATGTTAAAAAATATAATTTTATTTATTTAATTTGTATAGCCATCACTGTTGCATTAGGGGTAAGAATAGTCGGAGGATTAATGACAGCAGCATTAGTAGCTATACCGGCAAGCACAAGTAAAAATGTAAGTAAAAGTTTACTTATGTATTCTACATTATCAATATTTTTAGGAATAATTTCTAGTTTTATAGGAATAATTGCTTTTAAATATACAAATATTGCTGCCGGACCATTAATAATAATTTCAAGTAGCTCTTTATTTTTGCTATCATTAATTTTGAAAAAACGAATAAAATAAACTTAAAAAAGAGGTAATAATTATGGGACAAAGAGGCAAAGAAATTATAAAAATAGATTTATCAGAATTAATAACAGATTTAAATAAAGCTTATGCTGATGAATGGTTGGCATATTATCAATATTGGGTAGGTGCTCAAGTAGCTAAAGGTCCAATGAAAGAAGCTGTTATTGCAGAATTAAATGAACATGCGGCCGATGAATTAAGACATGCTCAAATGCTATCTGAAAGAATAATACAACTAGGTGGAACTCCTATTCTAACACCAAAAGATTGGTATTCTCATACAAATTGCGGCTACCTGGAACCAAGTGATCCTTTTGTAAAAAAACTTTTAGAACAAAACATAGAAGGTGAGCGTTGTGCTATTAATGTTTATGAAAAATTAATAGAAAAAACAAAAGACAAAGACTTTGTAACTTATAATATGGCAATAGAAATCCTTGAAGACGAAATCGAACATGAAGAGGACATGGAAAGTCTTTTAGAAGATATTTCTTTTATAAATCTAAAATAAATAAAAAATATTAATAATTTAAAAAGGGGTTTAGTTTCAAACTAAACCCCTTTTTAAATTAAAATTCTTCTTTACAAATTCTTAATATTTATTAATATATCACCTCATATCATAAAAAAAAGGAATTGGGGAAAATTTATTAACTCATTTAAAATTTGCTATTTATTATGAACAAAAATATAAAACTTATCTTAATTCTTATTTTCTCAATTTTTTCATTCAACTGTAACCCAATGTTACATGAAGAACCAATCGAAAATGGAATATTATTTAAAACAATCCATGGTAATTATAAAATTACAGAGCCACTCTTGATAGAACTAATTAATCACGAAGCAATTCAAAGATTAAAACATGTTTATCAAGGAGGTCCATCTCACTTTGTTGTCCCTCATATACTATATAAAGGAAATATCAAAGGTTATACTAGATATGATCATTCTATAAATTGTATGATTATTGCCAGAAAAAAACTTTCCAATAAGGAGTTTTCTGCACATGAAAAATTAATCATTCAGGCCGCAGCACTTCTTCATGATGTTTCACACGGTCTTTTTTCTCATGTTATTGACTTAGTTAAAAAGGCTAAAAAAGCCGATACAACAAAAGAAGAAGCATATCAAGATAAAATACTTAAAGATTTTCTAAAAGATCATGGCATAGACGAAATTCTTAATAAATACAATATAAAAATAGATGATGTTCTTCCAGATGAAAACGAACTTTATTTAACGATAAAACAATCTAATGGAAAACTTTGTATAGATAGAGTTGAATATACTTTAAGTGAGTGTTTCCTTACCGGTATTTTAAAAAAAGGCGAAATTAACAAAATTTTAAGAAACCTTTCTTATTATAGAAAAAACAGAAATTGGTATTTTACTAATATAGATTTAGCAACAAAGTTTGGTGATGCAGCATTAGATCTCGTAGATCTTAACAGCGGATCACTTTGGAATGTTATCTTATATAATTTAATGGCTAAAATAATGAAGTTATTAGTAAGAGATAACAAGTTATTAACTAATAAGGATTTATCATATGCAAAAATAGATGCACAATTTTGGCATGAACTAAAAAGTATTTATAAAACAAAAAAAGAAGAAGTTAGAAATATTATGCATTTTGTGGAACAAATGGAAAAAGGAGTTAAAACTTTTCTGGTACTAAAAAATAAAACCGAAAATTCTAGTAAAATTAAAGCTAAATTTAGAGGTATAAATCCTATGCTGCTGCAATTAAAAGAAAATAGTTTTACACAATTAACAGCCTCAAACAAAAATTTTAAACAAAAATTTTTAGAAAAAAGAAATAAAATAGAAAAAGGAAGGTTTGTAGAATTTAATGATCCAGAACATCCATTATATGGAAAAAAAGTTATTTATGGCTGCTAATAAAAGTAGCCATAAAGTTTATAATTCTATTTCTTTTCCAAAATAATAATCAGGATTTAAAAACATTGTAATATATCCTCGGTCATATTCTATAAATTGCTTTATGCCAATAGATTTTAATAATTTATATATTTTTTGAATTCCGGAATTAACATCACCTGAATAATTTTTAAGTTCTATCTCAACAAAATCTCCAAGTCTTTCTACTTTATCAAAAACAATTTCAAAAATATCATAATTATAAACTGTTCGTTGTTTTTGGATTTCTGTAATTTCTAAAAGATTTAATTGTCTGAATATCTGCAAAGCCTTATTAATATCGCCAATTGTTGTTTCTAGTTCTTCAACACTTATAGTTTTATCATTTTCATCTATATTTCTTTTTTTAAAAGTGATGAAGTTCTTTTTTTCTGATTTTCGTAATCTTAAAAAATTTAAGGCTTCTTTATAACCCTTTTTTGAATCAAAATAAAATGATGACTCCGGATTATTTAAATAATAATCAGTTATTTTTAAATCCCCAATAAATTTTGCATTAGATTCTAACCATTTTTTTAATAATCCTTGTTGTTTAGCATCAATTTTTATCTTTATTTCTACTTCTTTTTGCATTTTATCCTTTATATAATTATTATATTAAAAATCAATTTTTAACATATTATTTATAAACTTAAAGTTATTATATGAAAAATCTAACATTAAAAACAATTTATGGTGATTACCAAATAAAAGAACCTCTAATAGAGTTAATTAAAACACCAACCATTCAAAGACTAAAAAAAATTAGCCAAAGAGGTGCAACAGAATATTGCAGTCCATATGAAAAGTTTATTTCTAGATATGATCATAGCATCGGCGTATTAGTTCTTTTAATAAGATACAATGCAAATATAAAAACTCAAATAGCAGGACTATTACATGACGCATCTCATACAGTTTTTTCTCATGTAGGAGATTTTTTATTCAAAAATAAGGATCATAAAGCTTCATATCAAGATAAAATTCATGAATGGTTTTTAAAAAAACAAAAAATCGATACAATTTTACAAAAATATGGATTTTCTTTAGAAGAAATATTACACAAAAGCGGCCATCACAAAATTCTAGAACAAGACTTACCGGATATATGCATAGATAGGCTAGAATACAATCTACAAATAGGTTTAATAGAAAAAATTATTAATAAAAAAAATATATCGGAAATTTTAAACAATTTAACTTTTAAAAATGGAAAATGGTTTTTTACCGAAATAAATATAGCCAAAAAATTTTCTGAAATATCTTTAATAATGACAGAAAAAGAATGGGGCTCTGCACCAAACATTTTTAGTTATGCAAAATTGGCAAAAGCATTAAAAAAAGGTTTGGAATTAAAAATAATAACTGAACATGAAATACATTTTTCAACAGATGACATTATTTGGAATAAATTAGAAAATTCTAAAAACAAAGAAATATTAAAATACTTAGATCAAGTTAAAAATCCCCAAAAATATATAAAAATATCTGATAAAGAAAATCATGATAAAATTCTTTATGGAAAATTTAGAGGAATAAATCCTTTGATAAAAACTGAAAAAGGTCTTTCTAGATTAACTGATTTAAATCAAAATTTTTCAAAAGAATACAACAAAGTAAAAAAAATAATACATAACGGTTGGTATATAAAATACATATAAAAATTTTACAACAAACTAAAAATTATTTATCATCCTAAACTTAAATAAAACAAAATATCATATTTTTTAGAAAGGGTTTAAGGAAATGAGAAAAATAAATATAATCTATCTAATCTTAATTTTTATCACAAATTTTAATATAAAAGCTAACGAATACCTTTTTAGTTCGGAATCTGTTACAGAAGGTCATCCCGATAAAATTTGCGATCAAATATCAGATGCTGTTCTTGATGCGTACTTAGAACAAGACTCCGAATCTCGTGTAGCCTGCGAATGTTTAATTGCTAAAAATATTTTAACTATAGCCGGTGAAATTAGTTCTAATGCTATTGTTAATGTAAAAAAAATAGCTAGAAAAAAATTAAAAGAAATTGGCTATACAAACAGACAATTTGGTTTTGATTTGGATAGTTGCCAAATAATAACCTCAATAAGCGAACAAAGTTGTGATATATCTCGCGGAGTCAATGAAGATACAAGTCACGAACAAGGAGCCGGAGATCAAGGATTAATGTTCGGTTATGCCTGCAACGAGACAAAAGAACTTATGCCTTTACCTATAAGTCTTGCACATAAAATAGTAAAAAAACTTGCAAAACTGAGAAAAAACAAAACATTACCATGGTTAAGACCGGATGGTAAAGCTCAAGTTACAGTAAAATACATTGACGGAAAACCTGTAGAAATTAAAACGGTAGTTCTTTCCACTCAACATGATCCAGAATTAACACAAAAAGAAATAGAAAAAGAAATGATTGAAAAAATAATAACTCCCATATGCAAAGATTATATAACAAAAAATACAAAATTTTTTATTAACCCTACAGGTATGTTTGTAATAGGAGGTCCGGAAGGAGACACCGGTTTGACAGGTAGAAAAATAATAGTTGATACTTACGGAGGAATGGGCAGACACGGAGGTGGATGTTTTTCCGGTAAAGATCCTTCAAAAGTCGATAGATCTGCTGCATATATGGCAAGACACATAGCAAAAAACATTGTTGCTGCAGGGCTTGCAGATAAATGTGAAGTTCAACTTGCATATTCTATCGGTGTTGCTAAACCTGTTTCTGTTTATATAGATACCTTTGGTACATACAAAAAAAATTGTTGCGAATTTAAATTAAAACAAGCTGTAAAAGAAATATTTCCTTTAAAGCCCGCAGAAATTATAAAATATCTAAATTTAAAAAATCCTATATATCAAAAAACAGCAACTTACGGGCACTTTGGAAGAAAAAACAAAAATTTTACATGGGAAAAAACAAATAAAATAGAAGAATTAAAAAAGTATTTGGTATATTAAAAATCAAATAGGAGCTTTTTAAAAAGCTCCTATTATTCATAACTTATAATTCAAAAATTTATCAACCCCAAATTCTTTTAAAAAGCAAAAGCCTTTAATATTTTTTAATTCTTCATTTTTAAAATAATTTTTTATCTTTTTAAAACTTTCTTTCATCATTTCAATAGCCACTTGTGCAAAATTTCCTTTATAATTTGAATTTGGAAACATCGCATTAATCTGTGTTTTATAGGAATTTATAAAAATTTTATTTAAAAGCTTAAAATCATTTTCATTAACAGGAAAAAATATATCTGCTTCTCCCGGTAAAAACTGAGACCAAACATTTCTATATCCTATAATCCTTATATTTTTTTTTGTAAAATTGTGAAACTTTTTGATAGCCTCTTTTACAACCAAAAATGTTTTATAATGAGTTTTAGGCGCTTTATCTTTTGGATCCAGAGCCAATGTTATAATATCCGGATTTATTTTTAATAATAAATTATAAAAATTATTTATATCATCAGAATAATCATTATTTTTCTTAAAATAAAATTTGGCTCTAAAATGAATTATATTATCTTTTGGTATATTAAAACTTGACCAAACCAATTCTTCTTCAAATTCCCGAATAGAGCCCTTTAAAATTTGAATCTCATGATTATCTATATTTTTATCCAAATCTTTTCTTAAATATTTAATTTTATTCAAAATAGATAAAGATTTATTCAAGTTAGGATTCAAATTTAACAAATTTTTTAAAATATTATCTTGTAATTTTGTATTTTCTTTATTTTCTAAAATATTTTGTTCTATTTTTTGTAATATCTCTATTAAATCTGAATTTCTTACCGCATTTGAACCGCTAGTCATGGTTAAAAAATAATGTTCATTTTTGAAATTATTTAATAACCAATTAACATAAGGTAAATAACCAAGAGTAACATCATCCGGATGTGGAGATGTATGCAAAATTACTTTATCATCAAGAACATGAATACTATTATCTATTTTTTTTTCAAATGAATTCATTAATTCAACACTTCTTAAATTTAAAAAATTTAAATCTAAAATAAAAATAAGGATATATATAAATAGATATTTCACCCCTAAACCCCTTATAAACCCCAACTTATATTATAAAAATATATAATTTATACTTATAAATAAAAGAATTTTAAATTAAAGTTTAAATTTGTTTTTCTTTATTATAAAAATATCTATTTAAGATTAAAGATTTTTTAAATAGTTTATTTCTTTTTTTGTTAAACGCCTCCATTTACCAACTGTTAATCCTTTTTTTGTCAGGCCTGCGTAGTTAAATCTATCAAGTTTTTTTACTTTATAACCTAAATGTTCAAATATTCTTCTTACAATTCTATTTCTACCACTATGAATAAAAACTTCTACATTACTTTTTTTCTTACCGGAAGCATAATGTAATTTATCTATTGATATAAAACCGTCTTTAAGTTTTAAACCTTGTTTTAATTTTTCAAAATCTTTTTTTGTAAAAACTTTATCCAACAAAACTCTATAACCCTTAGGAATCTGATATTTAGGATGAGCCAGTTTTTGTGTTAAATCACCATCATTTGTAAGAATTATAAGGCCTGTTGTCATACGATCCAACCTACCTATAGGATAAATTCTACCAAAAGCATTAAGAGTTTTATCTTCTATTAAATCCAAAACATTCCTTCTTCCTCTTGGGTCAGCAAGCGTACATAAATAATCTTTTGGTTTATTCAATAAAATATAAATAAGCTTGGGTAATTGCAAAACACTATTTTTATATTCAACAACATCTTTATCTAAAACTTCATAATAAAGATCTTTTATAATATTCCCATTAACTTTTATTTGACCGGATTTTATTAATTCTGAAGATTTTCTTCTTGAACAAATTCCTGATTTAGAGACGTACTTAAAAAGGTACATAATTTAAACTCTTTTTTAATTAATTGAATGAAATTAAATACAATCTTATCTTTATAAATAATAAATCATAAAAAAAGGAAATCTATGAAATATTTAATTATATTTATAATTATATCACTTATAAACACAACAATAAAACCCCAAAATATGCAAAAAAAAGCAATAATATTGGGTGCAACATCAGGTATGGGACGAGAAGTTGCAAAAATACTAAATAATAAAAATTATAAAGTAGCAGCAGCAGGAAGAAGAACAGAACTTCTAGAGTCCTTAAAAAAAGAAACTGATAATAAAATAATAATCAAAGAAATAGATGTAACAAAACATGAAGAATGTAGGAAAAAAATGCTTGAACTAACTAAAGAACTTGGAGGATTAGATTTGTTGGTCATTACAATTGGAGGTTGGACCAGTTCAATAAAACAAGAATGGAAATATAATGTAAATTTAATAGAAGTGGATATTCTAGGTTTTTTTATTGCCACAGATATTATAATTGAATATTTCAAAAATCAAGGTTACGGACACATTGCAGGAATATCTTCTATTGATGCAATAAGGGGTAATGCTTTATTTCCTGTTTATTCCGGAGTAAAAGCATTTATATCAAAATATCTTGAAGGAACTAGAAATTATATGATTCAAAATAAAATTCCAATAACAGTAACAGAAATTATTCCTGGTTGGGTTGATAATGAAACTTTTCAATTTAGCCAAATGGATGAAACTTATTGGGTTTCTAATACTAAAAAAGCAGCAAAACAAATTGTAGATGCAATTGAGAAAAAGAAAAAAAAGGCATATATAACAAAACGTTGGAAAATTATAGCGAAACTTCTAGAATGGCTTCCTGATTGTATATATAATGCACCTTGGTGGAAAATACGATCAATTAAAACTTAAACATTTTCATATCCAAAATTATCTTTGTAATTAAATCCTTCACGTTTCAATACAGAAGCAACTTTTTCAGAAATTTTTTGCTTAAAAATTAAAATTAATTCTTTTGAAGAAATTATATCTATAATTCTAGACCAAATATCATAAAATACTTCAGTATTAAAATTAGTATCAAAATCTCGTAACCAACATGAAAGAAGACAAATATCTTTATTAAGAGTAGATGGTCCATTTAAAACAAGCATAGCGCGACCTTTTTTTGTTAATTTTATTCCGTAATTTAAACATCCATTAATAATTTCTTCTTTTATTTTCTTAAACCATTTAATAACATTTCTTTCTTTAATGAACTGGTATAAATTAATTTTTTTTGCATTTATTTTGCCCGATTTACATTCAACCACAAAATTTTTAGTAACAACATCATACTCTGTAGTTCGCAATTCCACCCTGGAACCATCAAGTAAAACTTTAGCTTTGGGGCTGTTTTTATAATCTGATATATTTATTTCTAAATTAAGACCTAAAATATCTTCCTTGAAATGATCTTTTAATGTTAATGCTGTTTCAAGTTCAAATAATTTTCCTAAATCATATTTTATCTTTTTTATGTATTGTTTATGTTTAGCCATTCTCTTTTTTGAATGCCTCATTCTCCTTGTACTTTTAAAAGAATAATTTTTAAATAATGAATTTAAAACAATATTAAATCCTGAAATATATTTAAAATTATCTCGAGATAAAGTTACAATTTCTTCAGGTGATAAAGCATTTAAAGATATAAAAAAAAGGAAGCTAAAAATAATGCTTCCTTTAAATAAAAACTTAATATTTTTAAATTTTTTATGTCGACAGAATAGTTTTGAAAAGAACTTCATTCCCTAATCCTCCCCCAAAATATTTTTTCCCTAAATACTCACCCAAACTAAAAATCCTCCTTTTTAATATGAAAGAATCTTTATCGATAAAATAATAACTTTTAAAGCTTAAAAAATTCAATACTTTAAAAATATTGTTTATTATTTAAATAAAACTAAATAAATCTTTTTTATAAAATTACTAAAAATTCGGAGAAT
>WJLJ01000069.1 GCA_014728525.1 Candidatus Babelota bacterium | reverse complement strand
GTCTTCTTTCCATTGTTGCATCTTGTCCACGACTTCGGTCTATTCTTCCCATACTTGGTTCCTTTATGTATAATTTAAAATTGTAATATAAATAATAATATAATTCTGGAACCGAATTTGTGAACTTTTACAGGGATGACTCTAAAGAAAGTTAGCTTTTTAAGATGATGACTCTAAAGAAAGTTAGCTTTTTAAGATGAAGTTTTTTTTGTACTATATTCATCGATTGTGGTATGTCGATGAAGTTCAATTTTTTTGGTTGAGTAAAAATGACATGAGTTTGCGCAAATTGATCAGGTCTAGTATGACAAAGGTATAGTTTAAATTTACGATATAGTTTTTTGCTCCAAATAGCCCTGCATAGTCTATACTTATTCTTGGAGTGGTTATTATATTTTTTGTTTATTTTTTTATATAAGGTTAAATCACATAGTTATATCTAGTATTTGATTTTATGTTAAATTTGTTTTTTAAAATGGGATTAAGTAACATCATCATTCCTCACTTTATGCATAACTGTCCAAAGTTAAAAAAACGTTATGTTGAAAGTCAAAACTCTATTTATAAGTCATCCCGCACTTGATGCGGGATCTCTATTCTCGGCTTTCAAATATGTTATTTATTTTTCCAAATAAGTTTTTAAAAAATTATACCAGCTATTACTTTTTGCAAAATCAGTTTTAGGATAAGACTTATGAATTCTTCTTGTTGGAAAATAAAATGCCAATCCTTGCACAAAGGGAAGTGAAGAACAAAAAGTTTTTGCTATTACAAGGTCTTTTATTATTTCTGTTCCTATCTTTGTTAGTTGATTAATTTTTTCCAATTCTTTTTTTATGTCTTTATTTTCTTTTATTTTTAACATTTTAGAAGTCATTTCATGCATGCTTACAAAAAAGTGATGTATGTCAATATAATCCGGATTTGCAAACCAAGTTGTTTTTAGTCTGTTTCTTAAAAGTTTGTTTATATTTTTACATATTTTTTTATTGGATTTACTTTTTAATAAAAGTATTAATTGTTTTGCTATTTGATCGATGTTATTTTCTAAAAGATTTATTTTTTCTAGGTTTATTGCGGATTGAGTAAAGTCTACATAACTTTTTTCATAATGTTTTTGATACGAAGTAACTATGTTTTTTGAGAATTCTTCTGTTGTTTGTGTTTTGTTTTTAAATGGTTCTAATACTAATTCGTAGTTCCAGCCTGTTCCCGGTTCTGCTTCTTCAGATCCCACCATATATTTTACGTAATCTTTTACTTGGCTTGCTACTTCAAGCATATTCATGTTGCATGCATCCATTGCAAGTACATCTAGTTTTTTATTTTTTAATAAATTTTCAGAAACTTTTTTAAGAGTTTCTTTTAGTTCTTGATTATTAAGATACACTTCAAAGATTTCATTAAAACAAATTCCTCTTTTGCTTAAAAGTTCTCTGTTTAATTCAAAAAGTCCTGTTTCTATATTTATTTTATAAAGCGCTAAGGGATTAAATTTAAATATATTTTTCCAAATATCTATATCAACAATACCGGATCCATGATCCCATAAAATTAACGCGTGTTTTTCTGCAGGATAATTTTTGATTGCCCATTCCACAAAACTATAAAGACTTTCCGGTGTTCCGCTAATACACTCGGGCCTTGTTGTAACTTTTTCTATTTCAGTTTGTTTATCTTTTTCTATAAATATTCTTTTACTTTCTTCTTTTCCATATACATCTTGTTGTACCAATATATTTACATTTTTATTAGATCCAACTTTTTTCATTTGTTCTATATTTAATGCGGCAAATGGAAAAAGATCGTTGTTTCTGGTTATATAAACCATGAAGTTCCAAGGTTTTTTTTGTTTTATTTTTTCCGGATGAATTCCATTATTTAGATTTGAAAGAATTAATGAAAATATTATTATTTTAAATAGATTTTTACTCATAATAATTCCTTTCTTTGTTTAAAAAATTTCTTTTAAAGAAATATAATTTTTATTGTGAATAAAAATCAATGAATTAGAATTTGTGCAGGAAAAATGGAAAAAAAAGAAGAGCCGGAAATTTCGCCTCTTCTTTTTTAAAGTTTAGTCATTAATTCGAACCCCGCGTTTTTTGAGTTTTTTAATTCTTTTTAGTGATTTTTTGTTCCAAGGATTATCTTTTATACAGATCTTGCTTAACCCTGTAAGTTTAAGAATACTTTCAGGTATTTCTGTTAGTTTGTTACGGGAAAGATAAAGCCATTCAAGATTTTTAAGATTACCAATGGTTGAAGGAAGCTCTCTTAGTTTGTTGTTGTAAAGGTGAAGCAATTCAAGATTTTTAAGATTACCAATGGTTGGAGGAAGCTCCCTTAGTTTGTTCCTGTCAAGGTGAAGCTCTCCAAGATTTCTAAGTTTAAGAATACTTTCAGGTATTTCTGTTAGTTTGTTACGGGAAAGATCTAGATTTTGAATATTTCCAAGATTACCAATGCTTGAAGGAAGCTCTCTTAGTTTGTTGTTGCTAAGGTAAAGCACTCTAAGATTTCCAAGATTACCAATGCTTTGAGGAAGCTCTGTTAGTTCGTTGCGGTAAAGCTTAAGCCATTTAAGATTTATAAGATTACCAATGGTTGGAGGAACCTCTCTTAGTTCGTTGTCGGGAAGTTCAAGCTCTTGAAGATTTTTACAATCTTCTATTAAAGAGATTAATAATGCTAATTGTTTGCTTGATATATTAAGATCGTGTAACCATAAAAATTTTGAGTCTTCTACCTTGCACTCATCAATTTTTTCTAAAATTTTTCTTGCTTTTTCAGGATTTAAAATTTTAATTAATTCACCAACAATT
>WJLJ01000068.1 GCA_014728525.1 Candidatus Babelota bacterium | reverse complement strand
CTGAGCGTAGCAACTTGTTGCGTAGTCGAAGGGTCTTATCGAACGGTTTTCCGTAATTTTTTATTTATATGGATGGCCAACCATCCTTCGACTGCGCTCAGGACGAACGGGTGGTTGGCCAATTTATAAAAAATAGAAGGTTACAACTTAGGTTTTTGTTAATAAAACTCATATTTTTCATATTTTTTTCTATTATTTGTTAAATTTAATCAAAAATTGTTGTTTTTTGTCAAAAAAAAGACTAATTTAGCCCCTTTGATTTTTAATTGTACCCAGTGTAAAATATTTACAAATATGAAATATTTTGTAAGTATCAAAATTTTTTTAAAAAAGGGTAAAAATATGAAAAAGAGTTTCTTGTTTGTTTTAGTAACAACAATATTTTTAAATTTTAATTTAAAGGGAATGGGGAAAGATTTTACTTTAAATGATTCTGAGGCCCGAAAGAATATAAGATCAAATGTTTACTCAGAAACTTTTGGCAAACTTCCTTTAATAGGCAGATTATTTAAGGATAAAAAGCCGGAAAATAAGCAAGTTATATTAGTATTGAATGAAAAGCCTAAAAAAGAAAAACTAGAAAAGAAAGAAGAAAAAAATAGTTTACAGATACACGATTTAGATCCAACTTATAAAGAACTTTTTGAAAGATTAGTTAAACTTCCAAAAAGAATACAACTTGCTTATTTAATAAAATTTATAAACAGTTGTTATTGTTTTGTTGGATATGACATTAATTTTTTTAAACATATTTTTTTACCATTTGATTTTGATTTAAACTCCATGTTTAATGCTATAAAAATGATTTTCAACTATAAAGGACTTGAAACAAAAACATCTAAAACAGTTTCTTTTGCTATAAATCCAAAAAAAGTGTTTAAAAATTTTTTAGATGAAATTGATGAATTATATTAATTAGATTTGATTTTTAAAAAGATATAAGGGATTTTTAATTAAATCCCTTTTTTTATTTTATCATTATACTTAAATAAAATAATTCCTATTGATCCTAATATAATTAATGGTAATGCATAAGTTATTCTTTGTAATGTGCTTTCTCCCATCAAAATCCAACTGTAATAAGAAATTATTCCACAAGATATAAAAGCTATTATTGTAGGTAATGATTGCATTTTTAAATTTTTCTTTAGCTGAATTAACAGTAATGATATTAGCGTTAATGTAAATGCAACGATTAAGCCAAAGTTACAAACAGAGTTTAATATCACTTTGTTGTTAATTAGAGTCATTAAAATAAAAATAGTAATCCCCGTTATCCAGATAGCATATTTGGGTCTGCCAAATCTATTTAATTTTTGAAGTTTGTCAGACTTTGGAAATAAATTATTTATAGCCATCGAATGAAGATTGGAAGAGTTAGATAATATTCCGCCAAAAATAGAACTTATAAAAGCAATAAGGATAGTTGCAGACATAAAGCTAGATGATAAGTTTAAGAAAAAAGGATTTTTAATATTTAAAAAGTTTATAAATCCGGGAACTTTATATGTAATTAAATTTTCTGCGCCCATTATATGAAGAATACCAAGATGAAAGAGAGTATAAATAATTACTGTTCCAAAAAAGCTTATTAAAATTGCCTTAGATGGTGTATTTTTATCACCTTTTATCATATGGCTTATATTGCAAGAAGATTCAAAGCCCCAAAAACCGAAAAGAGTTAAAGGGAGTGTGAATTTTAGAGATGATAAGTTTCCCCAACTAAGTTGTAATTCCGGATTCCAATAGAAAAATAATAAAAAAACGCCAAAAATTATTGGAAGAAGTTTAAATATTGTTACTGTGTTTTGAATTTTAGTTATATAGAAAAGTCCTAGCATATTTATAAGGCAAAATGCTGATACAAAAAGTATATTAAAAACAATGACATTATTTCTTAATGCAAAAATTTCAAATTGATCTATTAATACTTCTTTTAAACCTAAAAGTTGAATTGCAGAAACAGAAGCGAAACCTAAAAAATAAAACCAGCCGCTTATAAAGCCAGCAGTTTTATTTATTTGTTGTTCGGAGTAACTATAAAAACTTCCTTGACCCGGAAAAAGCTTGGTTATTTGCGCAATACTGTAAACTACGGGTAAAAAAACCAATCCGACTAAAGGCCAACCTAAAAAACTAAGATTACCCACTTGTTCGGTCATTAAAGAAGGTACGATAAAAATTCCAATACCGACCATTATATTTATACTTATTAGTATTGCGGTAAATAAAGATATTTTATTTTTATCTTCCATTAAGTTTCCTCGTGATAAAATTTTTTATTAAAAAGTTTTAACTATAAATTTACCAACAAACTTTAAAAAGTACATATTGTTAGTCAAATATATAGTCCAACTTGAAAATTTAAGGGTGTATGATACCATTAAATCTTCTAGTAGAGAAATTTATATATTTTTATGGAAAGGGTATCTATGTATAGTTCAAGAAGAATTATTACCAAAATGACCGTTGTGGTTATGGTAATTGTTTTTTTGGGTGGTTGTAAGCCTTTAATGGATCTTTTCAAAAAAGAAACGGTTACTAAAGAAAAAAAAGTTTCTGTTTCTATGACTAAAAAGATTGATAAAGGACCAGTTCTTTTAAATATTGATGGTAAACCTGCGATTACAGAATCAGAATTTAATAAACATTTAACACAAATGTTACAAGTAAATCCATATTTTAGAGGAGCTTCAATTGATAGTTTACCGGCTCCTTTAAAGCGTAAATTCTTTGATGAATTAGTAAAACAAGAATTAATTATTGCTTGGGCGGAAAAAAATAATATTGATGATGAGCAAGAATTTAAAAAATCTTTTGAAGAAATGAAAAAACTTGTAAAACGTTCTTTACTTGTTCAAAGGTTTGAAACAAAACTCTTTGAAAATATTAAAATTTCGGATAAAGAACTTAAAGATCATTATGAAAAAAACAAAGAAAAATTTGTTAAAGAGCCCGGCGGAGTATTGGTAGAAGGAATATCATTTGATGATGATATAAATGCAACAGCCTTTTTGAATAAAGTAAAAGGAAAAAAATCTCAATTCAAAAAAATAGCTAAAGCAGAAAATAAAGATGCATTTAAGAGTTTTGGAAGAATTGAGGATAATCAAGTTGGTTTTGGTGTAAATATTCCTAAAAAGATAAAAGAAAAAGCATTATCATTAAAGAATCTTCCTGCCGTTGCAAAAGTTCAAGCAGAAGGTAAAGTTTGGGTTATTTGCGCATCAGATAAAAAAGATACTCAATATTTCCAATTAGATGAAATTAAAGAACAATTAGAAGGTATGCTTAAAAATAATAAGTTTAGAGAAATTTTAAATAAAAAAGTTGATAATCTAAAAGATAAATTTACTTTAGATATCAATGAAGATTATTTCCAAATGCCTTCTGAAGAATCCGAACAAGAAGAACAAAAAGCAGCTCCTGCATCAGCAGCTGTATAAATTATAAAAGCTATTGCTTATAAAAAAGGGAGATGTTTTTAACGTCTCCCTTTTTATATATTTTTATTTGGCGGGGTATTTTATTATGCATGCAAAAGTTTTTTCTGCTACTACTTTAGGAATAGATTCCCATTTGGTAGAGGTAGAGGCTGATCTTGCAACAGGTCTTATTAATTTTCATATAGTAGGTCTTCCTGATAAAGCTATAAAAGAAAGTTCAAAACGTATTTTGGCGGCATTAAAAAATAGCGGTTTTAGATTACCTCCAAGGTTGATTACAATAAATCTTGCTCCGGCCAATCTAAAAAAACAAGACATATTATTTGATGTACCCATTTCTGTTGCAATTTTACAAGCTGCAGGTCTTTTAGATTTATCTAAAGATTTTATAAACGAAACTTTGTTTTTAGGCGAATTAGCTCTTGATGGAAAAATTAGACCCATAAACGGAGTATTATCTGTAGCACATAGTGTTTTAAAATCAGGTAAAAAAAGATTAATTATTCCTAAAAAAAATTGCCAAGAAGCAAGTCTTATAAAAAATATAGAAATTATAGGTGTAGAAACACTTGTAGAACTTGTTGCATATTTGCGCGGTGAAAAAAATATTGAACCTACAAAACCTACTTTTGATAATTATTCAAAATACATAAAAAAACATCCATTAGATTTTAATCAGGTTAAAGGTCAATTTGCAGCAAAAAGAGCTTTGCAAATTGCGGCTGCAGGAATGCATAATATTTTATTTATCGGTCCGCCCGGTTCCGGCAAAACAATGCTTGCAAAGCGATTTGCAACAATTTTGCCTGAAATGTCTTTTGATGAAATTATTCAAACAACAAAAATTTATTCGATTGCAGGGTTATTAAAAAATCAATCATTAATTTTTCACAGGCCCTTCAGGGCTCCGCACCATACAATTTCTCAAGCAGGTTTAGTCGGGGGCGGTTCTAATCCAAAACCGGGTGAAATTAGCCTTGCGCATAAAGGTGTTTTGTTTTTAGATGAACTTGCAGAATTTAAAAGAGCTACTTTAGAAGTTTTACGTCAACCTATGGAAAGTAAAAAAGTTTTAATTTCTAGGGCTAATTCTTCTTTAGAATATCCTGCATCATTTTTATTAATAGCAGCACTAAATCCATGTCCTTGCGGTTATTATGGAGATAAAAGTAAAAAATGTATTTGTTCTTCTGCGCAAATTCAAAAATATTTTGGAAAATTATCGGGACCATTACTTGATAGAATTGATTTACATGTTAATGTTTCTGCTGTTGATTATGATGATATAAAAAACAAAAATTTGAATGGTAAAAGTTCGGCTAAAATGAAAGAAGAAGTTGATGGAGCTGTTCAAATTCAAAAACAAAGAAACTTAAAAAATGCTTTTATGTCTGCTCAAGAAGTTGAAAGATTTTGTATACTGACACCCGAGGCTGAAAAAACTTTAAAGTTGGCATTTGAAAAATTAAATTTGAGTATGCGCGGATATCACAAAATTTTAAAAATTGCGCGAACAATTGCGGACCTTTGCCAGAGTGATTTAATTGATAAAAGTCATATAAGAGAAGCAATAATGTATAGAACTTTAGATAGAAACCATAATTGATTTAAATATGATTTTAGGAATAGGGACAGATATTGTTAAAGTTGATCGTTTTAATTCATGGTTAACTTTGGGTAAAGATAAATTTTTACGTATTTTTTCTCAAAAAGAATTAGATTTGTGTTATAAAAACGATAAGCTTGATATACAGAGTTTAGCAGCACGTTTTGCCGCAAAAGAGGCTTTTTATAAAGCATTAAGCTCTGCGCTTATAAAACTTAATTTAAATAAAAATGAATTTTTCTTTTTATTTAGTTGTAAAAATATAGAAGTTTTAAAGTCTGAGTGGGGTGTTCCTATTTTTAAAATAAATTGGCCTGCTTTTGAAAAAAAATTAGGAACTAAAATTCCTCAGTTAAATGTAGATCTTGCAATATCTCATGAAAAAGATTTAGCCATAGCTTTTGTTGTTGTTTCAAGTTAATTTGTTTTTAAAAATATTATGCTTTATTGGTATCATTACTTTTTAATTTTTTTTACCATTGGAATATTACATTTTATTGGCTTAAACGTTTATTTAAGGTTAAAAAAGTGACAGAGTGCTATCATATGATCATAGGCTATATTGCCTATAAAATGTTTTATTCAATTTTTTTAAGACATCGTGTATTGGATTTACACAAAAAAATAAAATTGTTAAAAAATAAGTAAATATTTTAAAATTTTAATTATTTATAGCTAAGTTGTGACCTTTGAAAAATAGTAGTATTGCAAATAAATAAGATATTATCTCCGTTCGCCCTGCCGTGTCTCGCCATAGCCTTGGCGACGGCAGAAGCGTAGCAACTTGTTACGTAGTCGAAGGGTCTTATCGAACGGTTTTTCCTTATTTTTTATTTATATGGATGGCCAACCACCCATTCGTCTTGAGTGTAGCAATTTATTGCGGAGTCGAAGGATGGTTGGCCAATTTATAAAAAATATAAGGTCACAACTTAGGTTTATTTATTATTATTTTCTATCAATTTTTTTTTTATTATTTCTTTTATTTCTTTAATAATGTTTTCTTTATTATCTAGTATTGCTTGTTTTCCTAAACCTAAGGT
>WJLJ01000067.1 GCA_014728525.1 Candidatus Babelota bacterium | reverse complement strand
CAGATTCTTTAGAAATATTTTTACCATAAAAGTCTTCATTTAAATGTTCTATCTTTTGATCTCCTGCAAATAAAAAAAGCCTTCCTGTATTTTTTGTTATATTTTTATAATTGTTCAAATAAATATCTTTTTTACTTGACGGTACGGCAGCAGGTATTTTTACTTCAAAATTATCCATACAAATCCTTAAAATAATTTCAAATAAAATAATAATTTTAAAACTATATTAATAAAAATCTTCATTAAAAATCTACAAATCGATTAATTTAAACCAACTTAAAATAAAGTTATTGAAATTAATGAAAAATTAATAGTAGCATAAAAGCAAAAAAGTAAATCCTCTTTTAAAAAAAAAGGTAAACAAATGAAATTCTATAAAAAGAAAATAGATACAATTATATCTGATCTAAAAACAGATTTAGAAAAAGGTCTGGATAATAAAAAAATAAAATCTCTTCAAAAAAAATATGGAAAAAACGAAATTAAAAAAACAAAAAAAGTATCTCCTTTAAAAATATTTTTTAAACAATTTTTAAGTCCATTAATGTTCATATTATTAATATCAACAGCTTTAAGTATCTTTATTGGAGAAATGAAAGATGCAATAATAATTTCTGCAGCGGTAATGCTAAATGTAATAGTAGGTTTTATACAGGAATGGAGGGCTGAAAAATCTGTTGAAGCATTAAAAAAATACGAAGTTTTACATAGCAACGTAATAAGAAACGGTAAAAAAATAAAAATAAAATCAAAAGAATTAGTACCGGGAGATATCGTATTATTATCTGCAGGTGAAAAAATACCGGCAGATATCAGACTAATAAATGTAAATGATTTTAGAGTAAATGAAGCTTTATTAACAGGAGAATCAAAACCTATAAAAAAAATCACCGAATCGATAGAAGAAAAGGTAACAATTGGAGATCGTAAAAATATGGCATTTTCCGGAACAAATGCTGTTAGCGGAAAAGCAAAAGGAGTTGTTGTAACTACAGGAGAAAAAACAGAAATAGGAAGAATAGCATCTTTAGTTGAAGAAACAAAAACAATAGAAACACCATTACAAAAACAAGTCAAAAGATTTAGTTGGATATTAGGAGTACTTTTTTTAGGAATAGCTTTATTTATTTTTATTCTCGGATTAATAAGAGGAATGTCTATCTATCAAATAGCATTAACAAGTATAGCTTTAGGTGTTGCAGCAATTCCGGAAGGTTTACTTGTAGCAGTAACAGTAATACTTGCTGTCGGAATGCAAAGAATGTTAAAAAGAAAAGCTTTAGTAAGACATTTAGTTGCAGCTGAAACTTTGGGCAGCGTTTCTGTTATTTGTACTGACAAAACAGGCACATTAACTGAAGGTAAAATGCTTGTAAACAAAATTATAAGTCCGAAAGAAGAAATTACAATCTCCAATAAAAAAGAAAACAATATATTAGAAATAGAAGAAATAAAAAATATAATTATTGCAGGAATTCTTAATAATGACGCACAAATAGAAGATAATGATAATAATTCAATTGGACATCCTACAGAAATAGCAATATTAAAATTAGCTGATGAACTAAATATTGATATAGAGCAAACTCAAAATAAATATAAGCGTATAGAAGAAATACCTTTTTCATCCAATTTAAAATACATGGCAACGCTACATGAATTTGAAGAACATGAAGAACATAAAGAAATAATTGTTAAAGGTGCACCGGAAAAAATTTTTGAAATGTGCAAATCCGACAATTTAAAACATTTTAAAAATAAAGCAAAAGAAATGGCAGAACAAGGCCTAAGAATTTTAGCTTTTGCACAAAAGGAAACGAGTGAAAAAAATTTAAAAGATAATTTAAAAAATTTAAATTTCATAGGATTAATAGGAATAAAAGATCCTTTAAGGCCAACAGCTCAAGAAACAGTAGAAGAATTAAATAGAGCCGGAGTTAGAGTAGTTTTAGTTACTGGCGATCATAAAGAGACGGCAAAAAATATCGCGATTAACGCGGGAATAGAGATAAAAAATGGAACAATTACAGGAACAGAATTAGATGAATTAGATGATAAAGAATTAGAAGATAGAATAGAAAAAATTGATGTTTTTGCACGAGTGGAACCTAAACACAAAATAAGAATAGTAGATGCCTGGAAATCTAAAGGTAAATCTGTAGCAATGACAGGAGACGGAGTAAACGATGCTCCCGCATTAAAAGCAGCTGACATAGGTGTAGCCCTAGGATCAGGATCTGATGTGGCACACGAAATTTCCGATATGGTTTTATTAGATAACAATCTTTCTTCTATCGATGCCGCAGTAAAAGAAGGGCGCACAATATTTGATAACATTAGAAAAGTAATAGTTTATTTGATGTCAGATAGTTTTGGAGAAATAGTTTTAATTGCAGGTTCCTTATCAATGGGACTACCTTTGCCTATTCTTGCAACACAAATATTTTGGATAAATTTAATAACTGACGGTTTTCCATATCTAGCCCTTACTGTAGAACCACCAGAAAAAGACATAATGAAAAGAAAACCGAGAGACAAAAATGAATCTATAATAAACAAACAAATGAAAATATTAATTTTTATAATTGGAATAGTTACAGACATAGGATTATTTTTACTTTACTTTGTTTTATTAAAATTAAAATTTGAGCTATCACATATAAGAACAATGATATTTACAGCACTTTCTGTAAATTCATTACTTTATATTTTATCTGTAAGTAACATGCATAAAATTTTATTTAAAATGAATCCATTTAAAAATAAATGGATGTTACCCGCAATAATCTTAGGCTTATTTACACAAATTTCAGTAGTTTATTTACCTTGGTTACAAAAATTATTTTATACAGTCTCATTAAACATTTATGAATGGATTATTATTTTTATTTTAGCTTTAATAAAAATAACAGGAATAGAAATAGCAAAATATTTTTTTATAATAAAAAATAAAAAATAAAAAATAAATTTTATAAAAGATAAATTTTTAACAAAAAAAATAT
>WJLJ01000066.1 GCA_014728525.1 Candidatus Babelota bacterium | reverse complement strand
GAAGATGATTGTTATTCTTTGGAAGAAAATATATTTGATATTTTTTCATTAGAAGATTTTTTTATGTAGTAATCATAATTTTATTTTATTTTTTAAATATTTGGGAATTACAGTAGAAGCAAAAAATACTTCTTCATCTAGATATTTTAGATTATTAATTTTTTGGATTTTTTCTTTTACCTTTTGTTTTTTTATTTTTGTAAAATCTTTTTTACTGGCAACAGAAATTCCAAAAACACTCCCCTGATAAGTCGGTATATTTGCTGTATGAAGTTTTACAAAAGGAAAAACACCACGAATATTTTCTTGCATAACTTTTACAAGCTTGGGTTGGTAAGTTAAAGATTCGCTTTGAATAGAAACAATCCCATCTTCTTTTAGAGCTTGACTTACATTTTTATAAAAATTTTTACTTATCAAACCTTGTGCTGGTCCTTCTGGATCTGAAAGATCCAGAATTATTACATCGAATTTATTTTTATTTTTTTCTATAAATTTTTTTCCGTCACCAATTATTAAGTTTGTCTTCGGATTTTCAAATGCTCCATTCGGTATAGATGGAATATATTTTTTACAGGATTCTATTACCGAATTGGAAATTTCTACCATGGTAACTTTATCTATATTGTGTTTTAAAACTTCTCTTAATGCCCCACCATCTCCACCACCAATAATTAAAATTTTTTTAGGATTATTATGATAAATAAGTGGAAGATGTGCTATTGTTTCGTGATATATAAATTCATCAGCTTGAGATGTTTGGACTATACCATCTATGGCTAAAGTTTTACCATATGCATAAGTATCTAAAACTTCTATTTTCATTGTTCCTGTTTGATCGCCTACTTTAAAAAATTCTTTATTGGAATAAAGAATTTCTTTTATACCTATTCCATGTTTCAGTTTAGATTCATCTTTGGGACAAGTTTTTTCAAAATAATATTTTATATTTTCTTCCATTATTTTTTATCCTTTTTTTTAACGTTGTAAAACTTGTATAGTTATTTTTTTTGCTTCAAAAAAATTTTTTGAAAATTCTATAGTTTTTTTTACATTAAAATCTTTGCAAGAAAAAATATTTATATATGCAGAATGTAAATAATCTGAAAAATGACCGCTTATAAGGCTGGTTGTTATCATTTGTGCAACTGAAAAACCAGCTGCTATTTGAGAATGTTCTGCGAACTTTTCTATAAATGGTGTGCCGTGTTTTTCCATATCAATCAGTTTACAAAGTTGATCAATATATTTAAGTATTTCTTCTTTTTGAGATATTTTTTCTAGTTTGCAATTATATAGATTTAAAATTAATTCTTGTCCAAAATATTCCGTATTATTTGGTATTAAATTTGTTTTATTTATCACTCTCTTTTCCTCTGTTTATAAATTGAGAATCTATTTTTTTTGGTGAAAGTTTTTTTGCAAGGTATTTCATTGCTGTTTTTGGTTGTGTGTGTTGACCGCATGTGAATACATCTATGGCTACATACTTTTTTTCCGGCCAAGTATGCACCGAAATATGCGATTCAGCTAAAATTACCATCCCGGTAATACCTTGCGGTTCAAATTTTTGAACAGCAATTTTTAACGGGGTACTTTTAGCTTCTATAGCTGCTTGCCATAAAATTTTTTCCCATTCTTTTGAGTTATCCAAAGTTTTACAATCCCAAAATTCCAATAATAAGTGTTTTCCCAAATAATTGGGTATTTCATTTTTTAACATGAATTTTTCCTTTTTTTTTATTCATTAAAGTCTAAAGAAAGAATTAATTAAGAATTTATACGAAAATTCAAAATATGCGGTATAAATTTATTATTTAAAAAATAATTTTTGAAAATTATATAAAATTATATTCTAAATTTAAGGATAAGCTCTAAATTAGAATTATTTGAGAATGTACTCTAAAGTACCAATGGCTAATATATTCCATTGGAAGTCCTCCTTTTTTAGGTACAATTTTTAAAAATACAAACTAAAGAAAAATGTTAACATAAAAAATTTTAATTTTTAATTAACTTTTTTACTTCATGTCCTCCAAATTTATTTCGAAGCATTGCAACTACTTTGGTGCCGAAATTTCCTCCTGTTTGCCTGGATTCTGTTCTTATGTTTAGAGCTTCTTTGAGTAATTTCATAGAAATATTTTCTTTTTCGGCTTCTTTTAAGGTCCATCTTCCTGTTTGGTTTTCACCAATCGAACCGGAAATAGATTTTAATTCTTGATCTTGATTGAAAACACTTTTACATAGTTCTAATATCCAGGAACGTATAACTGAGCCATGAAGCCACGTATCAGATATTTTTTCTAAATCCAGGTTTTCATAATTAGAATTATTTTTTAAAAGATCAAAGCCTTCTGCATAAGATTGTAAAAGACTATATTCAATTCCATTATGAATCATTTTTACATAATGGCCTGCGCCACTTGGTCCCATATAATTAAAACCATTTGGTGCGGCAATAGCTTTAAAAATTTTTTTTGTATTTTCAAAAATTTCTTTATCTCCTCCTATCATCAATGAGTAGCCATTTATTTTTCCTGCAATCCCCCCTGATGTTCCGCAATCTAAAAGATGAATGTTTTTTTCTTTTAATAGCGAATATCTTTTTTTTGTATTTTCAAAATTACTATTTCCTCCATCTATAACAATACTTTCTGGTTTTAATAATTTTGATAAATCTTTTATTACGTTATCGGTTATATCCCCTGCGGGTACCATAACCCAAATGATATTTGTTTTTTGAGTAACATCATTTAATGAGCTTTCAAAGCTTATATTTTCAACATCGTCAATTTGACTTACTTTTGGATCAAAAGCTATTATCTCAAAATTATTTTTAGATAATCTATAAGCAATAGCCTGCCCCATTTTTCCTAAGCCTATTAATCCTATTTTCATGCTCGCCACCTAATTATTTTATTATCAAGTAAATTTATTTCTTTTGGACCTTTAGATCCCTTTTCATATTTATATATTTTGTATTTATTTTTCTTTATCGAATCTATTAATTTCCAAGAATATTCTATTTCATCGGATCTTACAAAAGTAGATTGATCTCCTTTTATAACATCAAATAATAAATTTTCATAAGCTTCCGGTGTATTTGGACCAAACAAACATGAATGACAAAAATTCATTTCAACAGGTATTAAGTTATTTGTTTGCGGTTCTTTGCTATTAAGTTCTAAATAAAAGCCGTTACTAGGAGTTATTTTTATTGTTAAATAGTTGGAGTCTGAAGGGCAACCTTGAGTTAAAAGACATTTTACCATTTTGAATTTTATATGAACGCTTGTTTCTTTTTTATCTAAATTTTTACCTGTTTTTAAATAAAAAGGAACACCCTTCCAACGTTTATTATTTATTTCTAATTTAAGAGCAGCAAAAGTTTCTGTTTTTGATTTTGGGTTAACATTTTTTTCTTCTGTATATCCTTTATATTGACCTAATATTGCATTTTTAAATATTAGTTTTTTTAAAATTTTTGCTTTTACATCTCTTATATACTTCGCTTCAAGTTTTTTAGGTTGTTCCATTGCTATAAGACTTAAAATTTGTAACATGTGGTTTTGAACAACATCTTTTATTGCTCCATATTTATCATAAAATTTACCGCGTCCTTCTATTCCTATTTTTTCACTTAAAATTATTTGAATGGAATCTATGTGTTTATTGTTCCATAATGGTTCAAATATTCTATTCGTAAAACGAACAAGAGCTATATTACTTACAAGTTCTTTTCCTAAATAATGATCAATTCTATAAATTTGTTTTTCATGAAAAAGTTTACGAATACATTTGTTTATTTCTTTGGCAGATTTTAAATCATGTCCAAAAGGCTTTTCATAAACAATTCTTGACCATGGATGATTACAATCTTTACAGTTATTTTTATGATCATATTTTGTAACAATTTTATTTTCATATAGATTTTTTGTAATTTCTTTAAAATGTTCAGGTAAAGTTGCTAAATAGAATATTTTATTTCCTTTTAGCTTGTGTCTTTTTTCAATCTCTTTTATAAATTTTTTGAATTCTTGATATTTTTCTGATTTATAGAAATCTAATTCAAAAAAATAAGAATAATTTTCTAGTTTTTTCCATATTTTTTCTTCTGAATTAGAAATGAATTTTTTGGAATTTTCTAAAATTGTTTTTATATCTGTTTTTTTTATAGATGCACCGATTAATGCAAAACGATCTATTTTTTTGTGTTTTATTAGTTTATAAATTGCCGGAATTAATTTTCTTTTACTAAGGTCACCGGTTGCCCCAAGAATAATAAATGTAGCTTGATTCATATTAAATATATCCTCCGTATATAAAACTTTTTATGAGTATATAAATATGAATTTTAAATTTGAAGTGTTTTGATTAAAAAAGCCACCGGGTAAACCCGGTGGCTTTTTTAGTTGTTGAAATTATTTTTAATTTTTATTTAGCACCTTGTTTCCAGGCAATCATTCCTTCTTCTATAACTGTTTTTTTTGTATTTACCACTTTTGGTCGAACTATTTGTATTTTTTGATTATTAGGGAAGGCTTTATTTATTCTAGAAATAGCTATCGGATTACCTAGTTTATTGGTTAATATATAAATAAATCCTATTCCTACTCCATCATATTTCATTAAACTTCGAGTATCTGTAAGAGATTTTGTAATTCTAGCAGAATCTATTACAGCCAATTTGTATATTTTATTTTTGCCCATATTTTTTACAAATTCAGGTTTTGACATTGCTATTATTGTATTTCCATTATCTTGTTTTAGTACTCTTATTCTATTTGTTGTTATAGTTATAATATCACCGGGAAGCACGCGCCTTACATTTGGTAGTTTTTTCCAAAATTTATTTGTAGGACTTATTGTAGAAAAATAATCATACAGATGTTTACTGTCAATTTTTCGTTTAGTTTTTATATTTGCTTTAATATCTTTTAAATGT
>WJLJ01000002.1 GCA_014728525.1 Candidatus Babelota bacterium | reverse complement strand
ATGTATTTTAAATTATGTATTTTATACAGAAAGACTAATTCCTTATAAGCTTTTCCTTGCTGCAGTGGAAAATGTTTACATTTTTCATCGTGGCAAATAAAAGCGTTAAGGGTTCCAAGGGATATCCCTTGGTTTGCAGGGAGGTGTTAGGAGGGAGGCTCAAACAGTCTCCCTCCTTAGAATATTTTAAATAAAAAAAATTATTATATTTAATAAAAAAATGTATAAATTTTATTTCTTATGTCTTAGCCTATGTACTCCAAAATCTTAATAAAGGAATAAATGCTTTGGCATAATAGGTTCTTGGTAAACCCTAAATACCCTTAACGCTTCAACTTGATACGATGAAAACGCAAGGCGTTTCCACTGCATCAAAAGTAAAGCTTATAAGGAATAATTTAATTCAACTTTTTTTTCAAAGTTAGTTATTTAACTCTCTGTTTGCACTGCATGTTTAGACAGGGGCTAAGGTGGGACATTGTGGTTTAGATAATTCAACTTAAGGTATAAATATTTTCTAAAAATTATTAAATTTATTTTTAAGACTTTTGTAAAACCAATTCTTTTTGAAATATATATTGTGTGAAGATGAGTATTTTTTATGGAATTTTTTCCAAATAGAAATTAAAGGGCTTGTTTTTTTAAAAAAAACGCATTATGAAAATAATTGATTTTTATTTATAATTTATTATTAATACATAAGCATTAATATGGAGGTTATAATGTTTTTATTTAAAAATAATAAGTTTTGGTTGATTTATATTTTTTTATTTTTATTTAGTTCTTCTTATTCTAAAGGTTTATTAGTTATTTTAGATTTTAATGACCTTGAAAAGAATATGAATTGTTCAACTCAAACATATTTAAAAAATATATTGGCATCTAACTTAGAGGAAGAATCAAATCTTATTTTAACTTCTTCACATGTATTAGATAATTTAATTTTAAATGAATCAATTTTAAAACCTAATCTTTATTATAAAAAAGTTGCAAAAAATTCTAAGCCTAATTGGCAAGTTATTTATTCGGATAAAGATTTTTATCTTTTAAAACCGAAAAAAAAATATAAAAAGCTAACAAAATTTGAAATATTTTCTGAAGATAAATTTTCAAAACTTAATGATATAATTAAATTTATTTCTCCTAAAAATATTTGTTTATTTGCTCATGGAATATTTAAAGAAGACAAATATGTTTATGGAGGGCTTTATAAAGAACAAATATTAAATTTATTAGACTTTTTGAACAATCAAATTTTTTTAGATTCAATTTATTTGTCCGGTTGTTTTTCTTTTAAAATTTTTGATTTTTTAATGGATGAATTACCGGAATTAAAATTCCCTGTTTTTATTGGAAATTTAAACATTGTTAATGTTGAACTTCCTTCTATTTTTCAAATATCAGATTCAGAAATATCTGCTTTTAAAATAAAGATTGGTAAATATTTTAGATTGTATAAAAAATATAAAAAAAATGATGATTTAGCTGATTTAATAAATGCTTTTAAACATATTACTCCCCATGTAAATTTAAAAAGAGATTGGCATGGTATAACCACTTTTCCGTTATATTATTTTAATAAAGAAGTCGTTTTTATGGATGTATATTCATGCTTAGATTATTTATTTAAGGATTATAGTTATTCATTTGATTATTCAGAAAAAAAAGTATTAATTTTATGTGATGAAGAAATAAAAAATCTTAAATTAAGCAGTTCATTGGTTAAAGTAGGAACAAAATTAAAAAAATTATTGCCCGTTTTATTATTGCAAAACTATTATAGAGAATATCAAATTGATCATATGGAAGTGGATGTAGATTTAATGGATTTTTTAGAAAGTTCAATTTTTCCTTTTTATTCAATGAAAAATATTAATTCTCAAGCTTGTTTGTTAGTAAAAGAATTAATTTGCAATGGTAAATCTTATTCTAATTTATTTATAAATTTCAATAAAAAAAATGTAAGTTTTGATAGATAAAAAATAAATTGACTTGTGTTGTTTTTTTTTTCTAAATTTTAGTAAGAGAGTAATAATTTTTTATAAAAAAAGGAGTAGGCTGTTGAATTTTTTTAAAAATTTTTTATTTTTTTTATTTTTAATATTTTCTATTAATTTTAATTATGCAGTTGATGGATTATATAATAATGATTCTTTTTATTATATTGTTGATGATCAAGGAAATGTTTTTCGTATAAAAATAGAAGAATTTAATAGAATAAAAGAAAAAGCCAAATCAAAATTAGATTTTGGGTTTCTAAAAAAGTCTCCTTTTAAAAAAATCAAAATTGATTTTTTTTCTAAAGTAAATTTAAAGAAAAAAAATTTTGATTATCCTACAACAAATTTTCCTGTTAAATTTGAAAAATTTATTAAAAATAAGAATATAAAAATTCAACCCAAAAGAGTTATTTTTTCTTCGGCAAAGAAAGCCTTAGAGAATAAAATAAAAACTTTGATTCAAAAAGAAAAGGAGTTGGTACTTAGAGAAAAAATAGAGGGTAGTTCTGTTCCGGGAGCTATAGAATTAGGAGAGGAATCTACTATTATAGAAGCAGGAATACCTGAAAAAGAAGAAAAATCAAAAACTCTTCCACCTGTACCGCCAAGAATGGAGAGTTTAAAAAGACGAAAAGAAGAATTAATAAAAAAAGCAGAAGAATCTAGAAAAAAAGAAGATATCAATAAAAAAATAAATGAATTAGGTGATACTCGACTTCATATTTCTTCAATAAGTGGAACAAAAGACGAAGTTGAAAGTCTGATAAAAAGAGGAGCTAATCCTAATGTAAAAAATAAGTTAGGTAATACACCTCTTCATGATGCTATAGAGATAGATAATAAAAATATTGTAGAGCTTCTATTAAAAAACGGAGCAAGTATAAATATAGTAAATGAATATGGACATACTCCATTGATTATAGCATTAAAAGAGAATAATAAAGATCTAATAAAACTTTTATTAGAATATGGAGCAAATATAAGTATTAGTGATAAGTTAGGAAATACTCCATTACATTATGCGGTTAAAAATAATGATAAAGAAACAGTAAGGATCCTATTAGGTAAAGGTGTAAATGTAGATATAAAAAATGATGAAGGAAATTCTCCTTTACATATGGCAGCTCAAGAAGGACATGTTGAAATGGTTAAATTATTAGTTGAAAAAGGGGCAGATATTTTTGCAACAAATGATAGTTCTTTAACCCCTATAGATTTAACTAAAAGTAAAGGTGTTAAAAAATTTTTAAATAAAAAGGAAGAAGAAGTTATAGAATCTCTTCCGGAAATGCCGCCATTAGAATTTGAAGATATAAAAGAAGATTTGCCTGAAGCACCTAAAGTACCAGAAGATTTATCCGAAGCCCGTATAGAGAAAATTAAAAAAACGGTACGAGAAAGACGAAAAAAAGAAAAAACTAGTATTTTTTCTAAAATACGAGATATAAAAAAGAGAGAATCTATAAAAGAATTATTGAAAAATATTAAATCTTCTGAAAAAAAAGATTTAATTAAAAGTGATGCTAATAATAATAACACACTACATCTTGCAGTTAATAAAAAAAATAAAAAAATAGTAGAATCTTTGTTGAATAATAATAAAGATAATGATTATGTAAATGCTAAGAATACAGATTATAAGACGCCTTTACATCTAGCGGTAGAAAAGGGAGATAAAGATATAGCAGAGCTTTTATTAAAAAAAGGAGCAAATCTAGATATAGAAAGTGAATTTAGATATACGCCATTGCATATAGCTGTAAAAAATAATAATAAAGAGATTGTAGATCTTTTATTAAAATATAGTCCAAAATTAAATATTGAAGATTTTTGGGGAAATATGCCATTACATTATGCAGCTAAAAATAATAAAGAGATTGCAGAGCTTCTATTAGGAAAAGGTGCAGAAGTTAATAGTTTAAATAGATCTGAGTACACACCATTACATTTTGCGGTAAAAGAAAATAATAAAAATATAGTAGAACTTTTATTGCAAAAAGGTGCAAATGTAAATTCAAGAAATTTATGGGGAGATACATCATTACATTTAGCAGTTAAAAATAATAATAAAGAGATTGTAGATCTTTTATTGCAAAAAGATGCAGATGCAAATATTTTAAATAAAAATAATTTTGCTCCATTGCATCTTGCTGTAGAAAGTGAAAATAAAGATATTACAGGGCAACTGTTAGAAAATGGGGCGGATGTAAATATTCAAGATTCTAGGGAAAATACTCCATTACATTATGCAGCTCAAAATAATAATAAAGACATTGTAAGACTTTTATTGCAAAATGGTGCAGATGTAAATATACATAATGAAACAATGAAATTACCTTGGCAGTTAGCAACAGATGAAAAAATAAGAAATCAATTAAAAGAACTTGTTACAATTGGAGGAAAAATAGTAGAAGAAACAGAGGAAAGATAACCTTTTCCAATATTACCGGGAGCTTTAAAAGAAGGAAAAAGTAAACTAAAGCCTACACCTAAAAAACCTGAAAAAAAGGTTGGGGAGAAAACATTAGAGGAAGATGTCATAGAGGCTATGAAAAAAAGAAGAAGAGCTATTGAAGGTGTGGGAGATGTATCGGATAGTGACGAAGGAGAAGAATTTAAATTTGATTTTGAAGAAGAAGAATAAAAAAAAGAAAAAGCTTTTGTATTGTTGGCTCGCTTCGTCATTCGTACTGAGTGTTCTTCGAAGCTCAAGGCTTAGGTAGACATGCATGACAAATGGACGGTTGGTTAATTTGTAAGTTTTGAACTTTGTAAGTTTTGAATTTTATAAGTTTTGAATTTTATAAGTTTTAAGCAATGCAACTTAAGTATATTTATTCTAAAAAAATTTGAATTTTTATAAAAATCTAGGTTGACAAAAACTCCTTTATAAATAACTATAATAAACTTAAACAATAAAATATTTTTACATACATTGAAAAGGAGTTTTTATGTTGTCTTCAAAAAATAAAATGCTTTTATTAGCATTTTCTTCTTTTGTTTTATTTAATAATTCTTATTCAGGTCCTTTTGATGAAGATTCTGAAGAATTATTTGATCCGAAGAGAAAAGAGGTTCCAACCGTAAGAGTTATTGAACAACCCTTAGAAAAACCGCCAATTAAATTTGTTAAAGGAGACTTGGAGGTAACTTTTGGAGGTAAAGTTAAAATTGAATATGATACATATTTAAATCCGGTTTATTTGAATAAAAATATGCCTGATGATTTTGGATATTTTAAACAAACAACTGATTTAACAGTCGACATTGTTTGTGGTGAACAAAAGTGTGGACATAAAGCTTTTGAGGCTTATTTGGCTTTAAGAAGCAAAAATAAGTGGGGTGTTATCGGTGCATATAAAAACACAACAGAAACAGAAACAAGCCTTGCAGGAGTTTCTCTTGGAACACACACTCATAGAGCAAGCAGACCGAATCCTTGGTTTAAAGATGCTTGGATGCAGTTTAGTTTAAATAAAGTTTTTAATTCCGGCAGTGATAAAATTCATTATGTAAAAGCCGGTTGGTTTCCTTTTCAATTAGGGCGCGGTGTTGCTTTAGGACCCTTTTATGCAACAGTTTATGAGCTTTTAGGGTTATTTAGTTACTATGCAGATGCATCGGCTCCCGGCATCAGTATTAATGGTGAAATTTGTAAAGATAAATTATGGTACGATTTATACTATTCAAAATTTGAAGATAACAGTGCTTCTGTTGGTGATGTAATGAATACTGTAAATTCACAACGTATAGGAAGAAGATCCACTCCTTATAGAGGTGAAGGCAAAGATGATGAACTTTGGGCTGCAAAATTAATAATTAAACCGTTTGATGAAAAAAAAGCCGGAAGATTAGAGTTAGAACCATATGTATATTTTAATGAAGCATCCGATCAAAAAGTAGAAATAGCTAGTGATACAAAAACACAACTCGGTTCCTATGGTATGGAGGCAAGATATAAAAAAGGTAAATTTAAAATTGGCGGAGAAGTTGCTTTTAACTATGGTCAGGAAAAATTATATTCGATAGATAGAAACAAAGTTCAGCTTGTAACTTTAAGAGATAATGGCGATATCCCGGAAAGCACAAGTAATCTTTTAGATGAAACAAATGCACAAAGGGGTGCCGGTGTTTTGTATAAAGGGTATAGCCATGTTGTTGTTAATTCGGCCGGAGATCTTGATAATCAATCGGCTCCTGTAAATACTGCTTCTGAAAATGCTGCATATACCGATGCAAATATCACAAGGGCTGCCGGTGACTTTTATGGTCCTGCCGGTCAACCAAATATTTTGGAAAATAAATCCAATAGAGTTCGTCCGGAATATAAAAATGATTTTAATGGTTGGATGGGTATAATAGATACAAGATATAAGATTGCAAAAAACTTTAAAATTGCAGCAGAAGGAGGTTATGCATCCGGAGATAATGATCCTCACGTACAAGAAGTTAATAAAAATTATGATGGTTTTGTGGGATTACATGAACTTTATATGGGTAAAAGAGTTTTTGCTCCATTAATGCTAGGTGAAAGATATATTGCAAGACCGTTAGGTTTGGTGGCGGGTCAAAGAGAAGTGGATGGCTTTAGAGCAAAAATAAATAATACTTTTTCTGATCTTATTTATTTTGGTGTGGGTGCCACTTGGAAACCGGATAAATTTAGAAAAAACAGATTTAAAGTAAATCCAAATTTAATGTTTTTCTGGAAAGATGATGAATCTTATAAGTATGTAGTTGATACAAATAATCCGGACAATAATCAAGTTTCCGATACTGAAAAGGCCGATAGTTTTTTAGGTACGGAAATAAGTTTAATTTTTAATTATGAATTATTAAAAGACTTAACTCTTGGCGGAATAGCATCTTTATTTATTCCGGGAGATTATTATAAAGATGTAAAAGGTGTTCCTTTAAAAAATGATTTTTATAGAGATACTTTAACTGCGGATTTAAGAAATGGCATTAATCCTTTAAATTATAGATTATCTGATGATTGTGCTTTTTATGGTGTTTTATCTTTAGAATATAGATTCTAATAATTTAATTTTATTTTTGTTTTTAAGCCGGAGTTTTAATCTCCGGCTTTTTTATGCTTATAGGGATGAGATTCTGAAACTTGTTTCAGCCTTCGCCAACACTTATCTAGTTATAAACTTTAAAAAACAACAAAAGGCTTCGGCGGACAGGTGTGGGATCTCGATTCTCGGCTTTCAAATATCTTTGTTTTTCAAGTTTATGTATTTAATATGAAAAAATTATTAAAATGAATTTTTATTGATTTTACTTCGAAGAACAAGAAAGAGATCCCGCATCAAGTGCGGGATGACTGTGACGTTTTATACCTATTTTAAAATATAAAATAATAACACTAAATAATATTGTATAAAGTTGGGATTATTGATACAAAAAAGATTTTATT
>WJLJ01000065.1 GCA_014728525.1 Candidatus Babelota bacterium | reverse complement strand
GGCAATAGGAATAACCTGAAAGGAAAAATATGATAAATTTGAAAGATCTTTTAAAAGCCGGAGTTCATTTCGGTCATAAAACATCAAGGTGGTCTCCAAAAATGAAGCCTTTTATTTGGGGATCTAAAAATAAAATTCATTTAATAGACATAGCAAAAACCAGCTTTTTATTAGAAAGAGCCGGAAAATTTTTAAATGATGTAGCATCTCAAGGAAAATGCATATTATTTATCGGAACAAAAAAAGCGGCTCAAAAAACTATATTTGATATTGCTTCCAGATTAAAGTTACCATATGTAACAAATAGATGGATTGGCGGAACATTAACAAACTTTGATCAAGTTAAAAAAGCAATAACAAGATTATTACATCTCAGAGACGTTGTAAAAAAGCCAACAGAACATTATAAGAAAAAAGAACTTAGTATGATTCAAAAGGAAATCGAACGTCTTGAAAAAAATATAGGCGGTATTTTAGATTTAAGTTTTCCGCCGGGAGCAATTGTAGTTGTTGATGCAAAAAAAGAACGTTCTGCTATTCGTGAAGCTATAAATGCTAATATTCCAATTGTTTCTTTGGTCGATACAAACACAAATCCTGAAGGAATAAATTTTGTAATTCCTGCAAATGATGATTCCCCTCGTTCTATAACTTTTATTCTTGAATATTTAGCTACAATAATTGAAAATGGACAAAAAAATTATATAGCTTCAAAGAAAACTGAAAAAGACACTAAAAAAGAGATTACTAAAAAAGCAAAAGATGCAGCAAAAACAACAAAAACTTCAAATAAAGAAATTGAAAAAGTAGCACCTAAAAAAGTAGAGTTATTGAAAAAAGGCATAGAAAAAGAAGAAGCTGCTCCTAAAACAAAGACAACTGAAAAAAAAGCAACTGATGAAAAAAAAGAAGTAAAAATAACACAGAAAAAAACTACTACTGCTCTCGCTGAAAAAGTAAAAAAAGAAAAAACCGAAAATAAAAAAGCAGAACCTAAAAAAACAACTAAAAAAGAGGTCACAACCAAGGAGCCTACAAAAAAATCAACATCCGGTAAAAAAACAATAACCAAGAAAGCTACAAGTAAAAAAACGACTAAAAAATAATTATTTGGAGAGATGGCTGAGTGGTCGAAAGCGCACGATTGGAAATCGTGTATATCCCGAAAGGGGTATCGAGGGTTCGAATCCCTCTCTCTCCGCCATACTTCGTTCCTACGGAGCTTCGCCGGCCTGTCTCGTCGAAGCCTTGGCGAAGATGGTGCACGGCCATTTTTTTTAAGGAATTAACTTTAAAAAAAAATTGATATCTTTCGAATCAAGAGATAAACTTTTTTAGTAATTCTTAAAAAATTCGGGGCAAGTTTGTTTAACTGCTTAATTGGTCAGGTCCGGAAGGAAGCAGCCAGAGTGGTTGGCAGCTGTGCCCCGTCTTATTTTTCAATTTAAATAAAAATAATCTCTAAGTTTTTAATTTTTTAAGTTATAATGTTTTTAAATAA
This sequence comes from Candidatus Babelota bacterium, assembly GCA_014728525.1. Lineage (GTDB taxonomy): Bacteria > Babelota > Babeliae > Babelales > UASB340 > WJLJ01. The sequence goes on along the minus strand of WJLJ01000065.1, from coordinate 21,209 downwards.
ATATTAATTATAAAACTAACAATGAGAGATTTTTATGGAGCAAAAAAATAATTTAAATCTTGCAAGAAAATGGCGTCCTAAAAATTTTAAAGAAATTGTAGGGCAAGATATTCCAATAAAAATGCTCCTTAATAGCCTCTATTTAGAAAAATTATTTCCCGTATATCTTTTTGCAGGACAAAGAGGATGTGGAAAAACTTCTAGCGCTAGAGTTTTTGGTGCCGCAATAAATTGTAAAAATATAGATCTATTTAGAAATAACCCAAAAGATAATCCCATTCCATGTCAAAAATGTGATTCTTGTAAATCTATGGCAATAGGTAATCATCCTGATTTTATCGAAATAGATGCAGCTTCTCATACAGGCGTAGAAAATGTTCGCCAAATTCTTGAATCATGTTCTTATATGCCAATATTGGGAAATAAAAAAATATATTTAATTGACGAAGCGCATATGCTAAGCAAAGCAGCATTTAATGCATTTCTAAAAATATTAGAAGAACCACCCTCTTCAGCTTTATTTATTTTAGCAACAACAGAAATTCAAAAATTTCCTGCTACAGTTTTATCAAGATGCTTTCAACTTATATTTAAAGCAATAAACAACAAAAACCTAAAGGAGTACATTAAGAATATTTGCAAAAAGGAAGAAGTAAATATAGAAGACAATGCAATTGATATCTTAATTCAAGAAACTGAGGGCTCAGTAAGAGACGCTATAAATATGCTTGAAAGAGTTCGTTTTTCAGAAACAACTATTACAACTGAAAGCATATTAAAAGTTCTAGGTAAAGTTAGTGAAAAAGAGATTTTAGATCTGTTTGAAATTATTATAGATCAGGATCCAAAAAAATTAATACACACTCTAAATTCCAAAACTTTTGAAAATGTTGATCCTTCTATTTTATGGAATATGATATTAGAAACATTAAGAGCAACTCTCTGGATAAATTTTAAGACAGAAGTTTTGCCTTCATATTTCAACAATAAGAAACGTTTGGAAGAAATAGCCGCTAAGACATCCTTAAACAGATTAAACGCAATATTTCAATTATTTTGGACGCAAGAAGATATCTTTTTAAAAACTCCTAACAAAAAAATTCTTCTGGAAACTATTTTACTTCAAATTTGTCAGCAAATTAATATTTTAGATATCGAAGATTTGTTAAAAAACAAAACAATAGAAAGTACAAAAACAAATAATACAACCAATAAAGAATTTAATACTGCTTCATCTCCTCAATCTAATTCAAAAAATAATTCAGAAAATAATATTGCTTCTCCACAAACAAAACCTACTGCAAATAAAACTTTTGAAAAAAAAACATCCGTTAATGTTGACAACAATTGGAAAGCTTTTTTAAATAAACTTTCTCAATCAAATAGCCCTTTTTTAATGTCAATTTTATCTCAAGCAAAATTTATAAAATTTAATAATGAAAACAAGCTTGTTCAAATAAGTCTTTTAAATGATAATGCTTTTACTCAAGAAACAATAAAAGAACATCAAAAAGATTGGCTACCTATTTTAAAAGAATTCTATCCGGGTGTCATAAATTTTGAATTTATAAAAAAAAAACATCCGATACAATCTAAACCGATAGAAAACAAAATAAACACAAATAATCAAGCTATTGTTAATAAAGCAGTGTCACCAAAACCTTTACAGACAAAACAAAATTATCAATATAGAAACAACAATTCAAAAAATTATTTAGGCCCAATAATAGACGTATCAGACAAGGAAAAATGGCCCAAAGCAAATCTAATTAAAAAATTTTTCCCGGGAAAAATACGAAAAGCATAAAAAAATCTTGAATTAATGTTTTTTAAATATATTATATCTGTTTGGTTAAAAAAATTATAATATCCCAAATGAAAGGAATAATAATGAAAAAAATAATATTATCTTTTTTACTATCAATTCTTATCTTTAATAATCAAAATTCACTTTGTAATAATCAAACAACAACTAAAGAATCTACAAAAAAAGATGTATATAGAAAAACTATGTATAATCTTTCAGCAGAAACACTAAGGTTATTAGGTATTTTTTTAGCCGAATTATCAAACATTGAAAATGAAATACTAAATGATCCAATTGCTAATCAAAACTATCAAAATTCTATTATAAAAAGAATACAGACTTTAATAAAAGAAGATAAAAATGCCGAGATTTTAATTAATATCTCTTCTCCTTTTATAGTAAAAGTTTATTCTAACGAAATGAATATAAAAACAGCCCTAGAAAAAATTCTTACAAAATTAGAAAACCAAGAAAAACTATATCTATCAAATGCACTAATATCAATTTTAGATTTCTATATGCCGGAAAACGAACAAGGAAAATTTAAAGAATTATGGAATAATTATATAAATATATATATTGAAAATAATGATTGTATAAAAGATTCCTTTGATCCTTTTTATCATAATAAAGAAGAAAATAAAAATCTTTGTAAAGTATTCCTTAATTCAATAATAAAAAATATAAAATACTTTGATAAAAAAGAAGAATCCAATATTCAAGAAAAATTAGATATGGCTGCAAATTTATTTGCAGAATGTGAAGAAATTAGCAAGTCAAAACTTAATGAATATTCAATACAAAATAAAGATTCAAATTCAACTTTAAACATAGTTCAAAAAATATTAAATTTATTATTAAAAGAAATAAAAAAAGAATTAAACATAACAGAATTAAATAAAGAAAAAGAAGTAAAAGATAAACTAAATCTACTTTCTAAAAAAATCATATTAGAAATAGAAAAAACACCGGAAAAAAAATCTGAAGACAATATGAAAAAGCCAAAAACAAAAGAAGAATTTATTTTTAATTTCCAACAAGAAATTAAAAATAAAATAGATTATTTTAAAAATAACTAAATAAAGTAAATAAAAAGCTTTTTAAATTTAAAACCTCAGAGAAAGCCAAAAGTAATCTCTGGGGTTATAATTTTGCTTTAGAAATGCTAAAATATACTATTATAGGTTGAATTAGACATTTTTAAGTTGTTAAAATATGAAAAAAATAAAAAAATATCCAAAAGTCATTATTGTTGGAAGAACCAATGTTGGAAAATCAACATTATTCAATAGAATTTCTAAAAGTACAAAAAGTATTGTTCTAGAAGAAGAAGGGGTTACCAGAGACTATTTATCAGAAATTATCTCTTGGAATAAAAAAACCTTTGAGCTTATAGATACAGGCGGAGTTTCCTTTAAAAAGGAAAAAGACCCTATTTTAGAAGAAATAAGATTAAAAGTAATAGATTTATTAAATAAAGCCTCCTTAATTCTTTTTGTGTGTGACGGTAAAAACGGCTTAACACAAGAAGATAGAATTATTGCAAAAACTCTACATAAAACTAAAAAACCGGTTTATTTAGTAATAAATAAATCTGATAACAAACTGGCACTAGAAGAAAATTTGCCGGAATTTTATTCTCTAGGTTTTAAAGAACTTATAGAAATTTCAGCATTACATGGCAAAGGAATAATAGATCTTCTAGATAAAATAACTAAAAATTTGCCCAAACCCAGAGAAGATTATTTTGAAGAAAAAGAATCATATAAAATTGCAATTATAGGAAAACCTAATGTAGGTAAATCTTCTTTAACAAATTTATTAATAAATGAAGAAAGAAGTATTGTTTCTCAGGTAGCCGGAACAACAAGAGAGGCTATCTCTAATAAAACTTTTGTAAATGAAGATCTTGTATTAATTACCGATACTGCGGGAGTAAGAAAAAAGAAAAAAGTTAAAGAAGACATAGAAAATTTAATGGTAAAAAGTACTTTAAGTACTATAAGAACTTCTAATATAATTTTAATAGTTATAGATGCAAAAGAAGAAAAATTATCCGACCAAGAATTAAAATTACTCTTTTATGCCTACGAACAAAAAAAAGCTATAATTTTAGTTATAAATAAAACAGATCTTATTGAAGTTGAGCAAAGAGCTTATCTTGAACATAATTTATCAGAATATGATTTCATTTTAAAAAAAATTCCTATTGTATGGATTTCTTGTAAAGATAAAAAAAATATCAGTAAAATTTATAAACAAATCCAAAAATTATGGGAAAGATTGAATCAAACTTTTGATGACGAAGAAATTGATGAACTAATAAAATTAGAATTAACAAAAAAACCTCTTTTCCACAAAAGGCAACAATTAAAAGTAAAACAAATAAAAAGTGTAAAAGACACAAAAATACCTACTTTTAAATTAAAAACAAACTATCCAGAATGGTTTGGAGAATCACAACTAGGTTTTATTGAAAATATTTTACGCAAAAATTATGATTTGTTGGGATGTCCTATAAAATTTATTTTACAGAAAAAATAATATGCCTTTATTAGAAGTAAAAAACTTAAATCAATTTTTTGGAAAAAAACAAATATTAAATAATGTTTTTTTTAATCTGAATATTGGCGAAGTTGTTGCATTCTTAGGACCCAATGGTGCAGGAAAAACAACATTGTTAAAAACAGTTATCGGTTTATTAAAAAGCACAAAATTCAATTTAGAAAAAAACTCGAATATAATAAAATTTAACAATAAAATTATAAATGATTGGTCAGTCAGCAAAAGAGTAGAAAAAGGTTTATTATATCTTCCACAACAAACATCTTTATTTAGAGAAATGAATGTCCTTGATAACTTAAAGTTAATCTTTAAGTATCACACATATTGGAATGATGAAAAAAGTAAATATCAAACATTCAAAAAAGAAATGTTTGACTGGTTAGAACAAACAAATCTAATAAAACATACAAAACAATTAGCCGGAAGTCTTTCCGGTGGTCAAAAAAGAAAATTAGAGGTTATTAGATCAATTTTAATGCATCCGAAAGCAATATTATTAGATGAGCCATTTGCAGGAGTTGATCCAAAATCAATTTATGAGTTAAAAAAAATTTTTTCGGATATGGCAAAAAATCAGATTGCCGTATTAATTTCTGATCATAATGTTGATCAACTTTTGTCAATTGCTACAAGAGTTTATGTTGTAATTTCAGGAAAAATTGTTACACATGGAAGTATAAAAGATATAATTAACGATAAAGCAACAAAAGAAATGTATTTTGGTGCTCAATTTTATTCGGAAATGGCAAATAAGTTTTTATAATGATAGATATCAAAAGGGAGAACAATGAAAAGAAAAATAACGTTTCAAAGTATGGATCATTCCGAACCAATAGAAAGACATGCGAATGAAAAACTCAATAAAATTGAAGAAATGTTAAAAGATTCAGAATGGAAAACACCCATGTTTATGGAATTATGGTTAAAAGCAAATAAGCAACATGTACATCACAAAGCCGAACTTCATTTAAAGACTCCTCAATTTGACTTAAACACACACTATGAAAATGCCGATATGTATTTTGCAATAGATAATACAATAGATAAAATGGTAAAACTTTTAAAAAAAGAAAAAGCTTTATTAAAAGATAAAGAACAAAAACCTGAAACAAAGAAAAAAGCTTTTGCCGATGATAAATATACTTTATCTTAATATTTAATAAGATCTTTAAATCTCCTGTGCTGCCACATCCAATGCGCAGGAGATTTTTTTATAGCCCTTTCTAAAATCTTATTTAAAGCCAAAGTCATTTCATATTCAGGATTTCGCAAATTTACAAAATCTTTTGGGTATAAAGGGAGATAAACATCTATCTGATAATCAAATAAATTTTTTGTATAAATAAAACCCGAAACTATTGGAACACCCGTCTTTAAACTCAAATTTATAAAGCCGGTATGAGTAAAAGTGTTGTTAGAGAATAACGGTACTTTTATACCCTCTGTTGAATAACAATTCTGATCTGCAGCAAAAAGAACAATTCCGCCTTTTTTTAATCTTCTATAAACTGCAACTAAAGAATTATGCTTTGATATAAGTTTATTACCAGAATACTCTCTATTATTTTTAACAAACTTTTCTACTCGAGGATTCTTTTTGATAGGATTATATAAAATTAAACTTTTAAATCCCTTTAAAGCTAAAAAGTGTGCCGCTAATTCAAAGCTTCCAAAGTGTGCTGCAGATAAAATAACACCTTTTCCTTCATCTAAAGTTTTTATTAAATAATCAATACCGTTTACTTTAAAGTGTTTTTTAAAATATTTATTTTTATAAAAACGAACGAGAAAAAAATCTGCAAATGAATGCCCTAATAAGATAAAACTATTCTTTGATATCTTATTTAGTTCTTTATTATTCTTATCGGGAAAACATAATTTCAAATTTTTAATAGCAATATTTTTTCTCTTTTTAGAAAATGTAAAAACAAGCTTTCCTAAAAATCTAAACAACAATATAAAAACCAATCTAAAAGTTGCAAATATCATTTTTTTGCCTTAAGGTATAAACCTTCTCCATGTTTTTTGTTTTTGATAAAATTATATTAAAAAATAACATATAAGGAAGGTAAATGAAGGGAAAAATAAATAAAATTTTAAAAAATGGTGATTCTATAACAGACATCCTTTTTTATTGGCTCCCTGAAATGATATCTAACACAATGTTAATATCACTTCCTCCACTGATAGACTCTTATATAATAGCCAGTTTACGCTCAACAACTACATATGGAGCATTGGGCATGGCAAATAATTTTTTACACTTTTTAATAAAACTGGCAGAAGCTATTCCTGTTGCTGCTATAGCAATAATTGGCCGTCACAACGGTGCTCAAAAATATAAAAAATGCGGTCAAGATCTTGGTGATACTTTTTGGACAACAACTATTATCGGTTTCATATTATTTTTAATTATTTTTTTTGGGGCTACCGGTATTTTTAATTTAATAGGTGTTCCAACAAAAATGGCTTTAAAAGGTGCCCCTTTTTTAAGACTAAGATCAATCGGAATATTATTAACTTTTATATCTTTATCATTTTTTGCATTTATGAGAGCCGTTAAAAACACCAGAACACCTATGTTTATATATATGGTAGGAATGTCTGTTTTTATAGTTTTTGATTATATGTTAGTTTTAGGAAAATTCGGTTTTGCTTCAATGGGGCTAACAGGCTCTGCTGTTGCAACAATTATTCAATACATTGTAATGATAACAATTTCTATTTTTTATATTCTTATAAAAAAAGATTATAAAAAATATTTCTCAAAATTATTTATAAACTATTTTAATATTCATCGAGTAAAAAAATTAATAGGCTTAAGCCTTCCAATAATGATAGATAAAGGTTCATTGGCTTCAGCTTATGTCGTTTTGAGCAAAATGATTGCACCTATGGGCAAATATGCTATAGCCTCTTACGATGTTATAAAAAACTTGGAAAGATTTGCAATTCTTCCTGCGGTAGGTTTTGCACAAATTATAATATTTCTTGTCAGTAATAGATTGGGAGCAAAAGATCCGCAAGGAGCCAAGTCTAACATAAAAAAAGTGATGATTCTTTCTGCCGCAATGTTAATTATTACTTTAGGTTTTTTATGTTTTAAGTCTGAATATCTGGTAAGTTTCTTCGATCCTAAAAATAAGTTTTCACATTTAGCAGCCCCAGCATTAGTATTTATAAGCTTACTTGTAGTTTTAGATTTTGTTCAGTTAATTTTGGCCGGAGCTTTGAGGGGTGCCGGAGATGTAAAAACAGTGATGAAAGTCAGATTTTTTTCTTGTTTTCTTTTCTTTATGCCATTAGTTTATTTTTTCTCTAAACTTCCCATTCAAAATCAAGTTCTAAAATTCGTATTAATATATGGCAGTTTTTATTTCAATACAGGTCTTATGGGAATATTCTTTTTAAAACGAATAAAAACACCCAAATGGCAAAATAAAGACATATAATTCAGTTTGAAACGTAACGTATTTAAATGCCTAAAAAACAAACTTTTTGCAGCTTTTTGATAAAAATCCAAATTTTTGGTATATATTATTAAGTCTTTTAAATAAATTTTTCTATAATTTTTCAATATTTTAGAGGCAAATCTTAGCCTTTTTTTTGTTTCCCTGGGTTCAACCCAGATTTTTAAAAGATTTTCAAAAAAAGCAAAACCTAATAAAAAACTCCAAAGGTTTTAAAGAATAAAAATTAATAAACGAATAAAAAAGGGAATGTTGTTATGTTGTTTGAGTTTATTACAGAAACAATAAGCTATTCAACTTGCTTATTTATATTGTTCGGAGCAATTATTTTGTCTATAAAGACACGATTTGTTCAATTTAGAGCAATACCAAAAATTATTAAAATTTTATTAAAAAAGAAAACTAAAAAAAGTTGTAAAAATACTGTTTCGTCAAAAAAAGCACTTTTAACAGCCATGTCTTCCTCTATTGGAATGGGAAATATAGTGTCTCCGGTTATTGCAATAAAACTTGGAGGTCCGGGTGCTTTATTGGGTTTTATGCTTGCAACTATTTTTGGTGCAGCAGCAACATTTACAGAAGTAACATTTGCTCTTAGAAATAGAAAAAGAAGAAAAGATGGTTCAATAAAAGGCGGTTCAATGCCTTACATAAAAAAAATGCTAGGATCTTTTGTTGCAAAAATCTATGCTTTTTCAGCACTAATAGTTTTGACCGTTTGGGCAAGTAACCAAGCAAATGCTCTTTCTGATTTATTACATGCTCATAATATATCTAAATACGTAACAGGAATTTTATTGGCAATAACTGTAAGTTACGTACTTTTAGGAGGTATAAAAAGAGTAAGCAAAATATCTGCAAGATTAGTTCCTTTAATGTTAATTTTATATATAAGTGCCGCATTATGGATAATTTTTAATAATATATCTGAATTACCTAAAGTTATTTCTTTAATATTTAAATCTGCATTTACACCCAAAGCAATATTTGGTGCAGGAACAGGTTTTGGAATACAAAGCGCATTGCGTTGGGGACTTGCAAAAGGATATTTTTCTAACATATCCGGATTAGGAATGTCTACAATTCCACACTCAATGTCTTCTACAAGAACACCCGTAAAACAAGGTATGCTTTCTATGGCAGCCATATATTCGGATGGTATTGTTTGTTTATTGACTGGATTAATGGTTCTTATGACCGGTGCATGGTTAGATCCCAGTCATGGTATAGGAATTAACATAATCGCTTCTGTTTTTAAAAATTATTTTGCCTCTATAGGAACCGTTGTTATATTAATCAGCGCATTTTTATTTTCTTTCGGAACAATTGTTGGCGAAGGATATATGGGAAGCCAATGTTTTTCATATGCGGCAAAAAGAAAATATCTTTATATTTTTAATCTTGCAATGGCAACAATAATATTTTTAGGCTCAATTGCTGAGGTAAAATTTTTAGCACAAATAACCGACATATTTTTGTTACCTCTTGCTCTACCCAACATGATAAGTATAATCATGTTAGCCTTTAGAAAAAAGAAAGCTTTAAGAATAAAAAAAGAAAAAGTGAAAAAAACAAGAATTTCTCCTGCGGTATCTTTATCTGTAAAAATAGAGAAAGGCTTTGAATTACCAATTACACAACCTCAAAAGGAAGATAAATGGTCAAATTCGATAAAGAAGAACTTTTAAAATTAGCAGATCTTTCAGCATTAAAATTATATGATGATGAAATAGATAATCTAGTTGATCAAATTAAAAAATTATTAGACTACACGGAAGAACTTAGCCAAGTAAAATTATCCAAAGAAGTTGCACCGATAAAAAACGTTAATACTTTCAGAGAAGATGAGATAATAAAATTTGATTCTAAACCTCTTTTAGATCAAGCTCCCGAAAAAAAAGACAACTTTTTTGTTGTTCCTAAAATCTTAAAACAATAATAAATTCTGAAAAAAGGATTCTGTAAAAATGAAAACATTCCTCACAATAAAAGAATTAAAAGAAAAATTAGAAAAAAAAGAAATAAAAAAAGAAGAAGTAATAAGTTTTTATTATAACAGGCTTAAAAAATATAATGATAAACTTAATGTTGCGTTAGAAATATTCGAAGAAAAGGATCTAGATAAAAACAATAAACAAGGAATACTCTCAGGAATACCCGGATTATTAAAAGATAATATTTCACAAAAAGGAAAAATTACCTCTTGCGCATCTAAAATACTTGAAAATTATAAGGCACCATATGATGCAACCGTTACAAAAAAATTAAAAGACGAAGGTACTGTAATTTTGGGCAGAGCAAACATGGATGAATTCGCAATGGGTTCATCCGGTGAATTCTCAGCTTTTGGAATTACTAAAAATCCTTGGGATACAAATAGAGTTCCAGGCGGCTCAAGTTCCGGTTCTGCCAGTGCTGTTGCTGCAGGTCTTATTCCTTGGGCAATCGGAACAGAAACCGGCGGTTCCGTTCGTCAACCAGCAGCTTTTTGCGGACTAGTAGGCTTGTATCCAACTTATGGTTCTAATTCAAGAAAGGGTATAGTCGCTTTTACTTCTTCAACTGACCAACCCGGACCTTTAACCAAAACTGTTTATGATAATGCCTTACTTTCTTCAATTTTAATGGGAGAAAACCCAAATGATTCGACTTCTCTTTTAAGACCTAAAGTTGATTTTACAAAAAATTTAACCGGTAAATTACCAAAAAACTTAACCTTTGGCGTAATAAAAGATGCATTAGAATCTGATGGCATAAATGCTGAAGTAAAAAAAAGTTTTGAACTCGCAATAAAACAACTAGAAAAATTAGGAGCAAAAATAAAATATATAGAACTTCCGGATTTAAAATACGGGATATCTGTTTATTTTATTGTAAGTAGAGCTGAAGCAGCATCAAATCTTGCACGTTTTGATGGTTCTTTATATGGCATGAGAGCGCAAGATGCAAAAGACTTAAAAGAAATGTATATAAAAACCAGACACGATGGCTTCGGTCCGGAAGTAAAGAGAAGAATACTTATGGGTAATTATGTACTTTCATCAAGTCATCAAGATGCCTATTATAAAAAAGCCGATCATGTAAGAGCAATGTTAAGAGCAGAGTTTGAACAAGCATTTAAAGAGGTAGATCTTTTGATAAGTCCTACAACAACAACACTTCCCTTTGAAATCGGAAAGATGTGCAATGATCCTGTAAAAATGTATTGGGCAGATTATTTTACCGTTCCCAATTGTATTACAGGAAATCCGGCACTTTCTATACCCGGAGAATTTTCTAAAGATGGCTTGCCTATCGGATTTCAATTCATTGGTCCGAGATTATCTGAAGAATTAATTTATCAAGTTGCTTATGCATTTGAACAAAGCACTGATTATCATTTAAAAACACCTAAGGGATATGAATAAATGACATCAAAAAGTTTTTGGCAAAAAAAAATATCTTTTAAAAATCTAAAAGTACCTAGATTTATGTCTGCACCAATTGATGGAGTTATAGATTCTTCTTTAAGGCAACTAATAAGAAAATATTCAAAAGAAGAGTTGCTATGGGGTCAAATGCGCCATGTTGCATCAATAGCAAACGCAAAAACTTTAGATGAATTTAATATAAACAAAACAGAACACCCCATTTGTTTTCAGATATCTGCAAATTCAACAAATTTTATAGAAGAATCAGTAGAAAAAATTCTCGAGCATAACTTTGACATGATAAATCTAAACTCCGGATGTCCTGCAAAAAAGATCATAAATTCAAAAACCGGTTGTGCTCTTATGGCTGATCTTCCAATGTTAAAAAACATAATTACAACAATAAAAAATAACGTTAAAGACGTAATACCTTTTACAATAAAAATAAGAGCCGGCTTTAAAGAAAAAAATGCTCTGCAAGTTGCATTGCTAGCTCAAGATCTTGGTGTTGACGGAATAATCATACACCCAAGATTAAAAGATCAAGGATTTTCCGGCTCATTAGATTTTGATTTAGTAAAAAAAATAAAAAAAACTATTAAAATTCCTGTGATATTTTCCGGAAACATTGTTGATGCAAAAAGTGCCATCGAAGTTTATAAAAAAACAGGTGTTGATGGGTTTATGATAGGCCGAGCACTTTATGGTGCACCATGGAAAATAGAAGAAATAAAACAAGAATTAATTGGCAAAATTTTTAATATTTCAGAAAAAGCAAAAATTAAAGTTGCACTTGAACATTTAAGGCTAAACAACAAACATTACGGGCATAAAGTCGGATTTAACATACTTAAAAAACATTTACCCATGTACATAAAAAACATAGAAAATGCGGCACAAATAAGAAAAAGTTTGGTTATGGCCGATACTGAAATTAAAATGAAAAATATACTTAATAACTTATTAGAAAAACTATAAAAAATGAAAAAAAATTGGAGAAAAAAAACAATAATTATCTGTTTATCTAGTTTAATATTCTTATTTTTAATAAACAGAATTTTCTTTTTTAAAAAATCAGTTTTAGAAGATATTTCTGCAAATATTTCTTACCCTTTTTTATGGCTCGGTTCAAAAATATCAAAACCGATAGAAAATATATTAAAACGCAAAAAAAATTATCATAAACTACTTTCTGAAAATATCTTATTAAAAGAAAAAAACGAAAACTTATTAAAAGAAAACATAGAGTTAAAAAGTACAATAAAATTTGATAAGCAAAGCAAAGAAATTTTGGATTTTAGAAAAAGATACAATCTTGATGACGCTATATTTGCAAACATAATTTTAAAAAATATAACACCTAATGAACATTATATTTTTATCAATCGAGGCAAAAAACATAATATAAAAAAGGACATGGTAGCCATTTATAAATTCCAAATTATAGGAAAAGTTATAGATGTTTTCAGATGGTACAGCAAAGTATTATTGATAACAGATAAAAAATGTAAAATAGCAGCCCATACAAACAATACCAATGCAGCAGGAATTTGCCAAGGTATAAATGAAATTAACAAACTAAAATTCGATTTTGTTAATCATTTTTCTAATTTAGAGCAAGATGATTTTGTTATATCAAGCGGACAAGGATTAATTTTTCCCGAAGGTTTTTGTACAGGAAAAATATCTCAATATAAAAAGAATGGGCTTTATTTCAATATTGAAATAAGCCCATTAATAGAAATTAAAAATCTTAAAAATTGTTTAATTACCGATCAAGAAAAAATTAATATTACTTAATATATGCTATCAATATATGGTCAAAAGGCCACAACTGAAGAACTCTATAAGTATGGATTTGTTGCTCAAATCTCCAAACTACAAACGCTTTAACGTATCTTAAATCATGCTTTTCTTTAAACCAATTCTCAAATTCTTTAATTTTTAATCGACCATAATATTTCCATAAAGTTGTATCTATTATGTCTCGTTCCCAAGACTTAAACCCTGCAGGAATTGAATCAATATCCTTATATATATATATTTTAACCTTTTTTTTATATTCCGGCTCCACAGATTTCATCAGTTTCTTAACATTAGGATCAGAACTCATAGGCTTAATTGAAAAAACAGCACCTAATAATAAAAATAAAAAAATAACTACTCTACGCATATATGTCCTTTCTTATTATATAATTAAGATATTATTATTTTTTTTATATAAAAACAAACTTTACGATAATCACCAATTTCAAATTCTTTGGTATAAAACTCTTTTTCTATCTTATTTATAGAAAAAGAATCATACTCTAAATCTAACCAATCATAAAAAAAGAATGTGTGTATATCCTCTTTTTCAATATATTCAAATTCACATTCATATACTTTTTTAATTAAGCATTTTCTAGGAATATCTTTTCTGTAAATTTCTATTTTTTGTGTAAAAACAAAACTTGTTAAAAGAAGACCAAAAATAAAAAGAAAATTCAATATGATTTTTTTCACCATACACTCCCATTAAAAAAAATAATTTAGGCAAGTGTAAGATAAAAATTTTTTTTTATCAAATAAAATTAACTTTAAAATAATAATATTTTATTCTTTATACAAAATCTCGATAAAAAAAAGGTAAAAAACGGAAAATAATTTTTTCAAAATTTAGAAAATTCAACAATAAATATTTATGCTGATATAAAATAATAAATAATCTAACAAGAAATAAAAATTACTGTTATAATATATTGTTGTTTGTGCGCCTGTAGCTCAATTGGATAGAGTCGCGGACTTCGAATCCGAAGGTTGCAGGTTCGAGTCCTGCCAGGCGCACCATCCGCCGTCGCTACAAAGTAGCTATGGCGCGATGTCGCGTCGAAGTATAACGAAGACGGACAGTCTTCGCTTCGCTAATTATGGCTGGCACGGCCAGTAATGGATTAAAGATTATATAGGTATGAATTTTTACACTTAAAACTATAGAATGGAAAATATGTTTAAAAAAATTTATTTGTGTTCTTTTTTTGCCCTATCATTATCAATTTCTTGCAATGGAATAACTAAAACTAAAATAAAAAAATTATTATCAAAGTACGGTTTAGAATATTTTATCGAAAAAACAAATATTATAAGTTTTTTAGAGAGAAGTCATTCAAAACATCAAATAAAAGTTGCAATGTATAGTGCACTAAAAGAATATAACGAATACCTTAAAGGCCACCCTTTGAAAAATACTCTCGTTGCTCAAACAAAATTATCACTTAAAGCAATAGAAAAAGAAATCATTCGCGATGAAGAATTATAAATTGCATTACATTTAAATATACAAAGCAATTTGAAATATAAACTTAATCGTGTGCCTATAGCTTCCGCCGTCGCGCAAGGCTATGGCGGACAGGAATTTGAAATATAAACTTTTTTGTGTGCCTATAGCTCAGGTGGATAGAGCGTGAGATTCCTAATCTCAAGGCCGCAGGTTCGAGCCCTGCTAGGCACACCAAAAATAAAAATGGCCTAAATATAAATCCGGCCATAAACTCTAATAAAATACTTATATCGATTTCTATGCAAAATTTACTATAAATATATTTTTTTACTTACACTTTCAAATGTTAAAAATTCATTATATTTAACTAAATGCTCATACTGATAATTAATAATTTTTTGATCAAATTGAATTAACTCCTTAAATGCCCCTTTATATAAATAACAACAATATGGAATAGATAAAAAATAAAGAGCTCGGGCAACACTGACACAGTTATCAATTAAATCGTCAAAGAAAACAACTTTTTCTGGAATAAAATTAACTTCTTTTAAAAAATTATGTAAAACCAAGCCCTTTGAATTACCCGCAGAAAAAAGAACACCTTGCTTATATGCAGGTTGCAAACCATTATAATTCTCGCTAAAAGAAAAATATTCATTCCGAATTTCAAATCTTTTACTAAAATAATATCCACATTTTCTAAGTGTTTTAATTCTCCAATCTTGGAGATTACCAATAACCCCAAAAGATCCCGTACTTAATGCGGTTAATCCTATAACATTTATATTTAAATTTAACATTCTCTTTATAAGTTTTATAGATTGTTTTTCTATTGGATTAAAAACAGTTTTATCAAAAACCAAACTTAATATGTTAAAAGTTTTAATATTTTTTTGTTTATGAGATAAAAATAAATTTTTATTTTTTTGTTTGATACTATCTAAAAATTTACCTAAAGGTTCTTGAAAAAATTTATTATCTAAATACAAAATTTGAAAAAAAGGTTCCGATGGGATAGTTAATGTATCATCAATATCAAAAGCAACAAGAGATTTTGAATTTAATTTAAATAATTCACTTTCAACATCTTTTAATGAATAAATTTCCTTTATATTTGGATTAAACATAATTTACTTTTAAATCTTTGTCCCGTAACACAGATTTAACAATTTAGGTAAATCCCCCTTTGCCTTTTCTCCATTTTTTATTAAATTCATTAAATCTTCGGGGTATATCCAAAAAGCATCAATAAAATCTTCCTTGTTATAATTAGGATTATCATTAGATGAAATTTCATAAACCTTCATAAAGGCTGATAAGGAATTTTTATGGGGCATAAAATATCCAATTTCTTTATGAGAAACGGAGTTAATATTTATATTCAATTCTTCCGCAAGTTCTCTTTCAAATGCTAACCCATAACTTTCACCACTTTTAACATGACCGCCAACACTAACATCCAAATGTAGAGGGAACAATTTTTTAGATGCAGTTCTTTTTGGAATCCAAAGCTCTCCTTTAGAATTTTTTACAAAAGCATTAATAACTCTAAAATTCGATTCTCCATTCGCATAAAAATCACTACGCAATTTAAAACCAGTAACATTGTCTAGTTCATTAACAATATCTAAATATTCATCCATACAAAGCTCCAATAGTTTTTATATCAAAGGTTTAATATTTTCATCTAAAAAAGACTTCAACTCTCCATATTCATCTTCATTTTCAAATATTATATCAGAATATACTTTATATGCATCAATAATAGACATTTTTGCGAAATGAATAATACGTTTACCCTCTTTAGTATTAATTAAAGTTCCATCTAAATCAGATACCAAGCAAGATTCTCTTAAAAGAGATTCATATCCAAAACACGGAGGACAGGTCTGAATATTTCAATGATAACCAAAAACTATTTTTTTCTAAAAACTTTATCTAGTGATTGCCATCCTAAAACATTTCCAATACTTCTTTTCTGATTTTCATTTCCAGAATAAATTAAAAAATTATTTATAGGTTTAATACCTGAAATCTCATTCCAATACTTAAGTTCATCAAAAAAGCTTGAATTAATAGTTTTTCCCGCTTTGATTTCAACAGGCGTCAACTTTTGACCTTCTTCTATAATACAATCAATCTCATGACCATGATTGTCTCGCCAGAAATAAAGCCTTGGTCGTTCTCCTTTATTATATTCATATTTCATAAACTCAGATATGACAAAAGATTCAAATAAACCGCCTCTTAAATAATGCTTTAAAAGTTCGTTTTCACTTTTTATACCAAGTAATGAACATGCAAGCCCGGTATCATAAAAATATAATTTCGGAGATTTAACTATACGTTTACTAAAATTTTTATGATGCGGGCGAAGCATAAAAATAATATAACTTGATTGTAATATAGATAGCCAAGAATTTGCAGTTGCAGTATTAATACCACAATCGTTTGCTAATGAAGAAACATTAAGCAATTGTCCTATTCTCCCTGCACATAATTCAATAAAATGCTGAAATAATGAAAGATTTGTTACATTTCTAATTTGTCTTACATCTCGTTCAACATATGTTTGAATATAACTTGAATACCAAGTTAATGGGGAATAGTTTTTTGCTAAAACCCTAGGATAAAATCCTTTGAATATAGCTTTAAGATAGTTGCTGGAAAGTATACCCTCCTCTTTTGCTTCTCCAATGGAAAAAGGTAATAGTGTTAATATTGCAACTCTTCCTGCAAGAGATTGTGGTACTTTTTCATTTAATAATAAATTTTGTGAACCTGTTAAAATAAAAAATCCAGGTTTTTCATGTTGATCAACATAAACTTGTATATAAGATAGCAAATCCGGAACATTTTGAACCTCATCTAGAATAACACCTTTTTCATTTGAATATGTCCCAATGAATTATTTTGGATCAGATTCAGCAAATTTCCTTTGTGATATATCTTCTAAATTTATATATTTGTAGTTCTTAAATGCCATTTTAGATAAGGTAGTTTTTCCGGATTGCCTCGGACCATAAATAGAAACAACGGGGTATTGTTTTGCTAAAACTTTTAATTTTCTAACTAATTTTCTTTTAATTATCATAATTAACTCTTAATATATTTGTACAATTTAATTAATCGACGCTATAATTTGTACAAAAACATTATTAAAAGTCAATATTTAGATAATTTAAAACTGAATTTAATAAAAAAAAGGCATAATTAATTTGATAAACTCAATCTAAAATCTAAAGACTTGGTTCTGAATGTGTCAAATAAGATACACCAAAAATAAAAATGGCCTAAATATAAATCTAAAGCCATCTTAATTTAAAACCTTAATCAATAAATTTGCAATTTCGTAAAAAAATAAACGTAAATATTGATAGAACAAGTAAAGACTATTCGACATAATCACAAATAACTTTTGCTGCATCTGAAATATAAAATTATTTAAAGAAATTCTAGTTCTATTTATTTTCACATATTTTTTCTAAAAAAATTTTTTTAGAAAATCCGCCATTAATATTTAGTTTTTTTAATCGAATTTCTTCTAATTCATCATACGAAATATTTAGTTCTCTAAGTATAGTTTTTATAACCTCTAGAATATCCGCTAATTCTTCAAGAGCCTCTGTTTTATTTTTAGCTTGCAAATATTCATTAATTTCTTCATCAAGTTTATTATTAAGTTCCTTTAAAAAATCATTACCACTTAATATATGAGCAGTAAATCGAACCTTCCTGTTTTTTAGAATTTGCGGAATATTATCTCTAATTAATTTATTAAAAATTTTTTCTTTAATCATAAGTAAGCCTAAAACTAATTTGTCCAAAAACCTTTATAACAAAATAATTTAATAACACATTTTAGAAGGAATAACGCCCCTAACACCACCCTTAGGATTATCTACATCACCATTCCTACGAGGAATTAAATGAACGTGCAAGTGGAAAATAGATTGTCCTGCAACAGATCCAATATTAATACCTACATTAAATCCTTCCACTTCAGGATATTCTTCCAATATTAAGGTTCGGCCATGCTTTAGCAAATCAAAAACAAAAACCATTTCTTCACTCGTAATATCAAAAAAACCCGAAATATGCTTTTTGGGAATTATTAAGAGATGACCTTTTGTTACAGGATATTTATCTTTATAAATATAACCAAAGTCATTTTCAAAAATAATATTTTCTTTTTCTGGGGCACAAAAGAAACAAGCCTTTTTATTTCCATTTCAAAAATAATATTTTCTTTTTCTGGGGCACAAAAGAAACAAGCCTTTTTATTTCCATTTTTATTTATATCACCATTAAAAGAGTAGAGAAACCATCCAAAAAAACAAAACCTAACGTCAACAAAAATAAATTCAGTCTATTCATAAAGATTTGGTTCTGAATGTGTTCAGTCTTCGTTAAAACTACGACGAGACAGGCTAAGTTATGAATTATCTAAGCAATTAATAAAACGTTAAAACTTTTTAAAGCGTTTAACAACAAGAACCAAAGCATCTTTTGTAAATTTAATAGTCACAAATAAAATAAGGAATAAAGTAAATAATAAAAAGCTACCCGTTACAAACCATAATAATAATTTAAATATTAATTCGACCATCGGATTGACCGAAAAATTCTCATCAATTCCATTATTTCCAAAAGATGAAAGAATAACATAAAAAGTCTTAACCGGATGTATAATTGGTAAAATTAAAAATTTAAAAAAACCAATAGTTTTCCACTCAGGTTTAAAAAGTTTAAAACCTGAAGTTAAAAGCATTAATGCTCCCTCTTCTTGTCCATGTTCCTTTGCATATTCCAATGCTTTCTCTCTTTGCTTTTTATTTTCTACATAGTTGAAATATTGATCGAATTCCCCAAGATCTATTTGATATCTTTCAATAATTGTATCCGGATGATTAACCAAGTGATCAACATATAAGTAAGAACTAAAAATCAACCAAGAACCAACAACAAAAGATAAAAATAATAATAACCTCTTCATAATTTTCTCCTTAAACTTAAATAAACTTTTTTATATTCATTTAAGTTTAACAATATTAAACTTTATACAAAATAATTTAATATTTTAGATAAAAAGGACTCTAGAAAATTAATCTCGTTACTGAGATATTTCAACAATATTACTATTCCATTCTTGATAAAATTGTTGTAAATAGTTTTTCATAAAGATATGTCTTTGTTGTGCCATTTTTTTACCGGTCTTAGTATTCATAAGATCTTTTAATAATAATAATTTTTCATAAAAATGATTTATACTTGGGCTATTATTTTTAATATAATCATTCTGATTTTCATGCATTACAGGCTTAATATTCGGATCATAGATCAGTCTGTTTTTATAACCGCCATATGCAAAAGTCCTGGCAATTCCAATAGCACCCATTGCGTCCAATCTATCTGCATCTTGAACAATTTTACCTTCAATAGAGTTCATTTTTTCATGCATAACTTCTGCACCTTTGAATGATACTTTTTTAATTATTTTTTTTATTCTTTCTATTATTGATTGTTCTACTGCAAACTCTTTTAAAATCTCTTCTGCCTTTTTAGGACCAATATCTTGATCTCCATCATAAAATTTCCAGTCAGCAATATCATGCAATAAACATCCAAGTTGAACAATAAACATATCTGCATTTTCCGATTCTGCTATTTTAATTCCATTTTGCCAGACTCTATAAATATGCCACCAATCATGCCCGGAGCCTTCATTGAGAAATTTACATTTTATCTTATCAGCAATAGATTTAATCAACTTATTTCTATAACTATTCATAAAAGATCCTTTTATAAAAAACTTGAATTAAATAAAAAATACTTCATAAACTATAAAAAATTTCTTAATTATAAAAAATAGGAATAAATATGAAAATTGAAAAATTAATTTTAATAACTACATCAATTCTACTTTTTTGTTCTTGCGGAAAAGATACGGGAATGAGAATAACCACAAATACATTTGCAAACAAAGAAATAATACCGAAAGGTTTTGAAAAAGGTGCATCTTTTTCTATTAAAGCAAAACAAAAAGGTGATCCTTTATTTGTGCAAGAAGTTTCACAAAAAATAGCAACTCTTTTAAAAGAAAATGGTTTTAAAGTAAAAGAAAATAACGCAGACTATAAATTAAATTTTTCTTTTGCAATGGAAAAATCAACACACACCAGAGATGTTCCCGTATATATTCCTGATTACGGTCCATGGTATTATTATGATTATTATCCGTATTATCGTTATAGATATAGAGTTGTTTATGTACCGGAACAATATACTCTTTTTAATAAAATTCTTTTAATTGAAGTATATGAAAAAGGATTTTGGAAAAATAAACCTATATGGCAAGGAATCGCACACAGTTATGAAGAAGACAGTGATTTGCGCGATGCTATAGATTATTTATTAGTTACCGTATTTAAATATTTCGGAAAAAATACGCCTAAAAGAATTCGTTCTAAAATAGAAGAAAATGATTCCAATGTTAATAAATTAAGACAAGATTATTTTAAACCAATTAATTAAACATAAAATAATAATTAAAAATTTTTCTTACTTATCATTATAATTTTATTTTGATTGTTATTATAATAATCCTTTAATAAGTTTAAATTTAATAATAAAAAAAATAAATCTCTATATATTTAATAAGTTTTAATAAAATTTATTGAATTTTCATTTATAAT
>WJLJ01000064.1 GCA_014728525.1 Candidatus Babelota bacterium | reverse complement strand
GCTATCAGAGTTATTCGGAAAATTAGTTCTTTTATATAAAATTTTTTATTCATTTTAATTTCTTTTATTTTTATGAGTATTTTCTAATTAAACTAATGTTAAAATTTTTTGTTAGCAAATGTATTTGGTATTTTTGATACTTTTTTGTGAAAAAATGCAAAAATTACACATATTTTACGTAAACTTGAGAAAAAGAATTTTTTTTTGTTACAATATTAATTCCAAAATTTAAATTGCAAATATAGGGATATTTGAATGCATAATTTTTACACATTAAAAAATTATCTATTTGTTTCTTATAAATTTTTTGAATTTTAAAGGCGTATCTATTAAAGGTGCGCCTTTTTTTTGATATTTCTAGGGTTTATGGAGGGGTTTTAGCATCAAGCTGTATATTCCGGCGAGATGAAAGGGGCTTTTATGTTCAATTTAAAAGATAAAGTTGTCTATCCTGGGCATGGTGTTGCCATTATTGATGAAGTTATAAAAAAACATGTTGGCGGTAAAGAAATAAGTTTTTTTAGATTAGACTTCATCTATAAGGATATGACAATTCTTTTACCCGTTAATAATATGTCTGGCTGTGGAGTTAGGTTTCCGAGTGATAAACTTCAAATAAAGAAAGTTTTTGATCAATTGTATAAAAAACCGGATAAAAAATTAGAGTATTTGGATTTTACACCAAGTGGTTGGAATAGGAGAAATAAGGATTACCAATTAAAAATTCAAAGTGGCAGTATTACAGATATTTCTTATGTATATAGAGATTTAATGTGTGTTGCACAACAAAAAGAACTTTCTTTCGGTGAAAGAAAATTATTAATGCTTGCTGAAGATCTTTTGTGCCAAGAAATACAAGTTGTAACAAGTCAGACACAATCATCTGTTTTGGATCAATTGCATGCACCTTTTAAACAATTTTTATTTCAACAAGCTAATATAAAACAGTTTTCTTCTGCTGTATAAATTGTTATTATCATTACCATGAAGAATGATAATGATAATAACTTTGTGATACTTATATCCGGGCCCACTGCTTCAGGCAAAACGGATCTTTCTTTGGAGGTTGGTAATTTTTTACCTGTTGAGATAATAAATGCCGATATGGGGCAATTTTATACCCCTTTTTCTATTGGTACGGCCAAACCGGATTGGAAAAAGCAAAAAATTAAACATCATTTATTCGATATTTTGAATACCCCGAAAGATTTATCTGTTGCCGAGTATACTGAATTAGTTAAAGAAAAAATTAATTTGGTTTGGAAAAAAAATAAAATTCCTGTTATTGTTGGGGGATCTTTATTTTATATAAAGTCTCTTTTTTTCCCTCCTAAAAAAATAAAAAAAATTAATCAATGTATTAGTTTTGAAGATCAGAATTTATGGGAACTTTTAAATAAGATTGATCCTATAAGAGCTAGTCATATTCATCCCAATGATGAATATAGATTAAAAAGAGCTTTGGATATCTGGAAAGAAACAGGTTTAAAGCCTTCCCAGATTAAACCCGATTTTTCACCCTTTTTTAACTCTTTTTTTATCCATTTAAATTTAGAAAAAGATGTTTTATACAAAAGAATAGAGAAGAGAACAAAAAAAATGTTTGATTTGGGTTGGGTAAAAGAGGTAGAAAAAATTTTGGGTAGTGACTGGGAAAGTTTCTTTTTAAAAAAAGGATTAATAGGTTATAAAAATATAGTCGATTGGATAAAAAACGGAAAAGACAAAAAACAATTCGATTGCCTAGTTGAAGAAGTTATAAAGGAAACCAAATTATATGCAAAACGACAAAAAACATTTTGGAAAAGCTTTAAAAAACACTTACAAAAAGAATCTAAAAATCCAGAATTTATTTGTAAGATAATTGAATTAGACTGTAAAAATATTGAAGATTTTAAATTTTTAAAAAACTATTTTTTAAAAGAAATCAATTTTTTTGTTGCAGATAATTAATCTTGACGATAAAATTTGTGCATAAACTTTTAAAACGAAAAATATTTGTATTTTGAGAGGACGAGAATGATTTATATTTTTAGAAAAGAGATGAAAAAATGGCATTCAATTTTATGGGCCGTATTTGCTTCTTTGGCTTTAGGTGGTGTTTTGGGTTACATAAATTATAAAAGAACTCAGCCATCAGAAATAACAATAGCTACAGTAAATGGTGAAGATGTAAAGCTTTTAGATTTTCAAAAAGCCTTACAGGATATAAGATCTCAAATTGAAATGTATAGAGAATATGCTAGAGCAACAGGAATTTCTGTGGATTTATTTTTAAGTATGGCCGGTTTGCAAAATCCAGAAAAGGCTGCTTTCCAAAATTGTTTGAACAATAGATTGCTAGATACTCAAAAGGATTATTTTAATATTGAATTAAGCCAAGAGTATTTTTTACAAGAGTTGGCATCCAAGCTTCCTGATTATTTGAAAGATCAAATGGGAAATATAAATTTACAGGCATATAAAAGTTACTTGGCTAGGATGAATACTACACCGGCTAAATTTGAAGAAAGAATGGAAAAGAATTTTGAAAGAGAATTGTTCGAAGAGTTTGTTGCAACTTCTAATTATGTTACATATTCAAAAGCTAAAGAGATTTTTACAAATAATATAGCAAAAAAAAGTTTTTATCTTTTATATTTTCCTATAGAAAAATATTTGAAAAATGTTAAAGAGCAAAAAATAGATAAAAAAACTTTGTTAAATTTTTTTAATAAGAATAAAGAAGATTATCGTATACCTGAAAAGAGAAAAGCTTCTTATTGGATTTTAAATTCTGAAGATTATAACGAGAAAGTGACCGTAGAAGAATCTTCCATTGTAACTTTTTATGAAAAAAATAAAAATTCTCTTTTCAGAATTCCTCCAAAAGTCAAAGTTAGACATATTTTATTTGAAATAAATAAAGACTATGATTCTGAAAAAATAGAAAAAATTTTAGAAAAAGCAAAAGAGCTTCGTAAAGATCTCATTAAAAATCCTTCTAAATTTGGAGAGTTTGCTAAGGAATATTCTGCGGATGAAAAAACAGCTAAAAATGGAGGATTGATAGGTTTTATAGAAAAAGGTAAGTATGATTCAGAATTTGAAAAGGCGGCTTATAGACTTTATAAAAAAGGAGAAATTTCCGAATTAATAAAAACAGAAGGAGGTTTTGAGTTAATTCAATTAGTTGAAAGGGTTCCTGCAAGTTCAAAATCTTTAGAATCTGTTAGAGCTGAAATTTTAAAAACAATTAAAGCTAAAAAAGCATTTAGTAGTTTGCGGGCAGATGTACAAAGAATTATTTATGAATCTAGAACAGATGATAAAGCCCCTATAGAGTTCTTTAAAAATAATAATGTTGCTAAAAAAGAAACAAAACTACTAACTTTGGAAGATTCTAGGGGAGAAGATCTTAAAAATATGTTAGCGGAAAAATTATTTGCAAATAAAAAGAAAAAGAATGAATTTGGATCTTTTTTGTATAAAGATGATATTGTTATTTATCAGGTTACAAATATAAATAAAACTCATATACCTAAATTTAAAAAAGTGAAAAATAATGTTTTAGATGATTTCTGTAAATCTAAAGCAAAAATAGCATTGAAAGCCGATTTGAAAAAAGCAAAAAGAGATTTATTAAACAAAAATAAGACTATAAAAAAAATTGGTGATGAACTCAACTTGAAACTTGAGATAACAAAGAATATTAAAAATAATGAAGAACTTGAAGGATTAGGTCTTGATAGTTCTTTTTCTAAAAAAGCATTCCTATTAAACAGTACTGACCAAGCATTAACATATAGAAATGATTACGATTATTATTTGGTTCAATTGAAAAATATTGAACAAACAAATTTAATTTCATTTAATGATGAAAAACAAAAGATTATAAACTCTGAAAAGAGTAAAAATAAAAGTCTTTATTTAAAGGGTTTCATTGCATCTTTATTAAGAAATGCTAGAATAGAAAAGCATGAGAAATTTTTGAATTTTGAAAAAAACAAGCTTAATTAAAAAGAAGAGAGATTTATTATGACAACAAAAAATAGTACCAGCAATATAAAAGCAAAACATAAAGCATTGGAAGTTGCATTTGCCCAGATTGACAAGCAATTCGGAAAAGGTTCTGTCATGTTATTGGGGCAGAAATCTGCCGATGGTGTCAAGACTATCTCAACGGGTTCTATAATGATAGATAAAGCTCTTGGTGTAGGAGGTTTGCCCAGAGGTAGAGTTATAGAGATTTTTGGGCCCGAAGCTTCCGGAAAAACTACTTTGACTTTACACGCCATAGCCCAAGCTCAAAAGGCTGGTGGAATTTGTGCTTTTATTGATGCAGAACATGCTTTAGATCCTGTGTATGCAGAAAGTATAGGAGTTAATACTAAAGATTTAGTAATTTCTCAACCGGATTATGGAGAACAGGCCTTAGATATAGCAGAAATGCTTATAAGATCAGGTGCTATAGATTTGTTGGTAATTGACTCAGTTGCAGCTCTTGTTCCAAAAGCTGAGATTGAGGGCGATATGGGTGATTTGCATGTTGGACTTCAAGCTAGATTAATGTCTCAAGCCTTGAGAAAGCTTACACCCATTGTACATAAGTCTAAAACTTCTTTAATATTTATTAATCAGATTAGGCATAAGATTGGTACCTTGCCTTTTGCTAATAAAGAGACTACTACAGGTGGTAATGCTTTAAAATTTTATTCTTCTGTTAGAATAGATGTTAGACGTATAGCTACGTTGAAGAAAGATGGGAAAGCTTTTGGTAATAAAGTTTCTGTTAAAATTGTAAAAAATAAAATAGCTCCTCCTTTTAAAAGGGTTGATGTTGATATTATTTTTGGGAAAGGTATATCAAAGGAACTGGATTTATTAGAGGTTGCTTTAAAATTAGGTATAATTAAGCAATCTGGAGCATGGTTTACTTATAAAAACACAAATATTGCTCAAGGAAGAGATAATTGTGTTAAAAAATTTAATAGTGATAATGTTTTATTCAAAGAGATTCTTGATGCAGTAATGCAGAATGAGAATTCTATAGTATAAAGGAATTAAAAAGGAATTAATTAGTGAGTCGATTCAAACCTAGATATAATAATAAAAAAAGTAATAATAAGCTTCTTGCAAATAACTATCAAGTAAATGAAAAAATAAGAGCTTCAAATGTTCAAGTTATTGATGAAAAAGGTGAAAATTTAGGAGTGCTCCCCAAGCAGGAGGCTTTAAGATTGGCTGAAAATGCCGAATTAGACCTTGTTAAAGTTGGGGAAAAAGGCGATATGCCTATTACTAAAATTATGGATTTTGGTAAGTTTTTATATGCAAAGAAAAAACAACTTATTGAATCGAAGAAAAAACATAAAATTGTACAAGTAAAAGAAATAAAAATGCGTCCAAATATTGGCGAAAATGATTATAAAACAAAATTGAATAGAGCGATAAAATTTTTAAATGAAGGAAAGAAGGTTAAATTTACTATCCAATTCCGTGGACGAGAATTTATTATGATAAAAGAGTTGGGTAGAAATTTTTTTGAAAGAATTAATAAAGATCTTGAAGAGCAAAATTTAGGAACTCTTGTTGAAGAAAAAGAACAAAGAGGAGGCCCTTTTTGGTCGAAAATTTATTATTTAAAGTAAAAAACATTATTAATTAAGGATTTTGATTATGCCTAAGAGTAAAACACATTCAGGAAGCAAGAAAAGATTTAAAAAAAACAGTAAAGGAAAGATAAAGCGAGCTAAGGCTTACAAAAGACATCATGCATGGGCTAAAACTACAAAACAAATAAGAAAAATAAGGAAATGTACTTATTTTGAAGGTGCTGACCAAAAGAATATGTCTAGGTTAATGCCGAATTAAATTTTAATTAGTTAATTAAAGAATAAAAACTTCTTTGAAGGGCAATTATGAGCAGAATTAAACGAGGAACCATTACAAAAAAACGTCATAAAAGACTTTTAAAACAAACAAAGGGATATTGGGGGCAAAGAAAAAATGTTTTTAGAAGAGCTAAAGAAACTCTTTTGAGAGCTTTAGAATATTCATTTATTGGTAGAAAGCTTAAAAAGAGAGATTTTCGATCTCTTTTTATTTCTAGAATTAATGCAGCATGCAAAAAGAATGGAATTAGTTACAGCAAATTTATTAATTCTTTAAAAAGTTTAAACATAAAATTAAATAGAAAAATGTTAAGCCAAATGGCAATTTTTGAACCTAAAGCTTTTTCTCAACTTGTAGATATGGTTAAAAAGTAAATTTCTTGAAATTTTTTAATTTTTATTATTAACCTTATATAAGTTGGGTTTAAAATATTAACCTTTTAATTGTATAAAAAAAGGTAATAAAATGAAGCAATTAGAGGAGCTAGAAAAGAAAGTTCTTCAGATTATTGAACAAAATAAAAATCTACAAGATCAAAATGATTTATTGAAGCTTGAAAATGAAGAATTAAAAAGTAAGTGTAATAAAATAGAAGAATCTTTGATGACTAAAGATCAAACATCTAAGGAATTGGAAAATGAAAAGTTGGTTATTAAAAATTCTATCAAAGAACTTCTTAATAGTATTAGTTCCCTAGAAGAAAGAAATAAAGAAGTAATAAAGTAGTATATTATGGAAAATGAATTTAGAACTATAAAAGTAACTATTCTGGGCAAAAATTATACTCTTTATACAGATGATAATGAGCAAGATATAATAAATGCTGTAGAATTAGTTGATAAAAGGATGAAGGAAATAGTTGCTGCTATGCAAAATAAAGATGGTTATACGGCAGCTGTTTTATTAGCTTTGGAACTTGCAGGTGAATTAAAAAAACAAGAGAAAAACTTAGGTTTATGGCAAAAAAAGGCCTCAGACTTGGGTTCTTTGCTAGCATCTAAGCTTTCCTGATTATAGTTATTACTTAAACTTCATATTTCTTTAATCATATTATTATCCTTTTTTATTATATAATTAACATTAAGGTTAATACCTTAGTGTTTTTTTTTGATTTAAATTTAGATAATTAATTTTGTTTTAAAAAGGATTAAAATGTTATTATTGTTTGTTTCTGGTGTTGTTTTAGGCGCCACAATCGTATTTTTTTACTATAGAAGTAAAAAAGAAAAGTACTACAAAATAAAATTCGCAGCTCAAAAATTACTACAAGACGCAAAAGAAGAAGCTGAAAAAGAAAGAAAAGAAGCTATTAATAATTTAAAGCGAGAATTATATAAAAAAAGAAGCGACTTCGATTTAGAAGTAAAAAAAGAGCGCATTGAACACCAAAGAATGCAACATAAAATTCAAAAAAAAGAAGATACTCTTGATCAAAGAGAAATTTTACTGGATGACTTGAGAAAAGAGTTGCAACAAAAAGAAAGAGATTTATCTAGACGCTTGGACGCTTTAAATTCTGATGAGATTAAATTAAAAAAGTTATATAATGATTTAGTTTTCAAGCTTGAAAGAATAAGTGGGATGAGTCAGGAAGAGGCTCGAAGAATTTTAATAGAAGCATTAGAAAAAGATGTAAAGCTTGAAAAACAAAAGTGGTTAGCAAAAGTAGATGAGGAAGCAAGAGTTACAGCAAAAGAGAAGTCTGTAGAAATTTTGACTTCAGCAATGCAAAGATATTTACCTGAACAGGTTACGTTACATTCTTCAAGTATTATTCATTTACCGAGTGAAGATATGAAAGGTAGAATAATAGGAAAAGAAGGTCGAAATATAAAAGCGTTAGAGATGGCGACCGGTATGGAGTTTGTTATAGGTGATACCCCAGAAGTTATAACTATTTCTGGATTTAATCCAATAAGAAGGGAAGTTGCTAAAAGAGCCTTAGATAAATTAATACAAGATGGAAGGATTAATCCTACAAGAATTGAGGAAGTTGTTGCTCAATGTCAAGAAGAAATCGATGCAAGCATAGAAGAGGTAGGCCAACAAGCAATATTGGAATTTGGTTTTAGGGGTGTTCATCCAGAATTAGTTAAATTATTAGGATCTTTACATTTTAGAACAAGTTTTACTCAAAATAATTTAATTCACAGTAAAGAAGTGGCTTATTTTGCCAGAACTATAGCGGCAGAGTTGGATTTAGACCAAGAACTTGCTGCTAGATGCGGTTTGTTTCACGATATAGGAAAAGCTGTTTCAGCAGAAATAGAAGGTCCTCATGCTATAGTTGGTGCTGATCTCGCTAAGAAATATGGGGAAGATCCGATTGTTGTTAATGCCATTGCAAGCCATCACGAAGAAGTTCCTGCAAAAAGTATATATGGATTAATTACTCATATTGCAGATGCAATTTCTGCTTCAAGACCCGGAGCAAGAAGAGAAACTCTTACAACATATATAAAACGTTTAGAGCAATTGGAAGAGATAGCTGGAAATTTTGATGGTGTAAAAAAAGCTTATGCTCTTCAAGCAGGAAGAGAGATAAGAGTTATTGTAGATGAAACTTTTATGGATGATGAAAAATCTGCAATGTTAGCAAGAGATATAGCCAATAAAGTAGAATCAGAGGTTAATTTTCCCGGGCAGATTAAAGTTAATGTTATTCGAGAAAAAAGAATAATTGAATATGCTAAATAATCTAGTAAAAAAAAGGCAGATAAATATGGTTCAAAATTTACGTTTTGTTTTTATTGGGGATATTATAGGTATATCGGGATTGGAAGTTTTTTTGCGTAATATTTCAAAATTAAAAGATAAATATTCTTATGATTCTATAGTTGTTAACGGAGAAAATTGTGCAAAAAATGGTAAAGGTATTTCTGAAAAAACAGTAAAAAGATTAGTAGATGCCGGTGTTGATGTAATAACCTCTGGAAATCATATTTGGCAAAATAAAGAAATTTATGATTTTTTAAATAAAACGGATATTTTGTTGCGTCCTGCAAATTATCCTTCAGAATGTCCGGGAAAAGGGTATACTTTTTATCAAATAAAAAATCACACAGTTGGAATTATAAATCTACAAGGTCGTGGTTTTATGAAAGACAATATTGATTGCCCCTTCAAGAAAATGGAATCATTACTGACATTAGTAAGCTCTAAAGCAAAAATTATTTTTGTTGATTTTCATGCAGAAACTACCGCAGAAAAGCAAGCTTTAGTAAATTTTTTAGACGGAAAAA
Organism: Candidatus Babelota bacterium; assembly: GCA_014728525.1. Classification (GTDB taxonomy): domain Bacteria; phylum Babelota; class Babeliae; order Babelales; family UASB340; genus WJLJ01. Next base: position 3,193 of record WJLJ01000064.1, on the reverse strand, counting down.
TTACAGGATTATTTGGAACACATACACATGTTCAAACCTCTGATCAAAGAATTTTACCTTTTGGAACTGCTTATATAACGGATTTAGGGTTTTGTGGAGCATTAAATTCTATAATAGGAATGGAAAAAGATACAATTATTAAGAAGTTTATAACTCAGTTGCCTACTAGGTTTAAAGTTGAAAAAAAACCTCCGTTTGAACTTAATGGTATATTTGTTGAAGTAAATTCTTTATCAAAAGTTGAAAAAATTGAACGTATTAAGATTTTAGACGAACAACCTGTTGATTTGTAAATGCTTTTTTTATTTTTTTTGAAACGTTTTTATAAAAAATTTTTTATATTTTTTATTTCTTTAATTTTAATTCTTTCAGCAAGTGATTTATTTGTTCGTTTGCCGATAGTTTCATCCATAAGTGTTTTACCTAAGGTTTTTCTTTTAATGCTTCCTTTAATGGCTCAGTTTGCTATTCCTTTAGCTTCATGCTTGGCAGTTCAAAGTGTTTTGGGACATTTCTATGTAGAAGATGAAATTATTTTAATTTATTTTTTTTCTGAAGCTAAAGACGTTTTAAAAAAGGCTATTTTATTTTTTTCAATTTCCATTTTATTTTTTTATGTTCCGATTGTTACTACATGGGCTCCAAAAAGTTATAAAAAGGGGAAAATTCTTATTTTAGATTTAGCTAAAAAACATTTTTCTGATTTACAACCTAATAAATTTCACAGTTTGTCTAAAAATTTTACAATTTTTTTTGAAAAACAAAAAAGAATAGATAATAATGTACAATTTTTTAAGATTCTATTGATGTTTAAAGAAAAAAAAGGAGATCGTTTTATTATTAATGCGAATAAAGGTTTTTTATCTAATGATGTAATGTATTTGGAAAATGGAGTAATGCAAAATGTCGGTTCCGAAAAAACTTATATTGCTAATTTTGATAAAACAGAAATAGATCTCAAGAAATTTTTAAATTTAGATGATCCAAAATTTAAAATAAAAGATTTAAAATTTTTTACATTAAAAGAATTAAGTATGATAAAAAAAGAAAACCTTCCGGCATTTATTGAATATCATAAAAGAATTGCTCAAATAATTTGGCAATTTTTATTTCCTTTTTTATCTTTGTTTTTAATAATGCTTTTCGCAAAAAGAAAAAGTAATCTTTTAATTAGTGTTTTTTTAAGTGGCTTTTTATTCTTAATTTCTTACATTTTGTTAAATACGGTGAAAACTCTGTATTTTTTAGATGATTTTGTTATCATCTTATTTTATTTGCCTTTTATCTTTATTTTAATTGCAGCAAGTTTTTTATTTAGTAATAGATTTAAATATTTTATGAAAAAATAAGGGAGAAATTGTGTTTTTAGTTATACTTCTTTATGCATTATTGGCTTCCACGTTTACTATAGCCAAGGTTGCTCTTAATTATGCAAAACCATTTTTTTTAATTGGGTTTCGAATGATAATGGCGGGAAGTATAATGCTAGGCTCTCTTTATATTTTTAAAAAAAGGCATTTAAAAATAAAAAAAGAAGATATTTGGTTGTTTGTAAAGGTTGCTATATTTCATGTTTATTTAGCTTTTATACCAGAATTTTGGGCATTACAATATTTGAGTTCATCTAAAACCAATTTGATTTATTCCGCAACACCTTTTATAGCAGCTTTATTAGCTTATGTTTTGTTAAAAGAAAAACTTTCTTTAAAAAAATTTTTAGGTATGACAATTGGGCTAGTTGGATTAGTCCCTATATTTTTAACTCAAACAGATATAAGAGAAGCAGGGATGGAATTATTTTCTGTATCTTTGCCTGAAATTGTTTTGTTAGGAGCTGTTATAAGCGGGGCTTATGCTTGGTTTATTGTAAAAAAACTTTTATATAAAGGATATTCCTTATTAGTTATAAACGGAATAGCCATGCTTTTAGGTGGTATAGGTGCTTTGATTACGTCCTTTTTTATTGAGGGCATAAAAACTAATCCAATATTCGATTTTTGGCCGTTTTTGGCTTGGACAAGTCTTTTAGTTCTTGTTGCAAATATAATTGTTTATAATTTTTATGGTTGGTTATTAAAAAAATATTCAATAACATTTGTTACTAGTGCCGGTTTTTTGTGTCCGGTTTTTGGTGCGTTTTATGGACACTTTTTGTTGTCAGAAAAAATAACTTGGCATTATTTTTTTTCTTTGGGGCTTATTGCTTTAGGTCTTTTTATATTTTATAAAGAAGAGATTAAATAATTAAAATTATTTAACTAACTCCTTTTTTATAAGCAGGCTAATTTCGTTAACAGTTTTATCAAAGTCATCATTTACTATATTATAATCAAATAATCTTGGTTTATCGGCTTCTTTTAATTCTTTTTTAGCTAATTCCAATCTTTTTTCGATATCATTTTTATCTAATGTTTTTCTTTTGATTAATCTGGTTTTTAGTTCTTCTAAATTTGGAGCTTTTATCCAAAAAAATATAGCGTGAGGAGTTATTTTTTTTAGTTGGTTTACACCATATAAGTCGGTTACTATTATAAATGATTTTCCAAGTTCTAGGTGTTCTAAAACATCTTTAGGAGACCCATAAAGTTCACCGTTATATTTTGTTGTTTCTAGAAAAAAATCATTTTTCCTTTTTTCTTCAAATTTTTCTCTTGAAGTAAAATGATAATCTTTTCCTTCGGATTCTCCGGGCCTTGGGGATCTTGTTGTCCAAGTTATTACTTTTGATATATTAAATTGATCAGATAATCTTCGTATTATTTCATTTGCTAAAGTAGTTTTTCCTGCACCCGAAGGAGCTGAAATTATAAATAACTTTCCTTTATTACTTGAATCCATTTAAACTCCTATAAATTATTTTAAGAATTTGTTATCTTCTTTTTTCCTCTTTTTTTAATTTTAACTTTTAATAAGGTTTTTTGTAAAGCAAAGAGTTTATGTTTAAATATAAAAAATTATTAATATTATTTTTATTTTTGATTAATGTTTATTCCTTTGGTTTTTATAATAATAAAATAAATTTGGATAGTATGCCTTTTTATTCTTTTTTGAATAGATTTGAGGAAGGAAAAGATTCTTTTCGTATAATAAAACTTTTAGAAGATATTATTTATTCAATTAATGAAAAAAAGTTTTATTATAATCCCAAAATTAAAACAGAAATTATTGGGATTTTAAATAGCTTAGACAATGC
>WJLJ01000063.1 GCA_014728525.1 Candidatus Babelota bacterium | reverse complement strand
TTCATAAGGCTAATAGTATGATTATTTGTATTGACAATTTAGATGAATCAATTTTGCCAAGATTATATGGAAAATTATTTATTGAGGATTGATTTATGATAAAAAAAATATTTTTATTTTTAATAATTATTTTATATCCTTTTCAATCTTTTAATTTTCCTAATTATGCAAAAAGGGATTTATTTCAATCTAAAAACATTTCGAATTATAAAAATTATTTTTCGAATAATTCCATTTTTTATATTGATAAAAAAACCGGTTTAAGCTATTTGCATATAGCAGCAGGATTTGGAAATTATAAATTGGTTAAGTTCCTTTTAGATAAAAAATTAGATTGTAAATTAAAAGATAATTTTGGATTTTCTCCAATAGATTGGGCTTTTATTGGAAATTGCAGAAAAGTTATTGATCTTTTTAAGAAAAGAGAAATTAAGCTTTATTCAAAATTTAAAAGATTATATTTTGGCATTGATAAAGGGATAATTTTACCGAGATATTCATACATTCTTTTGGATACCATTCTTTTCGATAATGAAGAAAACAGTTTGAAAAGATGTTATTATATAGCACGTATGTTTAAGCTTAATAAGTTAAAAGAATATTTATTAAAAAATTTTGACATTAATAAAGATTTAATGAGTTGTGATGAATATGGAATGAATGCTATTCATGAATCGGTAATTTGGGGAGATTATTTATTAGTAAAGCATTTTTGTGAATTAGGTATTGATTATAATAAAAAGGATCATAAAGGAAGAACTCCATTAGATTGGGCTGAGATAAATGGAAACTTTGTTGTTTTTGAATATTTAATGGAAAATATTTTAGATAAAGAACCCTGGTGGAAGTTTTGGTAATAATTTATTATTGTTATCTTGCAAATTACCCATCTTTATATATATAAATACTAATGATTTAATTTATATGGAGATGGGTTTTTTATGAAAAAAATTATTTTGTTATTTTCTTTTTTTATTTTATATTCAAATAATTCTTCGGCTTTACTTTATCATAAATTAATAGATGAAGATCATTTAGAAAGTTCTATAGATTTTAAAGATACTTTATATCAATTATTGGATTGTTATTTATCTAATATTAATGATCCATATGTTTTAGATTATTTAAAAAATATTGATAGAGATTTTATTGATAGATTTGATTCGTCTATCACTTATTTTTTATTAAAAACAAAATCATTTAGAATGGTAAGACTTATGGTTTTTTGGGAATTAGATAAAAACTTACAAGAAAAAGAGAAAACAAAATGTGAAAATTATGTGCTTCAAGTGAACTATTTTTAAACACATATAAAGTATTACAAAAAAAATCTAAGAAAAAAATTTTAAAACCGGAGAAAGTATTAGAAATTTGCTTTTCAATTATATTAGAAAATAGGTTTTTTGATTTACTGGAAAAATATTTACATCTTTTAAATAAAGATATTAAAAAATCATTATTTGAATTTGAGAGTAGTTTCATAGGAGAGGAATACAAGAAAATTTTTAAATTATTAAGAAGAAAAAAGAGGTTTTGTATTATATCTTGATTATTATTAAAAAGGATAGTAGTGAAAAAGTTATTTTTAATAACATTATTTATTTTTAATTCAGTATTTTCTCAAATTGATTTTGGGCAAAAATTTATTTTTGCCTTACCAAATTCTGATTCTAAAATTTATCTTAAAAATTGGTTACAAAAAACTAGACCTGCAGGAGTTATGCTGCAAAGTTTTCATTTAAAAAATAAAGATCAGGTAAAAGATTTAATAAATTTTTTACAGCTTGAGGCTAAAAAAATAGGTCTTCCAAAATTATTTGTTTCTATTGATTGGGAAGGGGGAATAATTTCTAGACCTAATGAGTCTAATGGATTTGTTTCTGTTCCGAGTCCCAAAAATTTAGCATGTGCAGGAAGAACATATTGTTTTCTAGCGGGTAAATTAATTGGTCAACAATTAAGATCTATTGGAATTAATATGAATTTTGCACCTTGTTTGGATCTTTTTGATTCGGATAATATTGTTTTAGGTTCTCGCACCTTTTCTTCAAATCCATATAATATTTTTAAATTTGCTCAAGCTTTTGCTAACGGTCTTAAAAGTGAAAATATAATTCCTGTTTTTAAACATTTTCCGGGTTTAGGTTTATCTAATTTAGATACTCATAAAGATAAAGTAAATATTCATTTTAATAAAAAACAGTTTGGCAACCATCTTTATCCTTTTATAAAAATTTTAAAAAGAGAATATAATCCATTTATTATGGTGGGACATGCAAGGTATCCGTCTCTATTTGGAAATAAACCGGCCTCTATATCTAAAAAAACCACTAGGTGGATAAAAAAGAGAAATAATAATTGTTTTTTGATAACGGATGACTTTGCTATGAATGCTGTGCATATAAAAAAAAATTTGTCTGATATTGCTTTAGATTCTTTTTGTGCCGGTTTTGATTTAATAATTTTTTCTGCAAAAAATGGTCAAGATATAAAATTGATTCAAGATTTAAAAGAAAACTTGGATCAGTTAAATAATGCTCAATTAGAAACAATAAAGCTTGGTATAGAGAGAATTAAAAATTTCAAAAACCAAAATCTTATTAATTTTAAAAATGGTTTTATTCTAAAAGAACAAAAAATTGCAAAATTTTTAGCAAGTAAAAGTATAAAAGAATTTTATAGAGATATAGATTTTGATAAAGAAAATTTATTGATATCTGTAGATTTACCTAAATTGAGAACAAATGAAAAGTGGTTTATAAAAAATAACAATTCGTATTTAAAATTAAATTTAGAAGAGAAAGGTGTAAAATTATCAGAATTTGTTTTTGACCCAAATAGTTCAGATTCGGTGAATAAAATTTTAAGTACTATAAAAAATAATTTAGATAAAAATATAATTTTACAAACCTTTTTTTACGGAACCGGTTTGCATAATAAATTACAAGAAAGGTTGTTGAAAAGTTTTAAGGATATTCAAAAAAACTTATTCATAATATCTTTAGGGCATCCTTATGAACAAAATATTTTACCTAACGCTAAGATTTTTAATTTGGGTAGTTTTTCTGAACCTATGATAAATGAAGTAGCTAAAAGACTTTTAAAAAATAGGGTACCGTTAAAAGATTTTTCTTTAAAGAAACTTTTACATAAATTGAATAATAAGAAAATTGGTTTATTGTGCCATAATGCAAGTAGAATTAATATTAAAAATAGAGAAATATTTTTACCTGATTTTTTATTAAATTTTGCAAAAAAACAAAAAAATAATACAAAACTTTGTGCTCTTTTTTCTCCGGAACATGGTCTTCAAGGGGAGGCGGGAGCATATGTTCATATTGAATCTAAAAAAAATAGTAAATGGAATTGTCCTGTATATTCTTTGCACGGAAAACATAAAAAACCGACCAAAGAAATGCTTAGAGATTTAGATTTATTGGTTATTGACTTACATGAAGTAGGTGTTAGAGTTTTTACCTATTTGACTACTCTATTATATTGCATGGAAGCTGCAAAAGAAGTTAATCTGCCTGTTTTAATTATTGATCATGTGAATCCTATTTATTTTTGGCAAACAAAAGGACCGGAATTAAAAGACGGTTTTAAATCTTTGGTTGGAAGAGTAGAGGTTCCATTTATACACGGTAAGACGATAGGTGAAATTGCAAGATATTTAAATAAAAACATAAATATAAAACTTGATGTTTTACCAACATTAAAAAAGAATATAAAAAATTATTTAAAATATAATGAATTTTTAGCTCCATCTCCGAATCTTGTGACAATAGAATCGGTTTATTCTTATCCTATAACAGTATTTTTAGAAGGAACCAATTATTCGGAAGGCAGGGGGACCAGGTATCCTTTTCAACAATTTGGTGCTCCTTGGATTGATAATAAAAAATTGGCCGGTATTTTAAATTCCAAGAATTTACCGGGTATTTATTTTGAACCCATTATGTTTAAACCAAGAAGTATACAAGGAAAATCTATTAATCCCAAACACAACGGGAAAAGATGCTATGGAGTATTTTTGCATTTGTACGATCCAAAAAATGTTCAGCCGATGTCTATTGCTAGAGCTATTTTAAAAACATTATTTGAGCTTTATCCAAAAGAATTGAAACTTATTAAATATTCAGGTAGATACTTTTTAGATAATTTAGTTGGAAATAATAGCTGGAGAAAAGAATTTATTAAAATTTAAATTCTAATAAGTTTAGTTTTATTTTTTTCTAATTCATTTTTCATTTTAAAAAAAAGTTTCCAACCATATTTACTTAATGTTTTATTAAAATATGGTAATTTAACTTTTTCTATATTAAAAAATTTACAACAAGTGATAATTCCTTTAAATACTCTAATGCCCGGATTTTTAACGTATAAATTTTTTATATTTAAAGTTCCGAAATTTTTAATTATTTCTGATT
>WJLJ01000062.1 GCA_014728525.1 Candidatus Babelota bacterium | reverse complement strand
GTTAATGTGTTATTAAAAATCATAAACTCTATAGGTAAAATTACCATAGAGATGTGCGATAAATTTGGTAAAATAGGTTTATTTTTCTACGATTCAATAGTAACATTATTTACAACTAGATTAAAACTCAAAAAAGTATCTTATCAAATGTCTTATATAGGCATAGGATCTCTTGGCGTTATCGTTCTTATAGGAGTAACAGTAGGAGCAGTACTTGCCGTACAAAGTTATGAAGGTTTACATAGATTCGGTGCAGAAAAATTTATTGGGCCAATAATATTTATTTCTATGGTAAGAGAGTTTGGTCCGGTTCTAACTGCTATAATGGTAATAGGACGAGCCGGTTCTGCAATGACAGCAGAAATAGGTACTATGAGGATTACAGAACAAATAGATGCCTTACAAACATTATGTATAAACGTAAAGCAATATTTAATTGTTCCAAGAATAGTTGCTTCAACAATAATACTTCCTTTTTTATCTATATTTTGTTCTTTATGCGGTATATTAGCAGGTTATTTTATGTCCGTTTATGTTCTTAATATAAGTTCAGAGATGTATATGGAATCAATAAGAGAAAGTGTAATTATGTCGGATATAACAAACGGACTTATTAAAGCAATATTCTTTGGATTCTTATTATCTTTAATAAATACTTATAAAGGTTATACAACAAGAGGCGGTGCTAAAGGAGTTGGAATATCTACAACCCAAAGTGTTGTTATAGCAAATGTTACAATATTTGTGGCTGACTATATACTAACAGCTCTTATGTTTTAATGGTTTTTTAATATGATAAAAATAAAAAATCTAACGAAATCTTTTGGAGATAAAAAAATAACACGAGGTCTGGATTTAACAATAAACGATAATGATTTTATTGCAATAATAGGTAGGTCCGGAGAAGGAAAATCTGTTTTATTAAAACAAATGATAGGATTAATAAAACCGGATTCCGGTCAAATAATAATAGATGGCCAAGATGTTTCTAAATTAGATAAAAAAGATCTACAAGAAGTTTACAAAAAATGCGGTTACGTTTTTCAGTTTGCCGCACTTTTAGATTCATTGGATGTTTTTGAAAATGTTGGAATTACGCTTTTAGAAGAAAATGTACCGCCAAAAGAAGTAAGACCCGAAGTAATAAAAAGACTTAATAGTGTTGGTTTGAGCGAAGACGTATTATACAAATTTCCGGATGAACTATCCGGAGGAATGAAAAAAAGAGTGGGGCTTGCAAGAACATTAATGCGCAGCCCGAAAATATTAATATATGACGAACCGACAACAGGATTAGATCCAATAACAGTAAGGCTTATTCATGAATTGATAAAAAAAACTCATGAGAGCTTAAACGCCACAACTATTGTAATATCTCATGACATTGAAGTTTTTAAATATGCAACAAAAGTTGCTATGTTACATGAAGGAAAAATAATTTATACCGGTCCAACTGAAAATATTTGGGAATGTGATAATCCTTATATTTATCAATTTATAAGAGGATTAGATAAAGGTCCTATTACAAGTAAAAAATAAAACAACCTAAGGAAAACAAAATATGAATACCCAACCATTAATTTTAGTAGTAGATGATGAATCATCAATTGTTACAACACTTAAAGAAATATTAGAAGATGAAGGCTATAGAGTAGAAACTCTTTCAAATGGAAGCAAAACCGTAGAAAAAATTGGACAATTAATTCCCGATTTAGTTTTATTAGATATTTTTATGCCAAATTGTAATGGTATAACATTATTAGAACAAATAAAAAAAGAATATCCTAATCAAAAAGTTATGATGATTTCAGGCTTTGGTAATATTTCAATCGCTATAGAAAGTGTAAAAAAGGGAGCAGTAGATTTTATAGAAAAACCTTTAAATATAGATGAAATATTATCCAAAATTAATTTTTTAAAAGATAAAAAAACAAAAAATAAATTATCCGCAGAAGAAATACAAATAAACAATTTAGAAAAACTCGGAGTAATCGGTAAAAGTTATCTTTTTCTCGAATTAATTCACCAAATAAATCAAATTAAAAATTTAAATTATCCGTTACTAATTTACGGAGAACACGGAACAGGAAAAACTTTATTAGCTAAATATATACATAAAAATAGTAATCTTAAAGATTATGAATTTGTTACTGTAAATTGTTCAACTCTTCAAGAAAAAAATATTATTACAAAAGCAGAAAATTTTTTTGAAGATAAAAAAGGAATTTTATACATAAAACATATAAATAATTTATCTTTTACAGTGCAAAAAAATTTACTAAATTTGTTGGATCGATATAAAAATCAAGAACAAAAAATAATAGCCTCCAGTACCGTTCCTCTTTTTAAATTGGTACAAGCAGGAGTATTTAACAGCTCTTTATTTCATAAATTAAATATTACTCCTATAGAAGTTCCATCTTTAAATAAAAGAAAATATGATATACCGCTATTATGCGATTATTTTTTAAAAAAGGAAAATCAAAAACACAAAAAATCAATTGCTTTGAATACTAAAAGTCTAAGGCTATTAAGAAATCATCATTGGCAAGGAAATGTAACTCAACTCAAAAATACAATATCACAAATAGTTTCTTTATCCGAAAAAGATGATAACGTAATTAATGTTACAGACATTATAAATTTTTTGGGCGAAAAACAAACTCAACTAATAGAAGAACAATCCTTTTTAAGATTTTCCTCTTTAAAAGAAGCAAAAAATGAATTCGAAAAAAAATTTCTTATATATTTGTTAAAGAAAAATAAATATGATATCAAACAAATATCAGATAGGCTCGATTTAACTCCTATTCAATTACGTGATAAACTTCTTAAGTTTAATATAGAAATAAAACAAACTTAAACGGAGCTTAATATGCAAAACAAATCAATAGAAGAAATATCATCACAAATAAAAGAATTAAGTTTTAAATGGCAAATTTTAAAAGATGAAATTAAAAAATTAATAGTGGGGCAAGATCATATAATAGATAGAATTTTTATTGGTTTATTATGTAATGGACACATTTTATTAGAAGGTGTTCCCGGTCTTGCTAAAACAACTTTAATAAAAAGTTTATCTAAAGCAATCGGTCTAGGATATAATAGAATACAATTTACACCGGACTTATTGCCTAGTGATCTTATAGGAACTTTAATCTATAATCCTAAAAATCAAGAATTTATCACAAAAAAAGGTCCTATTTTTTCTAATTTAATACTAGCTGATGAAATAAACAGAGCTCCTGCAAAAGTTCAATCCGCATTATTAGAAGCTATGCAGGAATATCAGATTACAATTGGAGATAAGAGCTATAATTTGGATAAACCTTTTTTAGTTTTAGCAACTCAAAATCCTATAGAGCAAGAAGGTACTTATAAGTTGCCGGAAGCTCAAGTAGATAGATTTTTATTTAAACTTTTAGTAGAGTATCCAAATATATCTCAAGAAAAAGATATAATTAAAAATGTATTTTACCCAAATAAAATAAATAAAGTGCTCGAAACAGAAGATATAAAAGAAAGTCAAAAATTAATTGACCAAATTTACATAGATGAAAAAGTTATTGACTACATACTTAAAATTGTTTTTGCAACAAGATTAAATGACGGGGATAAAATAGAAGAACTTGAAAATTTAATAGAATATGGAGCTTCACCAAGAGCAAGTCTTGCTTTACATCACGCATCAAAAACCTATGCATTTCTAAAAAAAAGAAATTTTGTTATTCCTGATGATGTAAAAGCGGTAGCAACAGATATTTTACGTCACAGAATATTATTAACCTATCAAGCAGAAGCAGAGAATATAACCACCGACCAAATAATACAAAAAATACTTCGCACAATTCCTTCACCTTAATGTTGGGCAAAAATTAATACTTGTAAGTTTTACTTGACAAATCTTTTGTAAGAAAATTATCTTCATTCTTTGTAGAAGGGTGATTGAGATATGAAACAAAACTTGTGGATTTTAAATAGTTCATTATTAATAATTTTTTTAATTATCTTGTTTTTAAATGTTTCTTTAAAACAAGAAGCTCCTACAATGCGAAAAAAGTTAATAACAACAGAAAAAATTGAAAAAAAAAAATTAAAAACCGGCATAAATTTAGAAAAAATATATAAACAAGATATCTTTGGCACTTACCGTCCTTTAGCAAAACCGGAACCCATTCAAAAAAAATTAGTAACAGCTATTCCAGAATACACTCCACATAAAATAAAACCCATACCCGAACCACCAAAGCAAGAATTCATCGAACCTTTAAAAATAAAAATAAGCGGAATAATTTCTTCATCACAAGAAGAAAAAAGTATAGCAATGATCAATGATGAAACAAACAAAGAAAAAATTTATCACCTTGGAGATATGATAAAAGATGCACAAGTAATAAAAATAGCTAAAAATAAAGTCATTATATTAAGAGCAAATGGGCAACAAGAAACCTTTTTATTAAGAAAAGAAGAAATACCGGGAGAAAAAATACCGGAAAACTGGAAATATATAATACAAAAAAAAGAAGAAAATGAATTTATAATAAATCCAAAAGAATTTGCTAAAAAAATAAATACTCTAGGTCAATTAATGGAGGATTTCAGTTTAATTCCTGCATACAAAAAGGGTGAAATTATTGGAATAAGGGTAGGGGAAAAAAAGGAAAATGAAATAGCCGGCATATTTGGATTAAGTAAAGATGATATAATATTATCTATAAATAATATAAATACTTCAGATATTAAAGATAGAATAAAAATATATGATAAAATAATTGAATCTAAATTGGGAGATACAATAGAATTAACAGTTAAAAGAAATAATCAAGATATAAAAATTTCATATGACTTAGAAAAAATAGAAAAACCTAAAAAGAAGTTTTTTATAGAACCGGCAAAAGAAGGAGAAAAAGCACCTACAGTTAAAACAAAATTTAAAATGAGCAGAGATCAAGAAAGAGAAAAACGTATAAGAGAGTTTGAAAAATTACACCGAACGCCAAAACAACAGGATATAATAACTGATATAAGAAATAGAATTTTAAAAGATTTAAAGAGTAGATCTCAAAATAGAAGGGTCAGGTAAAAAAGGGCCAAAAAAACGGAAAAAATATGAATAAAAAAATAATTTTTTTAATTTTTTTAATATTTGCAACTGGTTATCTAATAGGCCAAAAAGCAGCTTCACCAGATACAGATACTAAAAAAATAGAAGAGATAGCAAAAGTATCTAAACAAAAACCTTCTGAACAAAAAAATGAAAATATTCCAACAAAAAAAACAAATCAATCAAAAAAAATAAATGAAAAAACTAAAAGTAATACAATAAAAAGTTCTACAAAAAACAAATCTAATAAAATAAACGATAAAAAATTAACTGAAAAAACAAACTCTAAATCTTCAAAAGATGTAGAACAAAAAAATATTTATTTAAATTTTGAAAATACAGAATTATCAAACTTTATTAATTACATCGCCGAAATAAAAAATATAAATTTAATACCTCACAAAACGCTTGAAGGAGTTAAAGTTTCTCTTACCATAAGAGAGCCGTTAACTGTAGATGGTGCGTGGAATGTATTTCTTACCGTTTTAGAAATGGCCGGTTTCAGTATAGTTAAAATTGGAAATGTTGATGTTGTAGTTCCTAAAAAAGATAAAGCTCGTCAACCTTTACCTGCTTATATAAACGTTCCATTAGAAGACCTACCTTCTAGTGATATTAATGTTCGTTATGTAACATTTTTAGAAAATGTTGATGTTAATACAATTCAAGATCTTCTAAAAAGTATGTTAAGCCCTGAACATGTATTAATACCATATCCTGAAGTAAACGGACTTATAATTACAGATAAATCTTACAATATAAAATCAGCAATGAAGGTAATAAGAGCACTAGATCAAACAGGATTACAAGAATCTGTAGTTGTTATAAAACTAAAAAATGTTAATGCAACTGATGTAAAAGGATTATTTGATAGTTTGATAAAAAAAGAAGATAATGCAAGTCCGTTAGCAAGGTTATTAGGAAGACAAGCAGAAACTACATTACAATATTTTTCTCCTACAACAAGAATTATAGCGGAAGAAAGAACTAATTCTTTAATATTATTGGGTAATAAAAATTCAATCGCAAAAATAGAAGATTTTATAGTCAATCACATAGATAAAGAATTAAAAGGAACAACTTCTCCTCTTCATATTTATGAACTGCAACACACCGATGCAGAACAAATAAAAACTATTTTAGAAACAGTTACAAATGTTTCTGATATTGGAGAACAAGCAACTAAGTATGGAGCGGTAAGAGGTGGAGTTAAATATTTTAAACCTATGAAATTTGAAGTGGATAAGGATGGAAACAGATTAATTGTATCTTCTACCGACAAACAAGATTGGACTCTATTAAAAAAAACGATTGAAGATTTGGATAAACCACAACCTCAAGTTGCATTAGAATGCCTTTTTGTAACTGTTGATGCAACTGATAGTAAATCTTTAGGCGGAGCTTTAAGAAATAAAAAAGAGGGTCAAATCGGTAAAGGAATTAATTTTCAATCACCATCTGAAACCGGAGTGGTTGTAAAGGGAACAACATCTCCAGATAGTCAAAATCTTTTGGGAAATATGTTAAATGCAGTCTCCGGAGGATTGGGATCTTCAATAATAAGTTTCGGTCCTGATGCAAATATATGGGGAGTATTCAAGGCTTTAAAGGCACAAACAAATGCAAGTATTATTTCCCAACCTTTTCTTTCTGTTGCAAACAAAACAAAGGGGGAATTACAATTTGGAACCACAATTAACATTCCTTACGAAACAACCGCAGGCGGTTTTGATGGTTATAAAGAATTAGAGGCTATAACTAAACTCTATCTTACTCCTCAAATAAATGTGGAAGGAATAATTAGATTAACAATAGATATCGATATATCAGAATTTACAAACGAAGAAAATGGAACTAAGGATATGAAAAAGGTGACTACTGATGTAACAGTAGCCGATGGTCAAGTAATAGCTTTAGGAGGTTTTGTAAAAACAAAAACTACAGAAAATCTAAAAAAAACTCCTATTCTTGGCGATATACCCGTTTTGGGTTGGTTATTCAAACATAAATCAAGAATAATTACTAAAAATTATATATTTATTTTTATTTCTCCAACAATAATAAAACCAAGAAAAACTCCCGGTACAAATTTATATACCAGAATGAAATTACATCAAGCAAAACAAAATATTGATGATTCTGTAAAAATGTCACGAACAAAAGATCCTATACACAATTGGTTTTTTAACCCGGAAAACAAAGAATATTCTAACAAAGTTGTTGACTTTGCAAGTGCCAAATATCAACCTACAACTGTTGATATAAAAAATGATCCATATTATAGAGTACACACTGAAAGAACTGATGATATAGAAGAATATCAAGATTTTGATAATAATTATAATCAAAATACAAAAAATTCCAGTAAAATTAAATCAAACAGAAAACAAAAAATTATAAAAAATAAAAAAATCAATTCAAATAAAAAAAAGATTTCAGCAAAACAAAAAAACCCTATTTTGGCAAACAAAAAAAACAAAAAAAATAATGAACTTAAAAAATCGAAAAAAGATATTCTTAAAAAGGCTGATTTATCTGACAATAAAAAAGATTTGAAACAAATCTTAAAAGAAGTAGATTTAAAAAAAGTAAAAATAAATAATCCTTATAAAAATTCAAAAAATAAAAATTCTCAAAGATCAGTCCGTAACTTAAAAAAACTTAAAAGGAGACGGACATGATTAAAAAAATATTTTTACCGGAAATATATAAAAACAGAAGAGTTTATTCTCAAACTATTTTGGGATTTTCTATAGAAGATTCATATATAACTTGTGCTAAAGTAATTGCCGGCAAAACTCAAAATATTGTAAAAAAAGTTATTAAAGAAAAATTAAGAATAGAAAGTGATAAAGATCATAATTATAAAGTAAAATTAGCAATAAATAATATTATTTCCGGCATGGGAAGATATGATAAAGTTTATGTATCAATTCCTGCATCAAAAGTTGTATTTAAAGAGCTTGAAGTACCATTTCTTGAAATGGATAAAATAAGAATGATTCTGGATTACGAGATAGAATCAAAATTACCTTTTTCCATTAAAGATTCCGTTTTAGATTTTATAATTACAAAACAAATAAAAGAAGAAAAAAAGTCTCAAATAATAGTAGCTGCAGTCAGAAATCAAGATATCGAAAACATTTTAAATTTATATGAAAAAGCGGGGGTAAATCCTTCAAAAATTACTATAGATTTATTTTCTATTTATAGTATATTTAGGCAAATTCCTGAATATAGAAATATAAAAAATTCAAGCACTATAATAGATCTAGGCTCATCCTCAACACGTATAGCTCTTTTGCAAGATGGGAATCTAAAGTTAACAAGAGTAATTCCCAAAGGTATTAATACTATTGCTAAAAATATTTCTAATCAAATTAATAAATCTATAGAAGAAGTTAAAAAAAATATAAAAAATTTCGGTTTAATGCCAACGGGAAATAAAGAATATGATGATGCCTTACAAAAAAATGCTATAGCATTTTTTAATGACATTCAATTTACATTAAATTCTTTTACTTTAAAACTTGCTTTAGATAAAGCAATAAGTAAAATACTATTTACAGGTCATTATTCTAAAATAAAAAATCTAACTTCGTTTTGTAAAAATTTACTGCAAATACCTTGCGAAATATTCGATTGCGAAAAAATATTTTCTAATTCCAATTTTATTAACAAAACCAAATCTGAAATAGAAGATTGGAATCAATTCACAATAGCCTTAGGTACAGCTATCCTATCTCCCGAGACATTAAATTTTAACTTAAGAAGAAAAAGTTTTGAACCGAAGCAAATAAATCTTTTATCAAAGCAATTAATTACAAGTATTCTTTTAACATCCTTAATATTTATAACTTTAATTGTCTATGGATATTTTCAAATTAATTCTTTATCTAAAAAGATAAAAACTATAGAGAAAGAAGAAACCAGAAAATTATTAAAAATTTTCCCAAAGGATTTTAAACTACCAAAAAAAATTAATTTTAAAAGCCTTATAAATAGAGCTGATAGATTAATATCAGAAAAACTGGAAATGTGGGGACCATTTGAAAAACAAGAATTAAAACCTTTATTAATCTTACAAGAATTAACAAATATAATAGATAAAAGACGCTTTGATGTAACAATGGAATCGGTTGCTATAACAGAAGAAGATGAAAAGGCAAAAATAGAAATTGAAGGTTTTTTTAGATCTAAAACGGGAAGTGATCATTTTACATACTTTGCAGATTTAGCAAAAAGATTTGAAGATTCAAAAATTTTGGAATTTTGGGATCCAAGAGAAGAAATAGAATCCAGACCCGTAGAAGACAAAGGCATTATATTCTCCGCAACATTAAAATTAAAAGAATAATTATGAAAATAATAAATAATATTATTAAGTACATTCAAAAATTAAATAAAAAAGATTTAGAAAAAAATTTAATATTAATTTTAGTAATTATAGCTTTTAGCTCATTAGGCATAACTTATTTTATTTACACCAAAAGTAACTCCCTTATACAAAAAATAAAAAGTACAAAAAAATTAACATTCAAAACTCAAAATATAATAGAAACACATTTAAAAATGCAAAAAGAAGAAGAAAAACTACAAAAGATTTTAGAAAAAGAGGGTGATTTTAATATACAAACCTATTTCGAAAAATTTTGTGCAAGTTTAAACATAACACCCGAAGGAAATTGGGAAACCCTAACGCAAGAATTACCCGGAAGTGATAAGTTTGATGAGGTAAGCCTTAATGCAACATTTAAAAATCAAACAACTAAAAAATTAATAGAAATTTTAGAGGAATTAAATAAAAAAGATATTGTTTATATAAAAGAATTAATAATAAAAAATGAAAACAATAAAAAAATAATGTTTGATATAATAATAGCAAACAAAAAATTGAAAAAAAGTATATAAATTGGGCGGCAAAACTTTTGGAGTCATTAAATGATAACAAGGCTCAAAACAACTAAAATATTATATTTATTAATTAATTTAAGTTTATTATTTATTTTAAACCCTATATCTGCAGCAGAAAATGAAAAACCTATTCAATCATCAACCAATGTTTCCAAAGAATTACAAAAAGAAACCGAAAATAAAAAACAAACAAAGGATAAATCCTTTAAAAAGGCAAAACCTAAAAACATTTATTTAAATTTTGAAAATGCAACATTATCAAGCGTTATAAATTATATTTCAGAGCAAAAAAATATAAATATTATTCCTAAAAAAGAATTGGATAATATAAAAGTATCTTTAACAACAAGAGAAGCCTTAACCTTAGAACAATCTTGGGATATCTTATTAACTTTATTAGATCTTAATGGTTATACAATAATTAATGTTGATGGTCTTTATAGAATAATATTAAAACCTCAAAGCAAACAGCAACCGTTACCTATATATTCGGGAGTTGAACCTGAAAAACTCCCTGATAATGATAAAGTTATAAGATATATATATTTTCTAAAAAATATAAAAGCTAAAATGGTTCAAGGTTTTTTAACAACAATGCTACAAGGAACAGTTCAAGTCAATGAAGCTTTAGATGCCTTAATTATTACAGATAAATGTTTATCAATAAAATCTGCCATGAAAATAATTGAAGAGCTTGATCAAGGCGGATTGAGAGAATCAATAAAAATAATAAAACTTAAACACTCAAATTCTGAAGATGTTGCAAAACTTTTTAATGAATTTATAACACCAAAAGAACAACAAAAAAATATTCGCTTTATCGGACCTAGAATAAATAAAAAAAAACCATCAACATATTTTTCTCGCGATACAAAAATTATACCGGAAGAAAGACAAAATGCTTTAATTTTATTAGGCATAGAAAAAAATATAGATAAAATAATTAATTTTATATACAAATATATTGACGTTCCTATAGATAATGCCGAATCTCGACTTCATGTGAAAGAATTAAAATATGCAAAGGCTGAAAACGTAAAACCTCTTCTTACCAATATAATAAAACCTCCCCAGGGAATGCCAAAAACCATACAAGCAGGAGAATATAAATTTTTCAAAGATGTAATAATTGCTGCAGATTCTTCTGAAACAACAGAAGAGAATAAAGGTGGGGGAAATAGATTAATAATTTCTTGCGATAAAGATGATTGGAAAAGACTTAAAAAACTAATAAATTCTATAGATAAACCCCAACCGCAAATAGCATTTGAGGTTATGGTTGTAGATATCGGGTTAACAAGTGATTTTGACTTATGGTCACAATTTAAACCTAAAAAGCCGGGTATGTTAGGAAAAAACATAAATCCACAATTTCGAACAGCAATAAATAATGATTCTATAACCGATTCTAGTATAGATTTAAAATATAAAGCTGCCACTACAAGCGTTGTAAGAGAAGGTGTTGCTGGTACTAATATAACTTTTGGAATTCCTGGAAACCTTTGGGGTATGATAAAAGCAGATCTTAATAAAGATAATTTTAATGTTATTATTCAACCGCATATAACAGTTAATAATAATCAAAAATGTAAAATAGATTCGACAATTGAAAGACAAATTCCCGGAGATTTTTCTTCAAAAACTTTGGCTTCATCTTTAGTTCAAAATAAGAAACCCAAAGAAGCTAAAACAGTTGTAGAATTGACACCTAAAGCAAATTTAAATGGTACAATAGATTTAACAATACATGTAGAAATAACCGATTTCCAAAATGATGATGATGAATCCGATGGAGATACAAGTACAAGAACTCTTAATACTAGAATAAATGTTGGAACCGGAGAGGTTATTGTATTAGGAGGATTAACAAAAAGTAAACATGAAGAAACTAGTTATAAAGTACCTCTTTTAGGTGATATACCAATAGTGGGCAATTTATTTAAAAGTAAAAGTAAAAGAAGAACTAAAACCAATTTATACATTTTTATTCGTCCCAGTATTATAAAACCTCGTTTTGACGGTGTACCTGATGAATACACCCAACTGAAATTGGATTATGCAAAACATCAAATTTTAGAAAATGATACTTATTCTAAAGAAAAAGATCCGATACAAAGATGGTTCTTTAAACCCGGAAAACAATCGATAAAACAAAAAATAAGTGATGCAAAAAGAGGTATATTCCGTCCTATAGATAATTACGCAACCGGATACAGGCAACCAAAATCCGTAGACATAAGAAACGACAAATATTACAGACCAGATATGAAAAGAAAACGAAGAGAAAGCAAACAAAAATTTGCAAAACAAGAAAGAAAATTAAAACTGGCACAACAACAAAACAATTTCATTCAAACAAAACCCAAAAGAAAAAAACATGCAAAAACTAAAACTAGTCGCCGCTTGAAAAAAAGAAAAAAAATAATATAGATGAACGCTAATAAATCAAAACGTTTATTCTTAGCAATTTATCCAACAAAAGAAATTTTAGATCAAATAGTTAAAGTCAAAAATCAAATTAATTTTAAAAATATTCGTTGGATAAGCAGAGATAATCTTCATATTACTTTATGCTTTCTAGGTAAAATAAATGAAAATATAATTCCTAAACTAATAAAAAAATTAATTTTAGTCTTTAAAGATATAAAAAAATTTTATATTGAATTTGAAAGCATAACACTCGCTCCAAATGATATCAGACCTTATATGATCTGGGCTAAATTTAAAAAAAATAAAAACTATGAAGAATTAGTAAAGAAAACTAAAAAAATTTGCTCCGAATTTATATCGAATAAACAAAATAATCACAAAGAAATCATACCGCATATAACTTTGGCCAGAGGCAAAAACTTAATCGATTCAAAATTCAATATAAAACAGCCTAATATTCCAAATATTTTAGTCCATTCTTGTTATCTTGTAGAATCCAAACTAAATACAAATGGGTCTATTTATAAAAATATAAAATTATTTACTTTTAAATAAAATAAAAAAAAAAGGGGAATAAAAATTATGAAGTCCTACAATTTTACTCCACATACAGCCGACGTACGTCTTGAAGTTAAAGCAGACAATCTCGAAGAATTACTTAAAGTATCACTTGAAGGCATGAATCAATTAATAAAAAAAGATTTTTGTAATAATGCAAGTAATTTTGATTTAAAACATAGTCTGGAAATAGGAAGTCTTGATACATCTGCACTTTTAATAGATTTTTTATCTGAAGTTTTAACATATAGCCAGGTTAATAAAGCAGTTTATTGCAAAGTAAATTTTAAAAAATTAGAAAAAAACTCCTTAGAATGCACAATAATGGGTAAAAAAGTAGAAAGCTTTGATGAAGACATAAAAGCAGTTACATATCACGAAGCAGAAGTGAAAAAAGAAGATGACATTCTGAAATCGACAATAATCTTTGACATATAAAAAAAAAGGATGAGATCCTGAAACAAGTTCAGGATGACACTAAAGTAAAAATAACAAAGATGCAACATACTCAAGGTG
>WJLJ01000001.1 GCA_014728525.1 Candidatus Babelota bacterium | reverse complement strand
ATGTATTTTAAATTATGTATTTTATACAGAAAGACTAATTCCTTATAAGCTTTTCCTTGCTGCAGTGGAAAATGTTTACATTTTTCATCGTGGCAAATAAAAGCGTTAAGGGTTCCAAGGGATATCCCTTGGTTTGCAGGGTGGTGTTAGGAGGGAGGCTCAAACAGTCTCCCTCCTAAAAATATTTTTATTTATATTTATTTGCAAAAATATAAATTTCTCCATAAACTCATCAACTTATAAATATCTAAAAATGGGGAATCAAAATGAATAAAATAAAAATACTTTCTGAAAAAGAAGCCCAAAAAATCGCTGCCGGAGAAGTGGTAGAACGCCCTGCAAATATTGTAAAAGAAATATTAGAAAATTCTATTGATGCAAGTAGTACTCAAATAAGTCTTTATATAAAAAATGCCGGGAAAAAATTAATACGAATTTTGGATAATGGTTGTGGTATGAGCAAAAATGATGCAAAACTTTGCTTTGCAACTCACGCAACAAGTAAAATTAATAACCTTGACGATCTAGAAAAAATAAACTCTTTTGGTTTTAGAGGTGAAGCACTTGCAAGCATAAGTTCTGTAAGCAAAGTTACCTTAAAGACAAAATTAAAAGAAGAAGATTTAGGTATAAAAATAAACTATTCTCAAAACAAATTAATATCTGAAGAAAAAATTTCAATACCGGCGGGAACAGATCTTGAAATAGAAGATTTATTTTATAATCTGCCGGTAAGAAAAAAATTTTTAAAACAGGATGAAACCGAATGGAATCAAATATTAAATACTTTTCAGGCATTTTGTTTGAGTAACATTAATATACATTTTAAATTATTTAAAGATGACCGATTAATTATTAATGCACCGACAACAAAAATATTACAAGAAAGAATAACTCAACTTTGGGGGCATAATTTTAGTCAAAATTTAATTAATTTGGTTGATGCCGATCCAAAGCATTATAGAAATTCAGATATAAAATTTAACGGATTACTTTCTAATCATAATTTTTGGCGCTACGGCAGACAACAAATTTTCTTTTTTGTTAATAACAGATATGTAAAAGACAAAGATTTGAGCAAAGCTTTATTAAAAGGATATATAGGAGTTTTACCACCTGCACGTTTTCCGGCTGCATTTATATTTTTAAAAGTTCCAAATAATTTTGTTGATATAAATGTACACCCTAAAAAAGAAGAAGTTCGTTTTATAAAACCTGTAACAGTTACAAATTATCTGCAAAGACTGGTCAAAGAAACTTTAGATCAAAATGTTAGAAATTTATTTGGGAATAATACTAATTCCGCTATAAGTAAACCTAAGGATAAAGAAAAAAATACTTTATTTACATCATCAAAAATTAATATAGATAAAAATAATTCAAACTATTATAAAATTGAGCAACTAGATACAATACAACAAAATAATTCAGAACAAACACCGTTCGCCCTGAGCGAAGCAACTTGTTGCAAAGTCGAAGGATTTAACAAAATAATTAATACTACTTCCGATTTTTATAATCAGGATCAAAAAGAAACAAAATTAACTTCCAATGTTTTACGACCAAGAATACTTGAATATGAAAAGGAACAAAAAACAATTTATGAAGAAAAAAAGGTAGATACAAGAAAAGAATTTAAAATTATAGGCCAACTACTCAGAACTTACATTATTGCACAAAGCGATGAAAATTTGGTCCTGATAGATCAACATGATGCGCATGAAAGAGTTATTTATGATCGTATTACAAAAAAATTTGAAAATCATCACGGTACAAAATTAATGTTCCCAGAAATAATTGAATTAAATATTAAGGAAATTGAGCAAATAAAACAAGCACAAGTTTTTTTAAAAAAACAGGGTATAGAAACTGAATTTTTTGGTAAAAATCAATTAGCCATAAAATCATCACCTCCACAAATCCAAAACCAATCATTAAAAGAATTAATATTCGAAATTTTAGAATTTATAAAAGAAAATGAAAAACTGGATACAGATAGTTTTAGAAAAAAATTAAACGATAGAGTTCATGCACAAATTGCTTGTAAATCTGCAGTCAAGGCAGGAGATACACTTTCCATGCAACAAATGGAAAAAATCGTAAATGATTTACAAAAAACAAGTAACCCGTTAACCTGCCCCCACGGCAGGCCAACAACATGGATTATAAATAAACATCAAATTGAAAAACAATTTAAAAGAAAATTATAAAATTTTGCAATATCAATTGTTTTTTTTCTCTTCCTGTTCTTTTTCTTTAATTAATTCTTTAACTCTCTCTATTTTATTTTTTTCTTTTTCAAGAATTTTTATTTTTTTGTCTCTTTTTTGCTTTTCTATTTTGAGGTCTATTTTTCTCTTACCTTTTTCTTTTTCTAGTTTTTTAATATTTTCATCTATTTTTTCAATCTCAAACTCAATAGTTTTCACAACAATCTCACATCGTTTAAGGCTTTCTTTAAGCTCTTCTATACTTAAGTCTTCTAAATTCTTTTGCTTTATTTCTGTATCCTCTCTTCCCCTTGTTGTTTGACCTTTTCTCTTTGTTTTAGTAGGTTTTTTTCTTAGCTTACTCGTTGTTTTTTTCATTTCTCCAACTTTTTTCTCTGTCGTTTCTTCTTCTTTTTTAATTTCTTTTATGGCTTTTTTATCGAATTCAACCCATTTTGTATGTTCTTTTAAATCTATTCTTAAATTTTCAAACTTATATATAGATTCTAAATATTCATTAAGTTTCTCTTTTAATGGTTTTATCAAAGTTGAATAAATTTGTTTATTTTCTATATTTTTTTTGTATTTCTCATTTAAAGATTTTGTTAAAGAAACTAATATTTTTTCCAATTCTTCCTTAAATTTATAATCAGTTTTATAAGTTAAAGTAAGAATATTATTCTTGTCTATTTTTAATGTAGGATTTAGTTTTCTTAAAGCTTGAACAAAATCATTTAAGTCTGAAATTCTACTTAAATATCTAAACACATTTATCTGTTGATTTTTTATATTAAAATCACTTATTTCATCATCATATATACCGGTTATAAAACTTCCTCGTTTAAGATTTTCAAAAGTATCGGAGACAATTTTTATATGTGTTTTTATTATTAGTTTTAAAAAATTAAAAATTGTTAAATAAAATCTATTAACATAAAACTTTTTTAAAGTTTCTTTATCATTTTCATATGTTTCTATAAATTCTTCGTCGGTAATATTTTTTAAATCTTTTAATGTCATATCATTTATGTTTTTATTTGGAATAGAGTCTTTACCGGATAATCCTAAACCTGAAGCAGCAGGAATACCTAAACTTGGAGCAGCAGGAATACCTGAACTTGGAGCAGGAGGAATACCTGAACTTGGAGCAGGAGGTGGTACACTTCCCGACTTTTCTCGTTTTTTTCCCGTTTCTTGTTGTTCTTTCTTTTCTATAAACACATTTTCTTCTAAATCAAATAAACGTAATTCTTTTTCTTGATACCATTCATTCGAGATATAAAAATATCTAAAAAATGCTTTAGTCATATTTTCAAAATCATTTTTTTCAAAATAATTTTTGGCCAAATTTAAAAAATATTTTGGAGAAGGATATCCTGATATAAAGATCTTTTTATACTTAGAATAATACCCCTCGTAGGACATATCCTTACTTATAAAATCCAAATCATTTTGTAATTTTTTAGAAGGTTTAACATCAAATTTCTTAAAAGACTTCGACCTTTCTTCTACAAATTTTCCTGAATAAGAAGATTTATTAAAAAATTGATTAGGATCATTTAACTCATATGAAACATTAAGTTGCGTTAAAATTAAACCGCAACATTCTAAAAATCCATAAATATTTTCATATTTAAATTTTTCAAGTAAATCGCTTTTATTGCTTAAACGAGAAAGAATCTGGGTAAAAAGTTTTATTGGGGGAGATAAACGAGAATTATATTTTAAAAAGCTTAAAACACCTGTTTTTTTTAATCTAGACGTTTGAAAATTATTAATATCAAAAAAATTATATAAAAATAAATTGGGAATAGAAGCTATCTTTTTAAAAAATACATCATTCGTTATTTTTTGATAATATTCTAAAGACTTATCTACTCCTTTACCCTTTCTAAAATATGATATTATTGATTCTTTTGTTATATCATCTAATTTTCTACCTGAAAGTTGTAAATCTTTTAAAAGTTTATCTTTAAATAATTCTTTTAATTTATTTATTTTTTTTAATAACTTATTTTGTTCTTCGTTAAGTACGCCATGTTTATTCTTTATTTTAGAAATTAAATCTTTTTTTATTCCTTCAATAGAATTATCTAGTTTTTCTTTATTCGTATCACCTTTAATTATAAAATCATTTAATTCTTCTAATTTATTTCTTAAATCTTCAAGTTGTTTAGATATGTCTTCTTCATCATTTTTTAAAACACTTTCTTTCTTGTTTAATACTTCTTTTATATTATCAATAATTTCTTTTACGCTAACGGTTTTTTCTTCCAAATTTTTTCTAATATTTTCAAGTTCTTTATTATTATCAACTGTTAAATTATAAATTACAAATAAATTTTTTATTTGGCTGTTTAAAGATTCAAAATTATTAATATCAGATAATAAAAAAACATCTTTTAAATTATACAATGCTTTTATTTTTTCTACTGCAAAACGAATATTTAAAGTGGTTTGTAATATTCTATAAAAGCTATCTATAAGATCTTGAAATCTAGATATTAAGCTTGTATCTTTTATTAATGCATCTACAGATATTTCTTTAAAATGAGAAGAAATTATATCATTACCAAAATCATAATATCCACCTAAAGCAAATATTAAAGGAACTTTGTGAATAATAGGATAAGGTCCATCTTTTAATTCAGTATTAAAAAATTTAGGACCTTTAAGAGTACGAAATCTAAAAAATTTATTATCTTTAAAACCAAAACTAGGATTTATTCTTAATCCATTTATATAAAACCTTATTTCTTCTAAATTTGTCGTTTTATTATTTATAACTCTATTAAAAGTTCTTAAAACAGATAACCCGGAGGCTTGTTCATCTCTTAAAACTTTATCTTTATCAATTTGTCTGGATTTTATATGAGTAAGAATTATCCCTAAATCAAGAATATTAATAGTAAAAAATTTATTAAAATCTTGAACGAAAGGTTCAAAAATATTTATTAAAACACTTTGTATAGAATCCGGTTTTCCAGAACCCCTTTTTCCTATTTCTTTATAAGGATTTTTTATTATTACGTTATTATAAACATAAGCTATATCCTTATCTAAAAGATTTTCTTTTAATTTTTTATGTAATTCACCTGCTAATAACTTTAAATAAACATTTTTTAAATTTTTCTCTTCTTCAAATTTAATATTCTCTATTTTTTCTATAAATTTAGAATCTTTAATTTCTAAATAAACCTCTATATCAGGATCAGGTTTTCCCGCTTCTACATACCAATTTTTAGGTATTTCTGAATAATAAGTTTCTCTTCTTAAAACAAATTTATAAGGTAAGCTAGCTCGCTTAGATTCTTCTTGGATAATATCTGTTAATTTTTTTTGTATAAATTCTTTATCCTTTTCATCTAATACACTAACTTTCACAGATTCTGAAACATCTTTTACATCATTTTCTAATTTTTTGATCTTATTTACTAAATCTTGAATATTCTTACTGACATCAGGCCTCAAAGTATTTATTAAATCTAAATATCTATCTAATTCTTTTTTAGCTTTTTTTGCTTTTTCTAGTTCTTTATCTTGCTTTTCAAAAAACACTTTTTCATTCTGTCCGCCAAAATCAATTGAAGGTGTTTGCATGCTGCTTACTTTTAATGCATATTTTTTTAACTCCATTAAATTTTTTTTTATAGAATCTTTTTTTAAGTTAAAACTTTTTTTATAATCTTCTATAGCCAATTCAGATTTTTTTATTTTTTCCAATGCGTTTTCTTTTAATTTTTTAAATAAACCTTTTTGAGTTTTATTTATTAAATCCGTGGCTTTTGCTGACTGTAAATCGCCTTCAATTTTCTTTAATCTTTCTGATAAGTCTTCAAAAGATTCTTTTAATTCATTAATCCAAGCAAAATAATTTTCTTTTTTTGTTTTTTCGAATTCTTTTATTATATTTTCAAACTCTTCATACTTCTTTTCAGACTCCGTCTGTAAAACCTCTTTAAGCTTTTCTTTTTGTTTTCCTTCCCTCATAACCTTTAAAGCTTTTAGAGTTTTTTCGTATGCTTCAACTTTTTCTTCTTTTATTTTGTTTATTATTTCACTATTTTCACCAACCAATTTTGATGTTTTTTCTAACTTCTCTTCTAATTCTTTTATATCTTCCTCTCCTAATACCCCTTTTCTATTCATGGCCTCAATAGTACCATTTAAACTATCTATTTCTCTTTTTAACTTTTCTATTTCGCTTTTATAATCTCTTTCTTCAATACGTCCTGTTTTTATAAAACCCTTGTATCCGGAAATTACATCACTTCCCTTCTTAACAACCCCTTTAGCAGTTTTTATTGATTTTTCATAATTCTTTATTAAAGCGACTATTTTTTTAAAAAGTTCATTTATTTTTAAATCATCTATATATTTTTTTTGGGATAATAAATCTTTCTTAGAAATATATGAATCAAAATTAGCGGCTTTCTTAGAGTATTTTGATAAATTGTTATAAATACCTGTTGCTTTTTTTATAATTTCATTTTTTGCATTTTCATCAGGAATTTTTATACTAAATTTCATTTCACCCGGGCTTCCTTCTAGTCCTCCAGCTTTCAAAATAGATATATATTCATCTGCTCGTTTTTTTATATCTTTTCTTAAATTAACAAGTTTTTGGCAATGGGAAAGCAATAATTCAAACTTTCTGATATTTTTAAATCCAGGTATTTTGCGACGAAGAGACTCTAATGTTGGATATTTTGTATTTAAACCACGAATATTTTTAATAGCAGATATATCAACTTTTTTTAGATCATTAATTAGCTTATTAACTTCTTTTGTAGTTTGAACTATATATTTAGAGTCAACAGAATAAGTTGTTGATCCATCTTTTAAAATAACGTTTTCTGATAACAAATTTAAAAAACAAAATACTGAAAATAAAAATAACTTTAAAACTAATTTTTCCTTAAAAAACATAAATAATCCTTTTTTTATAAGCTTATTGTACAATTCAGCCAAAAGCCAAAGTTTCCCAAAGATTTATTGTTAGAATTCATTTTATAAAAAAAACCTGAACTTAAATTAAAAACACTATTTAAAAATTTTCCATCATATCCCATATTAAAATATGGATTTACAGATAAAGAATTTAAACTTCTTGCAGAATCTAAATTTAAATCATTAACAGAAATAGTAGTATAATAAGAATCTGCTCCAACATCTGTAATCATAGGTTTATCTATAGATGCGCTTGAATATGATGAATTCCATGTCGGTCCTGTAAATAAACTATCTGCATTCTCATCCTGATAATACGTAATTGCAACAGATTCATTCCAACCATCTTTTAAAAGGACTTTTTCACTTGATTTACATTGAATATTAGTTCCTATTTCAAAATGAAATTTATCTATACCATAATCAAAAGCAAACAAAGCATTAAAATTTGAACGTGGTCTTATAATAAGATCTTGGGTCAAATAATTAATCAAACGTTCCGGTCTTGAACGAGGTAAATTCAATGTAGCTGCCATGTATCTACTCCAAGGTCTATTATTAAGATCAAAAGAACGTTTTTCTGTACCTTCAAAAAGATATAAATAATCAAAACTACTCAAAAAGGTTAAATTATCTTTATTTGCACTAAATTTAAAACCACAACCAATTCCAAAGTGATGTCCATTTCCAAGAATAGGTTCAAATAAATATTCAGCATTTGGTTTATCTGCTGTAGGAATTACACCTTGAGTATAAAAATCAAACAAAATCCTATTTTGAAATTTCTTACTCACTCCTAATCTTAAATTTATATCTGAAAGACCCGCTTTTTGGTGTTTTTTATTATCAATACGACCATATTTCATCAAAGGATGTGATAGTGCCTGAGAAACATTTAAAGGTTCTTCATAAAAAAGAATATCATTTGATGGAGCCAAACCCTCCGGCCTTGCACCTGTAATATCATATTCTTTTAAATTTGCATTAGTTGAAATGTTCTCAAAAGGAATCAAAATAGAAAACCAAAAATGCTTTTTTAATTTTTTATATATAAATAAGTTTGTACCCCAACGTTCTATTTCCGGAGAAATAGAGAATTTTGAACTAAAAGTATGACTATCATTGATACCCATATCCGAACCAGAAGAAGGAATACCTAACCATTCAGCATAAATATCGGTAGTTCCCAAACTTGCTACCCCCTGCCCTTGAACAAGTAATTCTGTTTTTCCATTTGGCATAAAATATTCAGTTAAACCACCGGCAGAACATGATTCTTCATAAAACCAAGCATTACTTATATAAAAATTATCTTTTCTTTTCTCTATTTTTAAATTTTCAAAAACATTTGGCAAAACTGAAACTATCTTACTTTGATGAATTATTACATCAGGCTTTATGGTTTTTAGCTCTT
>WJLJ01000061.1 GCA_014728525.1 Candidatus Babelota bacterium | reverse complement strand
TAACAATATAATTTCAAGATTATTGTTTTCTTTTAATAAATTAAGTATAGGTTGTAATACTTGACTTACAAAAATGGAATTCTTTATTCCATCATATAAAATGAAAGTTATTGATTGAGTTACCATTTTTTTATCCTCTTTTTTTAATTTTTAGTTTATCACCTTGGTTATTTTTTTTTAATTTTAATAAAGATAATAAAAAACGGAGTCAAATTGCTATGAAATTTATAAAAAAATTTGAAGAGCTTGGTATTAAAGATATTCCTTTGGTTGGAGGTAAAAATGCATCTTTAGGGGAGATGATACAACAATTAAAATCTAAAGGAATATTAATTCCCGGCGGTTTTGTTGTAATCGCTGAAGGTTATAGGTATCATTTACGTGAAAACAATCTAGAAAAAAAAATAAAAAAACTTTTACAAAAAATAGATAAAAATAACTTACAAGAATTCGCCTCTATTGGTAAAAAAATAAGAGACTTGATAAGTAAAGCTACGTTACCAAAAGATCTTGAAAATGAAATTATTGATGCTTATAAAAAAATGCAGAAAAAATATGGTAAAAATTGTGATGTTGCGGTAAGGTCTTCGGCAACGGCGGAGGATTTACCGGAGGCTTCTTTTGCCGGTCAGCAAGAAACATATTTAAATGTTAGCGGAGAAAAGGCTTTATTAAAAAGTTGTAAAAATTCTTTTGCTTCTCTTTTTACCGATAGAGCAATTTCTTATCGAATGGATCATGGTTTTGATCATATGGATGTTGCTCTTTCTACAGGCGTTCAAAAAATGGTTCGTTCAGATAAGGCTTGTGCGGGTGTTGCTTTTACTTTAGATACGGAATCAGGTTTTAAAGATGTAATTTTCATTAATTCTTCTTATGGTTTAGGAGAAAGTGTTGTAAAAGGAAGTGTTAATCCGGATGAGTTTTTTGTTCATAAAACGACTTTAGAAGAAGGTTTTAAACCAATTTTAAAGAAACGTTTAGGTTCTAAAAAAATAAAGTTAATTTATTCAAAATCAAAGAAAAAATCCACAGAAGAGGTTGCTGTAAATAAGAAAGACCAAAAATTATTTTCTTTAAATGATAAAGAAATTTTACATTTAGCTAAACAGTGCTTGCTTATAGAAAAACATTATACTGATTTAAAAGGCAAATGGTCTCCAATGGATATAGAATGGGGAAAAGACGGAACCGACGGTAAAATTTATATACTTCAAGCACGCCCGGAAACAGTTCATTCTTTGATACAGGATCAAAATATTCTGGAAGAATATGTTTTAGGAAAAGTCAGCAAAGAAAATAAAATTTTAATAAAAGGTAAAAGTGTTGGGAGAAAAATTGCAACAGGTAAAGTAAGAGTTGTTCCTTCCGCAAAAAAAATGCATGAAGTTAAAAAGGGAGAAATACTTGTAACGGATATGACCGATCCGGATTGGGAACCTATTATGAAACTTGCAGCAGGAATTGTTACTAATAGAGGAGGAAGAACTTGTCATGCTGCAATTGTAAGCAGAGAACTGGGTATTCCTGCAATTGTCGGAGCTAGTGGGGCAACAAAAGAGTTAAAAACAGGCCAAACAGTTACCATTGATTGCAGTAGTGGAGAAGTTGGTATAATTTATTCAGGCAAAGTTCCATTTGAAGTAAAAGAGATTGAGATAAAAAAGATACCGAAGTTAAAAACAGAAATAATGATGAATGTTGGCAATCCGGATGAAGCCTTTAATTTTGCAAAGCTGCCTGCTGATGGTGTAGGCCTTGCAAGATTAGAATTTATTATCAATACCTCTATTCAAATTCATCCTTTGGCTTTGGTTGATCCCAAAAAAGTAGAATTAAAAAAAGATAAACAAAAAATTGAAGATTTAACTTTCGGTTATAAAAACAAAAAACAGTTTTTTGTAGATAAACTTGCTCAAGAAGCGGGAACAATAGCTGCAGCATTTTATCCTAGACCTGTAATTATACGTTTATCCGATTTTAAGAGTAATGAATACAGGCAACTTATTGCAGGAAAATATTTTGAACCTGAAGAAGAAAATCCTATGCTCGGATTTAGAGGAGCTTCTAGATATTACAGTTCAAGTTATGCTCCTGCTTTTAAACTTGAGTGTCTTGCTATGAAAAAAATAAGAGAAGAGATGGGGCTTTTTAACGTAAAACTCATGATTCCTTTTGTAAGAACCGTTGAAGAAGCAAAACAAGTTATAGCAGAAATGAAAAAATACGGACTTGAGCAAGGTAAAGATGATCTTGAAATTTATATGATGTGTGAAATTCCTTCTAATGTTATATTAATTGATGAATTCAGTAGAGTTTTTGATGGATTTTCTATAGGTTCGAATGATCTTACTCAAACAACTTTAGCAGTAGATAGGGATTCGGAATTGATATCCCATATTTTTGATGAACGTAATGCTGCAGTAAAAAAAATGATGGAACTTGCAATAGAAGGTGCAAAAAATAATAATAAAAAAATTGGAATTTGCGGCCAAGCTCCTTCTGATTATCCGGAGATCTCTGAATTTTTGGTAAAATGCGGAATAGATTCTATTTCTTTAAATCCGGATACGGTTTTAAAAGAAATAATGTTGTTAGGGAAAAATAAAAATAAAAGAAAATAAAAAAGGGATGCTTTTGCATCCCTTTTTACTTGATAATTTTTTATATCATTCTACGTAGTAATGCATACCTCTTCTTCCCGGTTCTTCTTCGCTTTCTTCTTTTACAGAAACAATTTTTTGGCAATTTGGATCATTTGTTTTACATGTTTTTATACGTAAAATTAGATTTCTTCCTGAATTTATGTCTTTTCTCAATACAATCATTTTACCGGATCTTGCAGTTCCTTTACCTATACGTCTTTGAGATACTATTTGAAAGGTGCATTGATTTGGCATATTACGAAATACACATTTCCTTCCTTTTCCGCGCATTCTTCTATATCTTGTAAGATATCTGCCTCCGGATTCAGCTTTTGCTTTCCATGGTTGATTAGTATCATTTATTAGTGTTATATTTATTCCAAATAAGGATGGAATACAAGTTAACAGTAATAAGATTGTTAAAATTTTCTTCATTATTATCCCCCCGATAATTTTATAAAAATATTCTTGATCTAGATTTAGGATAACAAAATCGCTTTTTTTTAATCAATATAGTAATTAAATATTAAAATAAAAAGCACCTTTTTAGCTAAAAAGGTGCTTTTTTATGATTGATTATTGAATAAAAAACTAATTAATGTGTTTTATTCAATTTTTAGATTACCATTATCTTTTTTGATGTTTAGTATTTTTGCACTTTCTACTACAAATTTTTTTGTAATATCTAAAGTTCCAATTTTTGCAGTGATTTCAACATCACTTTTTTCTAATAAAGTTGTTTCAAATGGTTTTTTTGAAATGTCTTGAAAATTATTAGTACCTATAGTTCTAGGTATTCCATCAATTTCGACTCTTGTTAATACCGGTAAATTTAATGACGGGTCAGCTTGAACTGTAAGTGTAAAAGCATCACATTTTGAGCAACAACCCGAAAATAATAGGATAAAAAAAGAAATTAAAAAAATTTTTTTCATGATAATTCTCCTTTTTATTTTTATTTTTACAAATTTTATCATAAAGTCTATTTTAAAATAAAAGCAACAATTCTTAGTTTTTTATAAAATATTTCGGTTTTTTTATATTTATGAATATTTTTATTTTTATTACTTCTTTTATAGTGGGAAGTTTTTTAGGTTTGTTTTATGGCGGTTTTTTTATAGGAAAATTAAAAAGAATATTTTTTTATAATGTTAACCACGACCATAAAAAGCATAAAAAAGCTCAAGTTTTTAGATTTTCTTTTTTTTCTATTCTAACTTTTATATTGTTGAGCTGTGTTTTTATTTTGTTTGCTGTTAAATTTAAACTAAATTTATTAATTTTATCCATTTCATTTTTATTATTTTTTTGGGTAATAATATTAATTAGTTTAAGTAAGAATAGGTGAAAATAATGGATATTGCTATTTTTGATGAAAAAGTTATTAAGCCTTTTGAAAATTGGGGTTTGGTGCATAAGTTTTGGCATATAAATATAGAAACTATGTATTATACTTGGATTGCCATGGGATTACTTTTTGGTTTGGTTCTTTTGGCAAGGTTATTTTTAAAAAAAGATTTAAATCCTGTTGCGTTAATTTTTGAAGAATCGGTAAGCTTTTTTAATAATTTATGTAAAGAATCTTTTGGATCCAGTTTTAAATATAAATATTTTGCTTTTGTTTCTACTATTTTCTTTTTTACTTTATTCGGTTGCTTGGTTGGCCTTTTGCCTTTTATGGATGAAACTACAAAAGATTTGAATACGGCTTTTGCGTTGGGGACATTAAGCTTTTTATATGTGCAATATCAAAAAATTAAGGTTTCCGGTTTTGTCGATTATTTAAAAGAATTTACCGAGCCTATTTTTATTTTATTACCCTTGAATATAATTGGAGAATTAGCAAAAGTTGCTTCTATGTCTTTTAGGTTATTTGGAAACATCCTTGGAGGATCGATTATATTTTTAATAGCAATTAATGCATTAAGTAATTATAAAGTTTTTTTTATGATTTTTTCTCTTGTAACCTTATTTTTATATTTTGTGATTAATAAAATAATTAATCTTAAAAAATATAAAATATTGGATTATATGTTTAAAACATTGTTGGTTGCGGTATTTTTTTTAGCTGGGGCTCAAATGTTCTTTGGTATATTTGAAGGTTTTGTTCAATCTTTTGTTTTGACAATGCTTACTATTACTTATTTAGCCGTTGCCATTCAAGATGAAAAAGATTTAAATAAAGATAGAGATAATAACAAGGAGGTTGTTTAAATGATAACTCCGGATTTTTTACATTATTTAGCAGTAGGTTTAGCTATAGCTTTGGGTTCAATTGGTTCCGGAATAGGCCAAGGACTAGGAGCTTTTAGTACGGTTGGTGCACTTGCTCGCCAAGAACAGGGGAATGACCAAGTTTTTAGATCTATGGTTATAGGTTTAGCTTTTATAGAGAGCGGTGTTATTTTAGCATTAGTTATTACTCTTATGATGTTATTTGGAGACACTCAAGCAATAACTTGGGGAAGTGCTATAGCAGAAATAGGAATAGCTATTATGATAGGTTTTGCCGCAACAGCTATTAGTATTGCATCAAGTTATGCTGTAAAGTCTTCTGCTACATCAATTTCCAGACAACCTATTTTTGCACAAAAAATTTTAACTTTAATGTTGGTAACACAATCTCTAATGGAGGCTCCTGTTGTTTTTTCATTTGTTATTGGCTTAATTATAAAAGCTCAGTTTTCTGATACTATGACCATTTATTCGGGGATAAAATTTTTAGCATCAACTATTTGTTTGGCTCTTGGATCAATTGGTCCTTGTGTCGGTCAAGGTATTTTTGCAAATTCTTCTTGTAATGCGGCCGGATTAAATAGATCTGCTTATAATAAATTATTACCATTTTCTATTATAAATGGTGCAGTTATTCAAACACCTCTTATTTTTTCTTTATTAATGGCAATTTTAATTATTTTCTTTAATATTTCTGAAGTTTCGCCGGTGACTTCCGTTATATCTTTTTGTGTTTCAGCTTTAGCAATAGGTTTAGGAACCTTTGGAACTTCTACGGCTGCAGGCTTTGTCGGCTCAAAATCTGCAAAGCAAATTGCATTAAATCCGGATAATTATTCTGTGCTATTTAGATCTAATATTTTGGCACAAGCTTTTATAGAATCTTCTGCTATTTACAGTTTAATTATAGCGTTGGCATTACTAACAAGATTAAGATAAAAAAAGACCCAAAAAAATTGAGCCTTTTTATTATTTTATTATATAATTTGATCAGAAACTATTCCTCTTTCATAAAATGCTATAGCTTTTACTTTTGCTTTAATTAATGCATCTAAAATAACTTCCTTTTTAGTTTTTATATGATCGTCTTGTTCCTCTATTTCTAAAAAGAAAGCTGTTTCATTTGCTATATCATTTTCAATTTCTTCAAAAAATTCTATAGGAAGATAAGATCCTGCAAGATTTAAAAAATAACAAAATCTATGTGTAAGAGACCATAATAAATCATCGAGGTCATCCATATGATCTAAAATTTTATAATCAGCCAAACGTATTATATTATTTGCTATAGAAAGAACAGATTCCCAAATTCCTTGGTAGCTTTGCATATCCCATATAGCTTTAGAAAGTATTATTTCCAAGAATCTTATAATAAGATTTCTTAGTCTTGTTTGCATTTCTTTTTCTTCTTTTTCTTCTTTAACTCTAAAAAGTTCTTTTTTGGCTATTTTACTTATATCGTTTGATAGTTTTGATATAAATATATTTGGTTCTTCCTGAAATTCTGATATGTGATCCGTAAATTTTGATACGATTGTTTTTTCTATACTTTTTTTAAGAAATTTTAAATTATATTCTTCATTTTGTTTTTCTACAAAATATTTTTCTACAAATATAGGTAAAGGATTTAATATTTGAAGTATAACTGTGTCGTCTATTAGTTCACAAGATTTTATTTTGTTATAAAAAAGCCTCAAGCAAGTATATAAAGGGTTTATATCTAAATTTAATTCATCACTTAATTCTAAAAATTCTACTATATGAGATCCGTTTTGTGATAAAAAATTTGAATAATATTTATTATTATATATTTCTTTTATATATTTTGATAAAGCACCTTTAAATATGTTAGTTTTAGATAATTGTTCGTTTACCGTATTAAAGTTTTTGTAAGTTTGATCTTGATTAATTAAATAATATCTAATACTTACAGAACTTATTTGCGAAGGTGTTTTATTGAAATATTCTTCGATTTCCGGATTATAAGATATACTTTCTTCTGTGTTACAAACTACAGAAGAAAAATGAAAAAATGTTATTGCCGAGCATATTATTAAAGTTAACCAGTTTTTTGTTTCCATTTATTCCTCCTTTCTGATAACTTTAAAAAGTTATCCGTGAAATATTAAACTTAGGCAAGATTAACATTATAAAAATATTTTTTTCAAGTAAAAGAATTAATTTGGAGTTTTTATATGCCTTTTTATCGGTATGATTCATTTAATAGAAATGGAAAAAAGGTTTCTGGTACTATTGATGCTTCTTCAACCGAATCTGCCAAGAAGATTTTGCAGGGTCAGGGTTTAATGCCTGTAAAAATAGAAGAAGTCGGCACAGAATCTGCAAAATTTAATATTATGTCTATTTTTGAGCGTAAGGTAGATGTAAAAACTAAAATAGCTTTTACAAAACAACTTTCAGTTTTATTAAAGTCCGGTGTTCCTTTATTGCAGGCTTTAGAAT
>WJLJ01000060.1 GCA_014728525.1 Candidatus Babelota bacterium | reverse complement strand
TTATAAGATATTTTATGCTAATTCTGGAAAAAAGAATTTTACTTCAGTTGCTGCTGTTTCAAGGGCATCTGATCCGTGAGTTGCATTTTCACCTTTATTTGAACCATAAAGTTTTCTTAATGTATTTTCTTTTGCTTCATTTGGATCTGTAGCTCCCATTAAATCCCTCCAAGCTTTAATGGCATTATCTTTTTGTAAAGCCATTACAATTACATGACCCGATGTCATAAATTCTACAAGACTTTCAAAAAAAGGTCTTTCTTTATGTATGGCATAGAATTTTTCAGCTTGTTCTTTTGTTAAGTGTATTTTTTTCATGCCTAAAATCTCAAAGCCTTCTTGTTCAATTCTATCTATAATTTTCCCGGAATTTTTAGCTTTTACAGCATCAGGTTTTATGATTGCTAATGTTTTTTCCATTTTTATTCCTTTTTAATAAAAAAAAAAGAAAAAGAATGAGCTCATTCTTTTTCTTTTTTTAATAAAAATAATATTTTATTTTTTATTTTTATTTAAATGTGCTTCTAATGCTTGTTGTAATACAGATTTAGGTCTTTCCTTTTGTTTAGAAGAGAATTCATTTTCCATCTTACGAGTTTCTTTTTTAGGATTTTTGAATTCTTTTTTATTTTTATTTTCTTTTGGTTTGTTTGAGGTTCTTAAACTTAATCCAAGTTTACGTTCTTCTTCGTTGACCTTTATTACCTTGAATTTTTTCTTGTCACCTACTTTTAAAATATCTTCGATTTTTTCTACATCATCATCAGAAACTTCGGATATGTGGATTAGACCTTCTATTCCCGAATCTAATCTTATAAAAGCACCAAAGTTTGTGATTTTGGAAACAGTACCTTCTATTTCACTTCCTACAGGATATTTTTTTTCGATGTTTTCCCATGGATCTTTATCTAATTGTTTTATACCTAGAGAAACCTTCTTGTTGTCAATATCAATTCCTAATATTATAGCTTCTACTTCATCACCTTTTTTATATTTCTCATTAGGATGAGTTAAGTGATTTGTCCAAGAGATATCTGATATATGAACAAGTCCGTCAACACCTTCTAACAATTGTACAAAAATTCCAAAATCAGTGATATTTGTTATTTTACCTTTTATTTTATCGCCAACTTTAAATTTATTTGCGACTTCTTTCCATGGATCTTCGCTTAATTGCTTGATACTTAGAGACATTCTTCTGTTATCTTTATCTAATGCCACAACTTTGACTTCAACTTGATCATCTACGTTGTAGTGTTTTGAAAGATTAGAGATTCTTTCTGTCCATGAGATTTCAGAAATATGAACAAGGCCTTCAACTCCTTTTTCTATTTCTACAAATAAACCATAATCGGTGATACTTGAAATTCTGCCTTTAATAGTTTTTCCTACAGGATATTTTTCATCAATTTTTTCCCATGGATTTGGTGATAATTGTTTGATTCCAAGAGAGATTTTTTCATGTTCTTTATCAAAGGATAGAACTTTTACTGTAATTTCGTCGCCAATATTTACCATTTCACTTGGATGTGCAATTCTTCCCCAAGACATATCTGTTATGTGTAATAAGCCATCAATTCCGCCTACATCAACAAATACACCATAGCTGGTAATATTTTTTACAATACCTTGAATTATTTGACCTTCTTCAAGAGTTTCTAGAGCTTTTTTCTTGTCTTCAACTCTTTGTTCTTCAAGATATTTACGACGAGAAATTATTACATTGCCTCGTTTTTTATTAACTTTTAAAATTTTACCTGTTACTTCTTGACCTACAAATTGATCAAAATTAGTAATTCTTTGGGTATCAACTTGTGAGCCTGGCAAGAAAGCCGGGATTCCAATATCAACGCTAAGACCACCTTTAACCTTATGTGTAACAACACCGGATACAGGCTCATCATTTTCTGCCAATTTAGCGATTTTTTCCCATGCACGTATAGCTTTTGCTTTTTGATATGAAAGAACTACATTTCCATATTCATCTTCAACTCGATCTAAAATTACTTCTATTTCGTCGCCTTCATTTAATTTTTTTAGTTCTATATCAGAAAATTCATAATTAGGAATAAATCCATCGGATTTATAGTCTATACTTACAATAACGCCGTTATTTTCTTTACTGACGACTTTTCCTTTTATTATTTTACCTACTTCGAAGTTTTGCAAAGTATCTGTAAAGAGATTGGAAAGAGTTTCTTGTTCTTCTTGAGTAAGTTTGAATTCTTCTTCTAATAGCTCAGTATTAAGCAATGGAGAAATAGAGATTTTGTCAGATTTGTTTTGCATTTAATATATCCTTAAAAAAAGCACAAAAGCTCTTTTAAAGCTCTTTTTGAGAAGTTTTTACTTTAAAAATTGGCTTTTGCGGTTAAAGGGTTAAACATGTGTAACTAAAACAGTTAAATGGTTATTAATTTCAAAAAATGACCATTTGAATAAAGAATTTAACAGAAAAAAATGTATAAAGCAAGAGCCAGAGGGGTGTTTTATGTGTTTTTTAAACGACCGGATATTTTGAAAAAGTATTCATCTTTTTTTTGATTATTTATTAATTTTTTAAT
>WJLJ01000059.1 GCA_014728525.1 Candidatus Babelota bacterium | reverse complement strand
TGAATATTTATTCCATTAAAACTATCAATTCTTGGCATATATTTTTAACACAAATGTACCTAATTAGATACTCTAATCAAAATGTTTGTTCGATTATTCTAATAATTATATAAATCTGTTTAATAGTGATATGGTAACTTATGACTTACATTGAATGTGCTGATATTATGCACTTTCAGAGGAATTCTTGAGTTTTGGATTTGAAATCAAATATTTCTCAGAAATGTGCCAAATCAAATTAATCATTTTATATCATGCAATTTAACTTTACCAAAATTCATAATATTGAAGAATTTATTTTAAACACCTCAGTGGAAAAATCTGTTTTTCAATTAATGAATCACGTCACCCAAATTTAGCCCTAACGTATATATTTATGTAACTCTGTTACATAATTACACTTTTGTCTTTAATGTTATGAAATGTCAATCCTTTATAAATCAATTCTTTATTAAATAACATTTTCATTTTTTTCTTTTCCCCGGTTAATAATTTCAAATATACATCAAAGTTTAAAATTGTACCAATTTTAGCTTCTTTATTTTCCCGGGTGCTTTTACTGCCAATTATTTTTGTTATCATTATTATTACTTATTTTTTTTCCCTGCTAAATAGTATCCAGCGGACTTATGATTTTTGAAATTTCTTTATTGGCTACATGAGCGTATATACTTGTAGTCTTAATGCTATTATGTCCTAGCAGTTTTTGTATTACGCGTATGTCTGTTCCTGATTCGAGTAAATGGGTAGCAAAACTATGGCGCAAATTATGTAAACTCACTTTTTTACTGAGGTTAGCTTTTTTTATGGCATTTTTCATTACTTTATGTATACTTGATTCACTATATCGCCCACCTGTGGCTCCCTCAAAAAGGAAGTCTTTGGGCTTGTATTTTTGAATATATTCATCCAGTATCTTTTTTAATGTTTCTGAAAATATGGTATCTCTGTCTTTACTTCCTTTACCATCATCAACCCTAAAGAGTTTACGTTCAAAATCAAAATCTTTTAATTTTATATCCAGCGCTTCAGCTTTTCTTATCCCTCCTGAATAAATTAGGGCAAGCATACATCTGTGTTTTAAGTTTTCTACTTTATTCAAAATAGTTTTTATTTCTTGTAAACTAAGAATTACCGGAAGTTTTTTTGCTTTTTTGGGCCTGAGAAAAAACTGGTGTGGAATATCTCTTTTTAAAAAATCACAATAATAAAATTTTAAAACATTTATATATTGGTTTATAGTGCTGCTACAATATTTATTGTCTTTTCTCAGACTCCATAAAAAGTCTTCAATATTTTCATTGGTAACACGTTCAGGATGTATAAAACCGGTTCTGCTAACGAAAGTCATCAACATAGAAACATAATTTTTACGGGTTCTTTCTGCATATTTACTTTGCGATAGCACATCTTCAAAAATACACTTATATATAATACCTGCTTTAGCTTTTTGCAATGTCTGTTTTATTCTTTCCTCAATAATTTTAGCAGCAATCTTTTGTTGGTGTCTGTTTTCGAATAAATAATGTTTTGGCATAATTATAAAGTAAACTTCTTTAATCAGGCTCTTTGTTGCTTTCTTTAATTCAGGCTGCTTTGTAAAAACAAGTTGTTGCAATATTCTTTTAACCTCAGGCATTGTAATTTCAGATATTTGCTGCTCTGAATATCCAATACAAAATTTAAAAACCAGCAAAAGTTTCTCACAGGGATTCATAATTGCTTTTAAATCTTTTTTGATAATATCAAAAGGAATAGTTATTTCCCTATTCGCAATTTTGTTGCAGTTGTTAACATGAAAAACCAGTTTTTTATATCCAAGAATTTTTTCATAGTAAAATTTAATACTATTTATTAAATGCAGCGTTTGAGTATCGCTAAGTAACTGATTATTTACCTGGTATTTGATGAAGCTTTGTATTTCGTGAAATGCAAGTTTTTCAATGTCTCTTGTAAAAAAATTATTCACAAACAACCTGAACCATGGTGTATAAGCTTTAATTGTATAATTGCTGTAATTCTTCATTTTCAATGTTTTAATATATTTGCGTACCACCGGATGAGGTTCCCTTTCTTCTGCAGGTTTTATAAAATCAATTGTATATTTGTAACAATTTTTAAAAAGCAAATGCTTTATTTCTAAAAATGTTGAATTATTTCCTGGTAAAATCCACATTTGCTTTGGATTAATCCAAAAGCTGTTTTCAAGCTCTGAAATTGCTTTGATAATATCTGCATCATTGCTGGTTTTGATATATAATTTCTTATTTACCTTATCAACAATTATTGTTGCATGTTTTTTATTTTTTGGCTTAAAAACTACTCTCTCCTTATTTTTAACAGGCTCTTTGTTAACAGGTATTTCTTTTTCATCTTCCTTTTTTCCTGTATTCTCAGGCAGATTTAAATCGGGGAAAGCAATGGATTTATGTGAAAGCTTATTAATACAATTTGCCATAATTGAGTAATATTTAAGATTTTGTTTTGCGATAGTAATATTGATTGTCTAATTAAAACTTTAATTTTTTGTTTTCGATTTATTAAATAATTATTTTCGATTATAAGTATTTAATAAAATGGATAATTATGACTAATTCTAATAAAGAAAAATGTCTGCAATGTGGTCAGGAAATTACAGGAAGGAGTGATAAAAAGTTTTGTGATGCTTATTGCAGAAATACTTTTAATAATAAAATACAAAAGCAAACGGAACAAAAAATAAGGAAAACCAACAGTATTCTGCGTAAAAACCGTACCATTTTAAAACAAATTTGCCTGGTAGGTAAAGCAACTGTGAGAAAAGAAATCCTTGTTGCCATGGGATACGATTTTAGGTTTATTACCCATCTGTATAAAGCCGAAAACAAAAATACTTACCGTTTTTGTTATGAATATGGATATCGATTTACCAGCATGGATAAAGTAATAGTAATACAGTGGCAAAGTTATATGCAACCATTTATACATGATTATTAATCAGACAGGTCTTTATGAACGGTTTTTTCGTTTTTTTTGAAGCACGCATTTCAATAATGAAAATTAACATCCACAACGCATTTACATTATATTTAAGTTGCGGAATTAAACAATACCATTTTACAAAAAAAACAGAACCTTCAAATTAGTTATTTTTTTTTCGAAAACTACCTCCAAAATTCTGAACTCAGCAAATTCGCATTTAAAAGGTGTTAAACGAAGCGTCCGACAATGATTTGTCTCCTGACCCTATTCGCCTTCCCAGGCTTCTGACCCGATGATGTTTCAGGCTTCGGCTATACTTCGACAGGCTCAGCAACCGCCTTACCCTT
>WJLJ01000058.1 GCA_014728525.1 Candidatus Babelota bacterium | reverse complement strand
TATTAAAAGAGTCTCTAAAGAAATTTTTAAATCAATATCCGATAAGAAAAAAAGAATAATAAAAATTCTTACGGATTTAGAAAAGTTATTTATAGAAATTCAACAATTAGAAACAAAAGGATCTCTAAAAGGAATCAAAGAAAAAATAGATAATATAAAACTAGAAATAGAAAAATATTCCCAAAATAATAATGACAAAAATAAAGAAAAACATTTAAAAAAGATGGATCTTCTGATTGATTCGATAGAATCAATGCTTGCTAAAAAAAATAACTCTATACCCTCAAAAACTTTTATAAAAAAAATAATAAATGGATCAATTTGGGTGTTAATTGCAGGCGCAAGTATTGCGGGAATAAAATTTTATAAAGATCATAAAAAAACATCGAGTAAAATTGTAAACTCAATAAAAATTAAAACCCAAAACCAACCTGAAAAAAATACGAATCCAAATATAAAAAAGCAACCTAAAACTAATAAACCTGAAAAAAAATCAGTTGCAAAAACTACAAAACCTAATGTTAAAACAAAAATTAAGCCTAATGAATTAAAAGAAGAAAAACCTATAAAAAATAAAAAAGGAAACTCGAAAAAATACAAATTAATATTTCCGGTAATTAAAAAATCTGATAAACCAACAGAAACTTCAAAATCTACGTTTAAAAAAGAAACCGATACTAATGACAAAAAATCAGAATCTATTTTAGAACCATCAAAAGATTCCGATAACGAAATCGACTTAAAAAATTCTGGATACAAATCTAATTCAGATAATGAAGAATCTGAATACGAAAGTTCTGAAGATTTTGAATATGAGCCCGAATCTATTTCAGAATCTTCCGACTATGAAACAGATTCAGGCTTTGAGTTGGATGAGATAAAAGATTTATTAGAAACAAATAAATTAAAAAGAACAGACAAAGAAAATAAAAATAATAAAATTATTATAGAAAGTTCTTCAGAAACAGAAGAAAACTATAACTATTCAGATTCAGAAGAGCCAGATTTAGATCATGAATATAATTCTGAAATATCTTCATCCGAATTTGAAGATTATGATAATAGTTTTACAGAAATTGATGAAACAGATGAAAAATATATCAATGAAAAAAACACTCATTTAAATTCATTTAAGTCAGAAGATCTTGATTCTGAATCCGATTTAGAAATTCTTGAAGAATTAAACAAAGAAGATGAAGAAAACAAACCCCGCTTCTATTTTATTCCAAATTTTGATTTAAAAAACAAAAAACAAAAAACGAAAAAAAAAGCAGAGCA
Organism: Candidatus Babelota bacterium; assembly: GCA_014728525.1. Lineage (GTDB taxonomy): Bacteria > Babelota > Babeliae > Babelales > UASB340 > WJLJ01. Next base: position 6,979 of record WJLJ01000058.1, on the reverse strand, counting down.
AAAAAATCTTAAAAAAGACAATAACAATACTAATGACGTAAAAAACAAAACTGATTTTTATACACAAAAAGTCAGTAAGCAAAAAAAAACATGGTGGAAAATTAATTTTCCATCTTTAAATTTTAATGAAGAATTAAAAAAACCTTCTTGGTTACAAAGACAAATTGAAAAAGTTATTTCAAAATTTAAAAGGGATTAAATTAAACTTAAATCAATTATAAATTTATAGATTTAAATAATTCTTCAAAAGAAATAATACCTTGATCTATTTTTTCTATGCCATCATTAATAATAAAGTTTAAGTTATTTTTAATGGCATATTCTTTTATTTTTTGTGCAGAACTTTTTTTTATTATTAAATCTCTTAATTCATCATCTATTTTTAATAATTCAAAAATACCCGTTCTTGATTTATAACCTAAATCAAAACATTTATTACACCCATAAGGACGATATATTTTTTCTAAATTAAATTTATCTGTATCAAATCCCTTATTTTTTAAATGCTCTTTCTCTTGTAATGTTATTAAATCTTCTTGCTTACATTCAGAACAAAGTTTTCTTACTAATCTTTGAGCCAATACTCCGGATAAAGAAGAATTTATTAAAAAAGGCTCTACACCCATTTCAATTAATCTGGAGACAGCTCCTATAGAATCGTTTGTATGAAGAGTAGATAAAACTAAATGTCCTGTTAAAGCAGCCTCTATAGCAGTTTGCGCTGTTAATTTATCTCTTATTTCGCCTACCATCACAATATCCGGATCTTGCCGCAAAATAGAACGTAGACCTTTAGCAAATGTAAAGCCGGCTTTTTCATTTATCTGACTTTGAGTAATACCTTCGATATTATATTCCACCGGATCTTCCATTGTTATAATATTTTTTTCAGTATTATTTAAGTAAGATAAAATAGAATAAAGAGTTGTAGTTTTTCCGGAACCTGTAGGCCCCGTAACTAAAAAAAAGCCTTGTGGTCTATCTATAATTGAATAGATATCTTGCAAAGTTTTATTGCTCATTCCTAATTTATTTAATTCAATACAATTTTGTTCTTTATCCAAAATACGTAAAACAATCTTCTCCCCATTAATTGATGGAAAAGTTGAAACTCTAACATCAATTAAATGATTTTTTGATGAATTATTAACTTTTACAAGAAATTTACCATCTTGGGGGATTCTTTTTTCTGCAATATCTAAAGAAGATAAGATTTTGATTCTTGAAATAACCGCTAAACCTTGATCTTTAGATATAGATTTTTGATCATATAAAATACCATCTATTCTATATCTGATTCTCATATCATTTTGAGTTTGTTCTAAATGAATATCTGATGCTGCATATTTTATAGCCTTAAACAAAAAGGAATCAACCAAATCAACTATAGAATCTTGGTTAATTCCTTTTTTATATCTTTCTTCCTTAGAAAGGAGATTATAAATAGAATTATTATTTGTATTTTTATCATCACTCACAACAAATTTATCCTAATTTATAACCTATTAAAAAGCCAACCGTTGAGGAAATAAAAATTATTAAATTTTGTTTAATCCAATCAAACATTGAATTTAAAACCACCCCGATATCCGCAGAAGGTTCAAAACCCAAAAGAACATTTAAAGCTTTCCAATCGATATCTAAAACCCGATTATATTGCAAAACTAAAATTAAAACTATAGCTACAAGTAATGAAAAAAAGACAAATTTAAAGTATTTTTTGAATAAAAAACCAAAAGCAAAACCCAAGCCAAAATAAATTGCTGCTTGAACGGCCTCAGAAGAAGAACCTCCAATATCTTCAGCCCATTGCTTTATATCTACTTTATCCCATAAGGATTTTAACCATTCAATAAAAGCTTCAAATTTACCTGTGGTTTCTGTTGGTATATTTTGTTCCATACTTCCCTCCCTAAAATAAACTCATAAATTTTTTAAGGCTTTATTAATACTAATAAATAAAAAATAAAATAATATTTTATTTTAAAATAACAAAAACTCGCTTTAAAAAGCTAGATAAACCAAAAAAAGAATAAATAACTATAATAAATATTACGATTTAAAGAAAAAAATAAACAGGAAATACCTAATTAAGTATTTCCTGTTTATTTAAAAAATTCGCAAAGTATAGATTTTACTTTACAATGCTTTTTAATTTTTTACCCGGTTTAAATTTTGGAACTTTTTTTGCAGGAATTTGCATTTTTCTTCCTGTTGCAGGATTAATTCCTGTTCTTGCTTTTCTTTTCATAGTTGAAAATGTTCCAAAACCAGTAAGAACAACTGATTTATTTTTCTTTAGAGCTTTTTCTACAGTTTTAATAAATGATTCTAAAGCATCTTTACAAGTTGTTTTAGGCAATTTTGTATCTTTTGCCATTTGCTCTATCACAGCAGCTTTATTCATATATTATCTCCTAAATTTAGGGAAGATATATCCATTAATCAACACAAACACACAAACAACATAAACATCAGGTCGATATAAATCTGATATTCACGTACTAGAAAAATTTTGTCAAGAAAAATAAAACTAAAACTACTTATTTTAATCTTATTTTTCTAAAAGAGACCCTTATTAGTTATGAAATATGGTGCCGAGGGCCGGACTCGAACCGGCACAGGTATGAATACCCGAGGGATTTTAAGTCCCTTGCGTCTACCAATTCCGCCACCCCGGCAGCCAATAAACAATTAATATTATGTACAATTTTTAAAACTTAGTAAATAGTTTTTTATGTTTTTTATAATCCACAAGTAAAATCATGGAGGCGGCACCCGGAATCGAACCGGGGATAGCGGTTTTGCAGACCGCCGCCTTAACCACTTGGCTATGCCGCCTAAAACTAATTCAAAGATCCTGTAAGATTTACCGCACCTGCAGATTTTACTTTAATATTAACAAAAGTGTCAATAATTGAATCTTTTCCATTAAATAAAATTCTATGATTACCTGCAGATCGTGCTAAAAGTTTACCATTTGTTGTACGTTTTTCAACTAAACATTTTAAAGTTTTGCCAATATAAGTTTCATTTTTGCTTCTGGCTATTACAACTTGACGTTTTTGCAAAACATCCAATCTTTTTTGTTTCTCTTCATAAGAACAATTATCTTTTAATAAAGCAGCCTTTGTATATTTTCGAGGAGAATAAATGAAAGAAAAAATATTATCAAATTTTACACCTTGAATAACGTCCATAGTTTTTCTAAAATCATCTTCAGTTTCTCCCGGAAATCCTACAATTATATCTGTAGAAATCGTAGCCATTGGTAAAAATTTATGAATCCATTCAATTTGTTTCAAATACTTTTCAACAGTATATTCTCGCTTCATCGCTTTTAAAATATTGTTAGAACCAGATTGTAACGGATGATGAATAAAGGGACAAAGTTTATCTTTATATTTTGCAATCATTTTAATTACATCCAATGTCATATCTTTGGGATGAGGACTCATAAAGCGAACCCAAAAATCACCTTTAATATTTGCAACTTTTTCTAACAACTGTGCAAAATTCAAATTATTTTTCGGATCTTTATAAGAATTTACATTTTGCCCTAGTAGGGTGATTTCTTTTGCACCCAAATTAACATCCATTTTTATTTTTTCTATAATTTTTTCAGAAGAATAACTAATTTCTCTCCCGCGAGTAAATGGAACAATACAATAACTACAAAAATTATTGCATCCTGTCATTATGTTTATAAATGATTGTTTTAAAAGTTTTTGCTCTTTTTTTAATCCGCCCAATTCTAAACTAAATTTACCAATGGATACATTCTTATTATTATTTAAACTAAAAATCTGCTTACGTGTTTGCAAAGAAACCACTAAATCAATTAATTTATCAAGTAATATTTTTTTATTTTCTTTTGCTCCGGAAACAAAATTGATGGATGGAAAACGAGAATAAAATTCTTTTTTTCTATAAGTAGCAATGCATCCAACAATAATAATTTTTAAATGTGGATTTTTTTCTTTTAATTTTATAAGTCCACCAATATAAGAATAAACTTTTTGTTCCGCTTTTTCTCTTATAGCACAAGTATTAATCAAAATAAGATCTGCACCAATCTCTCCCTTAACCTCTTTGCAATTAAGTTCTTCTAAAAAATTAGAAATAGCTTGAGAATCAGCAACATTTGCCTGACAACCATAAGTTTTAATATAAAAATTAACCATAATACACTTTAAAATTTAAACGTTTTCTATTAAAAATAGTATAAACAAAAGAAAAATAGCCGTAAAATCCGGTCTTTAACAAAATGTTTTTTGCTAAAAAATATCTTTTTTCTATAATAAAAAAGTTAATAATAGATATTAGAAAGGTAAAAATGGCAATTCAGGCAGGCCTTGTAGGGCTACCCAATGTAGGAAAATCAACTTTATTTAATGCTTTAACCAAAGCATCCATACCAGCAGAAAACTATCCTTTTTGCACTGTAGATCCGCATATAGCAATAACAAATGTTCCTGATGAAAGATTAGAAAAATTAGCCAAAACATTCGGTTCACAAAAATTAATACCTGCAACTGTTCAATTTTCTGATATAGCCGGACTTGTAAAAGGTGCTTCAAAAGGTGAAGGGCTTGGTAATCAGTTTTTAGCCAATATTATGAATGTAGACTTAATTATTCATGTTTTGCGTTGTTTTGAGGATGAGGATATCACACATGTTCATAATAAAATCAATCCGTTAGATGATTTCGAAGTTATATCTTCAGAATTAATGTTAAAAGATTTAGAATCAATAGAAAAAAAAGAAGAAAAACTCACGGCTCTTTTGAAAGGTGCTAAAAGTAAAAATTACACAACACAACAAATAAAAGAACTTGAAAAAGAACAAGAATTAATAAAAAAAATTAAAAATTATTTGAATTCAGGAAATCTTGAAGCTGTTATAAAAACAGTAGATGAATATGAACAAGAAGGAATAAGAACAATACATCTTTTAAGTGCTAAAAATTTTATTATAATTGCAAACATTTCTGAGGACGACTTACAAAGTAAAAATTATTTAAATAATGAACATTACAAAAAATTAGTAGAAAAATTTGGAAAAAATAAGGTTATTCCGGTTTCTGCAAAAATAGAAGCTGAACTTGCACAACTTTCAGAACAAGAAAAACAAGAAATGTTAGATGCATTAGAAATTCAAAACAGCGGTCTTGATCAAATTATTAAAAGTGCTTATAAAAATTTAAATATGATAACTTTTTTCACTTGTGGACCTAAAGAAGCACATGCTTGGAGTATTAAAAAAGGAATAACAATCAAAAAGGCCGCAGGAACAATTCATTCTGATATGGAACGAGGTTTTATCTGCGCACTTGTTTATAACTACAAAGATATAATTGAAGCCGGTAATGAAGCCAAATTACGAGATTCCGGAAAAATAAGAACCGAAGGTAAAGATTATATAGTCCAAGATGGTGATGTTTTATTAATCAGATTCAATGTTTAAATTTTCCCAAAGAGCTAAAGCTGTATTTAGCTCTTCCTCTATTTTATTCATTGAATCATAAGTAATATTATATTCGCTTGTTCCGTATTCTAAATTTTCAAATTTTTTTGTAATAATTTCTAATTTTTTTTCCAATTTTTCTATTTTAGACTCTAAATTTCTAATCTTTTTTCTTTTTTCATAATCTAATTTATTATTTTTTGCTACTTTATTTTTTTTAATATTTGCAGCTGATTTATTTTCGTTAGAATTTAAATTATTTTTTTGTTCATTTTTTTGAGCCAAAAAAGAATCATAGTTTCCTTTGTATTTATATGCAGAATCTTCTTTAAGTTCAATAACATGCGTTGCAAGATTATTTAAAAAATCTCGATCATGAGAAACAAATAAAACAGTACCCGTATAATCACGCAATACCGATAATAAAACCTCCTTTGATTCAATATCCAAGTGATTAGTAGGCTCATCGAGCAGAAGAAAATTTGCGTTTTGCAGTAAGACTTTTACCATCGCAACTCTATTTTTTTCTCCTCCACTTAAAACTTTAATTTTTTTATCAATGTCATCACCTGAAAAAAGAAATGCTCCTAAAAGACCTCTTATTTTCTGCCTTTGTTCCGTAGTTGAACATGCAGCTTCAATCTCTTCATATATGGTATTTTTTAAATTTAAGGATTTATTTTGATCCTGCTCAAAAAACGCAGGTACAACATTATAACCAAATTCAAAAGAACCATTGTCTTTCTTTAATTTACCCATAATTATGTTTAATAAAGTAGATTTACCTTTACCATTAGGAGCAACAATAGCAACCTTTTCTCCCCGTTGAATGTTAAATGATACATTTTCAAAAATTTTTTTATCATCAAAAGACTTTGATAAATTTCTTACATCTAAAACAATTTTTCCGCTTCTTTTTATTTGATCAAATTTTATACGAACAATTTTTTGTTTTTTCTCTAATTTTACTAACTCCATTTTATCTAAAGCTTTTAATCTGCTTTGTACCATTTTAGCCTTAGTTGCAGAAGCTCTAAATCGATCAATTAAAGCACGTTCTTTTTTTAAAAATTTTTGTTGTTCTATAAATTTTTTTTCTAAAAGTTCTTGGTTATGTTTTTTTTGCTCTATATAAGAAGAATAATTTCCTTTATAAAAATTCAGTTTACCAAGACTCACTTCATAAATTTGATCACAAAGTTGATCCAAAAAATATTTATCATGGCAAACTAACATAAAACCAAAATTAGAATTTTTCAAAAAATCTAAAAACCAATCTTTTGCTATTAAATCTAGATGATTTGTTGGTTCGTCAAAAAGATAAAAATCAGCTTTTTGTAGTAAAAGTTTTGCAAGAACTAAACGCATTTTCCAACCAACAGATAGCGTATCCACTTTTTTATTTAATTGCTCAGGTGAAAAACCAAGCCCTAAAAGAATATTTTTTGTTTCTATAATTTTTTTTTGATAATCTAATTCTTGTAACTTATGCTGCAATAAAGAATATTTTTC
>WJLJ01000057.1 GCA_014728525.1 Candidatus Babelota bacterium | reverse complement strand
CCAAGAATCGGATTCAGAAACGGATTCTGATGAAAAAATGGGCTCTAGAACGAAAACAAATTTAATCCTTTTGGCAATTCTTTTGAGTTTTCCAATCCTTTTGGCAATTGTGCTCACGATGAATCCCGCAATCATTGGAAGATCTATTTCTATTATTACGTTTCAAGTGGTTTTTTCTGGATTTGGAGAAGAATTGCGTTATCGAGGGTATTTTCAATCCCGAATAAACCAAGGATTAGGAACCCCCTATAATCTTTTAGGAGTATCCTTTGGATCGGGGCTCATAATTGCCGCAGCATTTTTCGGGATATCTCATATCTTTAATTCTTTCAGTCCTTTTGAGGGAATTTTCACTTTGGAGTGGGGGTGGGGAATATACACCTTTTTTACGGGTATTTTCTTTGGTTTCATTATGGAAAAGACTACCAATCTCATCGGCCCTGGAATATCTCATAGTTCTGATGCATTCGGACAGGCATTATTTCTTTTATTTGGTTAGAAAATTTAAAATATTCTTTTTTTTATTATTAGTTTTCATTCATTAAAAGGGATAATCGTAAACCAATCCCGATCTTCGTGAAAGCTGAGTTTCAGTTTGCTATTCCATAACAACGTTATGAAAGAGTAAAACAAAAGAAGAACAAATGAAATTTTAAAATAAAGATCTTAAAATTTGTGAAAGATAATACTTTTTCTGTAAAAGAATTTTTTTTTCTAAATTTTGGAAATCTTTAATATTTTTTAAGAGTTTTTGATCTCGGTTTAATAAAAAGAAAAAATGCCCCCTAAGTCTCATCTCTTAGTAAGTCCCCTTTCTCTATCTTTTTTTTAATTTTTTTTAATATGCTAATATCTTCGGGTAAAAAATCTATTCCCTCTTTCAGTTTCATTTTATTACTCATGAGATTATATAAATAAGACAAATCATAAAGGAGTTCTTGGATCTTAGTTTTTTTCTCTGGAGTTAAAGTTTCTTTAATCGAATAAATTTTATATCTTCCTCTCTTTCCTATTGATTTAACCTTATTTTTAACTTTTAGTCTATTAATATAAACCCTTATTTCATTTTCAGTTAATTTCAATGTTTTAGCCATGTCTTCTATCGTTAAATCCTTTTCTTTTAACAGTTCAAGTATCTTTTCCTTATTAGTCATTATAGTATAACATAAATGTTATGCTATTTATGATCTTTCTTTTTTATTTAGAAACTTATTATTGTTGGCTTAGACTACTCCTAAGATTGTTTTCCAAGTTTTATTAATTATTTGGCATAACACTTATATAACATTCCAACTATTATTTTATTATAAAATAGTTGAAACATAACATAAACATAACATAGAAAAAATGACGCATAAAGAAGAGATATTAAATGAACTTAAGAATAATGCTCAGACAATTAAGGAATTACATAACAGATTAGAGATTAGCGAACCTATAATTAGAACCGTTATAAATCGATTAAAAAATGAAGGAACCATAAAATTGATGGGAAAAAAAGGGAGATCTAAGATTTATGGAGTAAAACTTGAACAACAAAAAAACCATTATATTGATAAGCTTAAGTTTCTCATGGATTTTTTCGAGAAAAATACTGAAATATTACAGGAGAAAAATCATGAATTTTTCCTTGAAAATGAGCAAAAGTTTATAGAAATAGCAAATATAATTGAAGGTGAAAAATAATGCCATATTCATTCTATAAGGTTAATAAGGATGAGAAAAAAGAAGACCCTCTGGAAAAAATACCTCAAAAATCCAAATTGGCTTCTCAATCTAAAATTACTCCAAAAAAGCCTGAGGCAAAAAAACCTAAAAAAAAGGGAGAGTCAAAGGGAATTAAGATTACAAGTGATAAAATTAGGACGGGGTATTATCTCATTACACATACATCGGCAAGGGGGAGAATTGAGGAGATATGGGATGATCTAAAGGAATTCTTTACTACTAATCAAATCGAAAAAATCGGGGGAGAATATAAAATTATCGAAAAGGAAAAGAATCCCATCTAAATCTAATTTTTACTTTTTCTATTATTTCTATTGAATTATATAGGTGAACGATAAGATTAATTCTAAAAGCAATTTAAAATCAAATTAAAGACTTTTTTTAGAGATTTTTAGAAGTTCCTGATAAAAAGTACAAAAATATCTTATTTTATTTTTAAATATTGAAAAATCCTTATTTTTTATAATTAAATAATGTATTTTGTCTTATTTACCCCTGAATTCAATAATTCAATATTTAATAGTCCTGAAAAAATATGAGCCTTCAAAAAAGAGTTTTTGAAATATATAAAAATTTTTTGCGAAATGATATGGATCATGGCTAACATTTCTTTTTTCATAATCTCCAAGACTTATCCCAAAATAACTTAACTTATAGGTGTATAATTTAACCCAAAAAATATTAAAAAAATTCCTAGAGAAGTATTGAATAGTTATATTACATAGGGAGAACCGTTTAGAAAGCTATTTTTTCAATTTTAGAATCAGAAAATTTTGTCTTACGAAAGTGTAGGGATGAAATTAAACATAAATTAACATAAAACCGATTATGACAGAGTGAGAATACGATATGTAGTGATTATATGTAAAAATTTAATGGAGATTAAAGAAGCGGGAATTATCAAGAATTTTTGCAGAAATAAGACTTTTAATTGCGAAATTGAATTAGAGGATAAGAAAATTGCTAAAGAGACTCTTTATGAGTTAGATTTTTATTTATTGGAAAAATATACTTTGAATTTAAATAATATTAATAATCTTTTTTAACCTTTTATCTTCTTTATTAAGGTATCATCAACTAATACCTTTGATTTTCGTATAATTTTAGCTTTTTTAAATTTCTCTTCTAAATGTCTCAAGAAATCTAATAAAATAACTCTTTCAGATTCATTTATACTTTCATATAAATCCATCTTTTTTGATCTATCTAATTTATAATCTATTTTAAAAACAAAAAATCCGATAAATAATATCCATTCATCATCTTCTAATCTAATTCGAGCATTTTCTATACATTCTGATATGTATATAAAAGTTTGATTATCTTTTTTAGTCGTTTCTGGTGAATACTTTATATCAAAAATCGATTCTAACTTTCTTGATACTGTATCTTTATCCATATAGTAAAGCAGAGTTAAAATATTCAATTTACTTTTCTGAAGATTATCTACTATTTGAGTTAATAAGTTAAAGAAATCAATAAACTTCTGATTTAATTTCTTTTTTTCTGCTTTTTTTTTTAGAAAGTTCTCTAATCGAGTAGCAAATACCCCTAAGACAAAAGAAATCAATGATGTTCCTAAAACTAAAAAAAAACTATCTAATTCAACCATTTTTAACGATTAATAATTGCTTTTTGATTTTATTTTTTAAAATTCATATTTATTATTTTTGTTTAACAATTTGTTAAACGTTTTTATATTTTTATATTTCTTGTTTAAAAATTCATCATTCCTTTTTCTCGTTTTTCAAAATTATTCTTAAGACTAAACCCTGTTTTTTTTGATTAAATATTGATTTAATTTTATAGTTAATCTTAAATTATATAAGGAATATCCTGAAGATTTATTGAATATTTATTATCTTTGAGAAGGAGCCTTAATAGAGCGGATTTCGATACTTTATATTCATAAAACTCTTTATTAAGAGAGCGATAAGAAACGTCATAAGGTAGAGGGATCATATTCGGAAGGCAAAAAGCATAAAAACTAAACCCACTTTATACCCCTTTTTAGTGTTAAAATAGATGGGTAATAATAGGTAAAACAAATATATGGACAGAAATAAGCTACAACCTTCCTAACTCCCTTCATCAAGACTTATTACTTTTTGTAAAAACTCATATCACCTGGATCCAGGTAAAAAATAAGTAACTTTTAAAATTGTTTTATTAAGTCAAAAATGATTTAGAATATGCTTTATTTCCAAATTTAGAAATGCTAAAAAGACTAATACCTTTAATAAAGATTAAAACATAAATTAATAATAGAATATAGAGAATTTGGAAAAATGGGTATCCCAAAAGTAAGTGTGAATAATAATTTCACTTCTGAAAGAATCTGTCCTGAATGTAATCATTTTCTTATAATTGATAATTCCACTAATGATTTGATTTGCAGTTATTGTGGAATAATTCATCAAGAAAATAAATTGATAAGTGAAAATAGAAGGAGTTATAATTATGAAGAAGAAAAATTAAAACAAGGATCAGGACCATTTATAACAATTTTAAATAAACCTCTTTATAGTCTTACGGATTTCGATCCTTATGTTGCAAATAATATTTCTTGTTATAGGCGATTAGCAAAGTGGGATAGTAGGCTAAATCAGGATGAACGGAATCTTAATTTCGCCCAAGTTCATTTAAAACGTATCTCCTCTAAATTAAATATACCTAAGCATGTTCAAATCCATGCTCTAAGAATCTATCTGTTAATAAAGGGAAGGAATTTAATTATTGGAAGAAAAACACGCCATATTATTCTATGTTGTATTTATCTTTCTTGTAGAATACATCAGGTGACAATATTTCTTGATGAACTCATAAAGGAAAGTGGTTGGGAAGATGAAGGGAATCTTAAGAAGCTTATAATCTCCCTTTTAAAAGAATTAAATCTTAAATTACCAATGATAGATATATCCCAGATCTTAACGAAATGCATTAATCTACTTGGTCTTAATATTAAGATAGAGAGGAAAGCCTTAGAATTATTGAGAAGAATGCCATTTCACCTGATAAATGGAAAAAATCCTAAAGGGATAATAGGTGCAGTAATCTTCTTAGTAGCTAAACGCAATGGAATTAAATTAATGAAATACAGAATGGCAAAAAGATTAGGAATTAATGAAGCAACGATAAGAAATCGCCTAAAAGACATAGAAAGATTGGGATAAGGAGTCACATTAGAGAGATTAAGAATTTAAAGGAACTTTTAAAATAAAATTGTAATTAATATTTATTTTAATTGATGATTTTTTTATTTTTTATCTCTTTCTTTCTTTTCATTATATTCTCTTACTTCTTTATATATTCTTTTTTTACATTTTTTTATTTCATTATAGATCTTTTCATTATCTTTTAATCCTAATATTCTTAATATTTTTGGCCATCTAGATATAAAAATAATCAAATATAAAAATAAAAGCCTTAAAATGATTTTAAATGGTAGACTTTTTTTATTTTCTATTAGTTCTAATTTTCTTAAAGTTTTTCTCCATGCAACTATGAAAAGTATTAAAAGTATAAGCGAAATAAAGCAAATTAATACAAAATGGAAAGTAAGATTTTCAAATTTACATATTGTAAAAGAAAATCCAACACCAATAAATATGAAAAAGATAGAAAAACTGAATGAAGCTATAATTCGAGTCCTAACTGCAATTTTATTATAATTTTTTTGATATGATAATATAACTCGAATCTGCTCTTTATAAAAACAAGAATCATAAGGT
>WJLJ01000056.1 GCA_014728525.1 Candidatus Babelota bacterium | reverse complement strand
GTCGAAGGATGGTTGGCCATCCATATAAATAAAAAATCAGGGAAAACCGTTCGATAAGACCCTTCGACTACGCAACAAGTTGCTACGCTCAGGGCGAACGGAGATAATACCTTATTTATTGGCAATATTACTATTTTTCAAAGGTCACAACTTAGGTAAATAATATCAAAAGATATAAATATTTGTATTATTTATTTTTATTAATAAATTTTTCTGCATTTTTTAAATGTTCGGGAGTATCTATGCCAATTACTTCTTGATCAGTTTCATGTAATTTTATTTTTAATCCGTAAAATAAAAATCTTAATTGTTCTAGTTTTTCAGCATCTTCGAAATAACACGTTTTCATTTTAGCAATTTTTTGCAGAGCTGTTTTTGTATATGCATATATTCCTACGTGTTTATAATATTTTTTTTCAACATTTTCTTTGTCTCTATAAAAAGGAATTTGAGATCTGGAAAAATACATTGCATGACCTTGTGAATTACAAACAACTTTTGCAAAATTAGGTGATATTATTTCGTTATCATTGATAATTTTTTTTTTTAATGACCAGATGTCCGAATCATTTTGATCGCAAGTTTGTAATAATGTATATATCATTTTTTGATTTATAAATGGTTCATCTGCTTGCCAGTTGACCCATATTTCACCATCTATTTTTCCTGAATGCATAACTTCTATTAGTCTATCTGTACCCGATTTACAATTCTGCGAAGTCATTATATATTTACCAGAAAAGTTTTTTATAACTTTAGCGGTTTTTTCAGAATCTATTGCAAATACTATATCTTTGAAAATAGTTGTTTTGTTTGCAGCATCCCAAGCCCATTGCAAAAGTGGCTTGCCGCCTAAATTTTTTAAAATTTTTTCAGGGAAACGTGTTGATTTTAATCTTGCAGGAATTATACAAACTATATTTTTTTGCTTAATCACGTTATATTTCCTTATTCTTTTGTGTTTTTAAATTTTTTGTTTTTTAGTTTGAATGATACTTTGAGAATATATTATGTCAATGAATGGTTATATTTTAGTAGAACAATCTTTAAAACTTTCCGGTACTGTAGATTTAATTGGTGCAAAAAATGCAGTGTTGCCTATTATGGCAGCATCAATTTTGACTCAAGGAAAATCTACTTTTTATTCTGTTCCAGATTCATCTGATGTTCATGAAATGATTACTCTTTTAGAATCTTTAGGGGCAAAAATATTTTTTGATAAAAAAGAAAATATTTTAATCATTGATACTGTTAATATTAATAAGTCGGAAGTAACTCAAGAAGTAATGGATAAGATGCGTGCATCAATTTTAGTTATGGGACCTTTACTTGCACGTTTTAGAAAAACAAGAGTTGCTCTTCCGGGGGGGTGTCTTATTGGTGCAAGACCAATAGATTTACACCTAAAAGGTTTTGAAAAACTAGGTGCAAATATCACAAGGGATAATAATTATTTTTATGCTTCTATTAATCAAGATAAAAAAGATCAACAAATAGTCTTGGAATATCCTAGTGTTGGAGCTACAGAAAATTTGATTATGTTTTCTGTTTTACAAAAAGGGACAACAAATATTTTAAATGCGGCATTAGAACCGGAAGTTTTGGACTTTATACAAGTTCTTCAAAAAATGGGAGCAAAAATAGAATTTGATATTCCTGCAACAATAAAAATTACAGGGGTAGATAATTTAAAACCTATAGAACATAAAATAATACCGGATAGGTTAGAAGCAGGTACTTTACTTTTAGCTGCAGCAATAACAGGGGGAGAGATTAGTCTGCCCAATGCTATTCCTTCAGATATGGATTTATTTTTAGAAAAACTAAAACAGATGGGACATAAAATTGAAATAGGTTTTAATAATAGTAATGGAATAAAATTAATTGCTACAAATAATCCCAAAGCTACTGATATAAAAACATGTCCTTATCCTGGTTTTCCTACAGATTTACAGTCACCAATGATGGCTGCTCTTTGTTTGGCTCAAGGAGAAAGTAAAGCTGAAGAGACTGTTTTTGAAAATAGATTGATGCATGTAAAAGAATTAGAAAAGATGGGTGCACAAATAAAAACTAAAAATTCAAAAGCAATAGTAAGTGGTGTGGATCTTTTATATGGAACTCAAGTTATTGCTTCTGATATTCGTGCTTCGGCTGCTCTTGTTATAGCAGGGCTTGCTGCAGAGGGTAAAACTGAAGTTTTAGGAATACACCATTGGAGAAGGGGATATGATAAAATGGAAAATAAATTAAAAAAACTTGGGGCAAAAATAAAAGTTGTTGAGGTTTAAAATAAATAAATTTTACTTTATTAAAACTGTTTTTTTATATTTTAATTAAGAATTTGAATTTTTAAATTGTGAAAAAAATTATATTTATTTTAAGTTTTCTTTTTTTTGTAAACCAAGTTTTTTCTATGGAAAAATTACAAAAAAAAGATAAAGATTTTTATGATTTACAGCGTGTTCTTTTTTTATTTAAGAAAAAGAATGTAGATTTTAAATTAATAACCAAAGAACCAAAAGGTAGAAGTTTAGGAGAATACTTTTTTAAATTATTGTATTTTTCTGGTGATGGGAGTAAAAAAGAGACTTTTGTTATTGAAGGTGAATTAATTAAATCTGAAAATAAAGATAATATCATTTTTTATGTAAATAGTAGTTTTTTTGTTGAGATACAAAAAAAAGATTTAATAAAATTTATTGATCAAAAATTTTTAAGAATAGAATTTTGGGATAGAAAAAAAATCAGAAAGGTCTAAAAGTATTTTTTTAAAGATAGTTAATATTATTAAATTTTAATCATAATCATTATTAATTATAAAGTGAATTTATATATATGAAACAAAAATCTAATATAGGATATACATGAAGCAAGAAAGATTAAAATTAGTTCCTTTTGTTGCTGTAATGTTAAGAAAAGGTAATAAAATAATTTTAGGAAAGAGAATAAAAAATGGATGGGGTAATGGTGAATATACATTGCCAGGTGGAAAACTTGATGGTCAGGAAACAATTAGGCAAGCTTGTGCTAGAGAAGTAAAAGAAGAACTTGGTGTTTTAGTAAAACCGCAAGATATAAAAGTTTTGCATGTAATGCATGTATTTAGTAAAGATAATTTTGAAGGTATTGGATTTTTTTTAGAAACTGAAAAATGGGAAGGTGAACCCAAGAATATAGAAACTCATATTCATGAGTCAATTGGTTGGTATGATTTAAATAATTTACCCGAAAATATGGTTGGTGAATTAAAATTAGCTTTAGAAAAAATAAGAAAAAATAAAATTTATAGCGAACATGGCTGGGAATAATATAGAATAAAAATTCTAAAAATAGCCAAAATAAAAAAAAGGAGAAATGATGGCTAAAAAATCCCACAAGATGAGTTTATTTACTCTTATAATGATATCAGCTGCTTTTACTGTTAGTGTAAGAAATTTACCAACAGAGGCAGAGACAGGAATGCATTTAATCTTTTTTGTTTTAATTGCTGCAATTGGATTTTTTATTCCGGTAGCACTGGTTTCGGCAGAACTTGCAACGGGTTGGCCCAAACAAGGTGGTATTTATGTATGGGTAAAAGAAGCTTTTGGAGAGCGTTGGGGATTTATTAGTGTTTGGTTTCAGTGGAATTATATGATTATAGGTATAATTTCACAATTATATTTTGTCGGTGGCTCCTTAGCTTTCATTTTTGCACCACATTTAGCAAACAGCAAATTTTTTCTTGCAACCGTATTGTTAATAGTATTATGGGGATCAACTTTTTTTGCTGTTCGTGGACAAAAAACATCTTCGAAAATAAGTACGGCAGGTTTTTTAGGCGGTGTTTTATTTCCCGGAATATTATTGATAACTTTGGGAATAGTTTATTTATTGCAGGGCAATACATCTCAAATTGATATGTCTTTTAATTTAAAAAATCTTATTCCTAATTTACATCAAATAACAACCTTGGTTTTACTTGTAGGTTTTATGAGAACTTTTTGTGGAATAGAAGCTTCTTCTTCTCATGCATCGGAAGTTAAAAATCCTAAGAGAAATTATCCTATAGCAATACTTTTTGTTGTTTTAATCGGATTGATTATAAATATTATAGGGTCTCTTTCTGTAGCGGTTGTTGTTCCTCAAAAACAAATAAGTTTAGTTGCCGGAATTATGGAAGCATTTACAGCTTTTTTTGCAAAATTTAATATGAGTTGGTTTGTTCCAATCATGGGCATATTGGTTGCTTTTGGTGCTATAGGTGCAATAAATACTTGGTTAATGGGACCGGTAAAGGGTCTGTTTGCAAGTGCTAAAAATGGTCAACTTCCTCCTTATTTTCAAAAGCTTAATAAAAATAAATCTCCGCAAAGATTATTGATTCTTCAGGCAATTGTTATTTCTTTAATTGGATCGAGTTTTCTTCTTTTACCGAATATTAATATTGCTTTTTGGATTTCTGTTGCAATTGCAATGTTAATTTATTTTACAATGTATTCATTAATGTTTCTTGCAGGGATTAGATTAAGATATAAGGCTCCAAGAGTTAAAAGAGTATATAAAATTCCCGGGGGAAATTTTGGTATGTGGTTTATTGCTCTTCTTGGTTTATTAACATTGTTATTGGGTTATATTGTTGCAGTTTTTCCTCCTGCGCAATTACCTACAGGTGATGTTAAAGTTTATGAAATTGTTTTGATTTTAGGAACAATAATTATTTTTGTAATTCCATTTATAATTTATGCAATGAAAAAACCTAGCTGGAGAGTTAGTAAAAAATAGAAAGATAAAAATGGATACTAAAAAATATGAACAAATGAGTCCGTTTGAGTTAAAAAACATATTAATTAAGATGGCTCAAGATTCTGCTAAAAAAAATAATGAAGAAGTTTTAAATGCAGGGAGAGGTAATCCTAATTTTTTAAATACGCTAGTAAGAAGAGCTTTTAATTATTTTACACTTTTTGCTGCAGATTTAGCTGAAAAAAACATTGATATAAAAAATTTAGGGTTAAGAATAAAACCTGATGGAATCAAAAAAAAATTAGATGATTTTTTATCTAAACTTGAAGATAAAGAATCTGCAAATTTTTTAAAAGAGGCTATAAATTATTGTAACGAGAAATTAAATTTAAATCTTGATGAATTGGTTTTTGAACTTGCAGACGCATCACTTGGAGATTTTTATCCGTCACCACCAAGAATTTTTCCAAATATGGAAAAAATAATTTTTGATTATTTAAATAAAGTTTTATTTGATGGTCAACTTGCCAAAAAAGGAAAATTTGAGCTTTTTGCAACAGAAGGTGCAACAGCGTCGATGATTTATATCTTTAATTCTTTAAAGGAAAATAAAATTTTAAATGAAGGTGATTATATTGCAATTATTACTCCAATATTTTCTCCTTATTTAGAAATTCCGGAACTGAATGATTATAAATTAGTTGAAGTTTTTGTAGAAAGTAATGAGGAAAAGGGTTGGCAAGTTCCGGATTCAGAAATAAAAAAACTTGAAGATCAAAAAGTAAAAGCTTTATTTTTTGTTAATCCGGCAAATCCGGCATCAGTTGCATTAAACAAAGAAACCCTAGAAAAGATTGAAAAAATTGTAAGTGAAAAAAGAAGAGATTTGATTGTTCTTACTGATACCGTTTATGCAACATTTGTAGAAAAGTTTAATTCTGTTGCCGGAGTTATTCCAAAAAATACAATATGTGTTTATTCATATTCAAAATATTTTGGAGCTACCGGTTGGAGACTTGGTATTATAATGCTTCACGAAGATAATGTGATTGATAAACTTATTGCAAATCTTTCTGAAAAAGATAAAAAAGAACTGGATAATCGTTATAGAATTGATGCATTGCAACCTGAAAAAATAAAGTTTATTAATCGTCTTGAAATGGATAGTCGTAACATTGCGCTTGCTCATACTGGAGGACTTTCTTGTCCGCAACAATGTATAATGGCATTATTTTCTTTATTTGAGCTTTTAGATAAAAAAAAGGAATATAAAAAATCTATTCAATCTATTTTACTAAAAAGAATTACAAGCCTTTATGATAATTTAGGAATTAAGAATCAAATAGGTCCTGAACATACATATTATTATACATTATTAGATTTGGGAAAAATGGCTGCAGAAAAATATGATAATGATTTTGCAAAATATTTTATACAAAATGTATCTACAATTGAATTTTTATTTAAATTGGCGAAAGAAAAACTAACAATATGTTTACCGGGACAAGGTTTTGCAGGGCCTAAATCATCTATTAGAATTGCTTTAGCTAATTTATCTAATGATGCTTATCCGATTATAGGTAAAAATATCAATGATGTTATGCAAGAATATTATAATAATTGGAAAAAGTAATATTAAGATTTAAAAGTTAAATTCTTGTAATTTTTAATATTAAGTTCTTATACTTTGATAAGTTAATTTTTTCTTTTTTAAAAAAGGGTAGACTATGCGTTTATATTTAATCCCTTTTATGTTTTTATTTTTTATATCAAATAATTTAAATTCAATGTCTTTTGAGGACATGGAAACGCCTAGGGATTTAGGTAAAGAAATTTGTTATAAAGTTTGTAGAATTATTATAGGTCAATTGGATCCAGAAAAAGCACATGGTATTGATTTAGAATCTGTAATCGATAAAGTTGAAGATTTCTTTGAAGAACGAAAAATTAATTTTAAAGCTTTTTTGAATACTAATAAATTGAAAAGTTTTTTATTAAAAAATAGAAAAAGGCTTTTAGAGTATGTTGGAGTTGAGGGTGTTTCAAAAAAAGATTACAAAAAAGCTGTTAATGATTTTTTTAAAAATAAAAGACCAAAAAATAAATTTAGAAAATGTTTATCTTGTAGCTCAAAGTGTTTAAAAGGAATTGTAGCAATAATTTTTTGTGGAGTTTTAGTATATTTAATTGTTAAAGTTATTGATAATTTTTATGAATTAGGGCAAATGGATTTTGGAGAATGTTTAGTTGAATTTAAAGGTTGTTTTTCTAAGCAGCTAAATTTGAGTATAAAAACTCCAGAAATTCCTGATATACCGGATATCCCAAAAATACCTGATATTTAATCTTTACCTCTTTTTAATATTTCTAAAAGATCGTTTAGGGCTGAAAAAAAAGATCTGAGTGTTCTTGATATAGGATTAGATCTTAATGTCATATGTCCAGAATTTAATAAAGAAGTTAATACTTTATATCTTATAATTGCATCTTGTTCTATAAGGCTTTCTATTGTTCGTGTTCCATTTATTATTTCGTCTTTTAATTTTATAACTAGCTCATTTTCTCTTCTATTTTCTTCAGCAACAATCATTGCGAGTTCTTCAATCATAGATAATCCGCTTGTTGTGGTTGTTGAATTTGTTTCTGCAGTAGATTCTTGTTCTTCATTTTCTTCTTCTTCATTAGATGTAAATAGTGATTCTAGGTCTGTTATTTCAAATTCTGCTTCTGTTTCATATCCGTCAGATGCATATAATTCTTCTTCTGATTCACTTGCATCTAACGTAGCTAATTCTTGATTATGATTAGGTTGTTTTTTTAATTTTAAAGTTTTTTTTTCTTTAGTTATTGTGTTTTTATATTTTATAGGTTTTCTACAATAAGGGCAAAAACTTGATTTTGTTTTATTATAAATATTATTTATACATGTTTCACAAATATATTGCTTGCAGCATAATAATTTACATTTTTTATTTTCTTTTTCTCCAAATTCTTCTAAACAAATACTACATTTTAGAGTTTTTGGTTTTTCTTCTTTTTTACGAACCTTTTTTGTAGCTTTTTTTTCACTAGAAATACTAGGTCTTTTTCTGTTTTTTCTATTCATTGAATAATTATTTGCAAAGAAAAAACCTAAAGATATTAATAATAAATAAATAAATTTTTTCATTTTTTCTCCATTTAAATTTTTATCTATTAATGATTTAAGAAAAAGTCAATATCTTCCAAAGCTCCTAGCATATATTTACATATTAAATTATGTCGATGAAATATTCTAGTTACTGTTTTTTCAGATAATGGGTTTTCATACTTAGTAGTAGGAATGTTTATATTAATAGGTATTTCAAATTTTATGCAATTTTTTTCTTTTTTATTTTTTGAGTTTTTTTCTTTTTTATATTTTGAGTAGGTATTTTTTAATAAAAAAGATTTTATTATTGATTCTTCTATTTCTTCAAAAGATCCAAAACATTCCTTAATTTCGGGTCTTTTTAATTTTATAGAAACGGTTTCTATTTTTTTACGCACTTTTTTTTCAGCTTTTTTTTCACTGGAAATGCTAGGTCTTTTTCTGCTTTTCTTATCCATTGAATAGTTGAAAACAAAAGAAAGGCTTAAAGATATTAATAATAATAAAATAAATTTTTTCATTTTTTACCTCCACAGCTTTAAAATACTTACAATTTGAATTATATCATGGTATTTATAAATTTAAAAATGCTTGTTTTGAATAAAAAAGGCTTTTTTTGAATAAAAATATATAAATTACAGAATTTTACATATGCAATATCGTGTAAAAACTCCAGAAATTTCTTCTGCTAATTCTTCACAAAGTTCGTCTATTCCGTTTACCTCATCTATAT
>WJLJ01000055.1 GCA_014728525.1 Candidatus Babelota bacterium | reverse complement strand
TATTTTTTATCAGATTCTTTTTCTAAATATTCTTCTAATTCTTTTATTTGTTTTTTTCCATAAGAATTATCTATAGATAAAGTGAAATTATAAAAAATTGATGCAATGAAACATAAAAAAAATATTTTTTTATTTTTGAACATTGGAAGCTCTCCTGAATAAGTTTTAAAAAATTTTTTAAAATATAACATATAAAATTTTAATTTTCTAATTTAAGAAAACCTTTATTTTAGTAGTTATTTTTTATCCTAAAAATTTTTTAAAAAATCCGGATATTCCGCCGTCAGAATTTTTAGTATCGGTTCCTATTTTTTCTGAGTATTCCATTAATAATTTTTTAGCGGAAGCACTTAATCTTGTTGGAATGTGGCATTTTGCAACAATTATAAGATTGCCTCTAGAAAAACTTCCGGGAACAGGAAAGCCTTTTCCGGGAATAATAATTTCTTTTCCTACCGATGTACCTTTTGGTATTTTTATAGAAATTTTTTGATCATCTATATTTTCTATTTCTACTTGACATCCAAGAACAAGTTGGGGATAGGTTAAATATAGATTTGTTATAAGATTATTATTTTTTCTCCAAAATTTTTTATCTTCTATTACTTGAACATGCAAATATAAATCTCCGGATGTTCCTCCATATACTCCGGCATCACCTCTTCCTCTTACTCGTAATTCAGCACCGTTATAGATTCCGGCCGGTATATTAATTGTTAATACATCTCTTTTTTGAATTCTAGATTTTCCTGCACAAGTTGAACAAGGAGTTTTTATTATAAAACCTTGTCCATTACAAATATTGCAAGTTTGGGCAAAAGAGAAAAAACCTTGTCTATAGTTTATTGAACCTGTTCCATTGCAATGACTACATTTTTCAGGTTTTGTACCCGGTTTAGATCCGGAAGCATTACAAGTTTCGCATTTTACATAATGATATATTGCAATGTCTTTTTTTGTTCCAAGATAAGAATCTTTAAAATTTATTTCTATTTTATAAGAAAGGTCATGACCTCTTTGTGGAGTCATGCCCGTTTTACTCCTTCTTTGTCTTTGTCCGCCTCCAAAAAGATCAGAAAATATATCTCCAAAACTAGAAAAAATATCACTAAAATCACTATATTCATGGTAATCGGCACCGCTTTGCATGCCGGAATGGCCGAACCTATCATATTTTTGACGCTTTTGATCATTAGATAAAACTTCATAAGCTTCTGAGGCTTCTTTAAATTTATCTTCAGCTTCTTTATTTCCCGGATTTTTATCAGGATGATATTTTAAAGCTAATTTTCTGTATGCTTTTTTTATTTCATCTTTAGAAGCACTTTTTGATACTCCTAAGATTTCATAATAATCTCTTTTTGCCATAGTTTACCCGAATATAAAATGTTACTATATGAAATTTTAGTGTGCTGGACTAAGATTATTATATAGTATAATTATAAAAAATAAAAATACTCATATGGTTTTATTTTTAAAAATTTGTATCTAAAAAGTTTTAGATATCTGAGAACTTATAATTTTAGAAGTTATATTTTTATCAATTTTTGATATTTGCGGCAGTCTGCAGAAGAATTTAAAATATCACCGGGTCTTTGCGGCTCGAAAGTCAAACCAACGTTTTTTATATTTATTTCTTTTTCTAAGTCTTTAATAAGCTCTAAAAGGTTTATGCTTTTTCCTGTTGCAATATTTATTATTTGACCAGAAAGATTTTTTTCAATTGCTATTTTCAGATTTGCATATGCTACCTTACTGACGTGAATAAAATCTCTGGTTTGTTTACCGTCGCCAAAAATTGTGATTGGGATTTTGTTTTGTAAATTATATTTGAATTTAGCAACAACTGCTGCGTATTCACCATCGGGATTCTGATTATTTCCATAAACATTAAAATAACGTAAACAAGCAGTTTGAATACCCAATTCTTTATAATATTTTTTGCAAAGCTTTTCTCCCTCAAGCTTACTTTTTGCATATGGAGATTGCGGGTTTGGTTTATCTTTTTCAGAACACTTATCCTTTCTGTTTCCATAAACAGAAGCTGATGAAGAAAATATAAATTTAGAAACTTTATTTTTTTTGCAGGCGTTAAGTAAATTTTTTGTGCCGCCTATGTTTATTTTATAACAAAGATTTGGATTTTTTATAGAATCGGCAACAGATACAAATGCAGCCAAATGAAAAATAATATCTTTATTTTTTGTTATTTTATTGCATGAAAAACTATTTGTTATATCTCCGCAAATTATATTTATTTTTGAAAGTATATTTTTAAGATTATAAAGATTTCCTGTAGAAAAATTATCTATAATTGTTACATTTGCTCCTAAATTTACTAATTCTTTGCAAATATTAGAGCCTATAAATCCGGCTCCGCCGGTTACCAATACATTTTTATCTTTATAAAAACCCTGTAAATTTTTCATTGTTTTACTAATTCCTTTCTGTTTGTTTTTTGGGAGTTTGTAAAAAGATATAATTTTGAATTTGGCATTAAGTTTATTATTTTTTTTGTAATGTTTTTTCCGTCAAAAAAAGCTTCTTCCATACTTGAATACTTCCATTCGCCATATCTTCCAACAGAAAATATAGAGAATTCATTTAATCTTTTATGTAATTTTTTAAGATTTTTTTCTCTCCATAAATCATAAATAACATAAGCATGTGATAAATTTAATATTTTTTTAGTCATTATATTTTGTTTTGAGAATTTTAAAGTATTTAAAGAATTATTAATAGCTTTTTTTGTTAAATTATTAATTTGTTTTTCGGTTTTGTCTTTTTTTAGATAAGAAAATTCACCATAAATAGCGCTAGTATCTTTTGGGGTGGAGTTTTTGCAAATATTTTGCCAAAAACCCATTCTGTAAAATGGGTATTTTTTTTCTGGATAATAAATCCAATGTTTATTTTTTGTTTTATTGAGATTAAAGCCTAAGTTAAAATTTAAAACAGAACTGCATAGTAATTTTTTTGATGCTATTTTTAATTTTGTATTGCTTTTTTCGTTTAGGATTTTTAATAAAAAATTTAAAGGGATTGTTGTTATAAGTTTTTCATATTTTTC
>WJLJ01000054.1 GCA_014728525.1 Candidatus Babelota bacterium | reverse complement strand
AGCTTAATCTATGCTTAGATGATTTACAGGAAATTTTATTTGATATGCAACTAGATGGTAAAGTTAAACAAAATTTAGCCGGTTATTGGGAAGTTTTATGAGCAAAGATATTTTATATTTGGCGTCATCATCCGAATCAAGAAAAAAATTATTAGAAGATATAGATATTAACTTTAAAGTTGTAACTCATAATGCAGATGAGCGTGCTGTTAATTTAAAAGATGATTTTAACTCTTATGTTCTTGATATAGCAAAAGAAAAAATGAAACATGTAGATTTGCCTAATGGTAGTGAGGGGCAAATTATATTTGTATTAACTGCAGACACACTTGTTTATACTAAAGATTCGGGAACTATTTTGGGAAAGCCTTCCGACATTCAAGATGCAAAAAGAATGTTGCGTTTATTAAGACAAGAAAAGGTTAAACTTGTAACCGGTTGTTGTTTAGAAAAAAAGATTTTTAAAAATAATATATGGCAAAATAAACATAAAAATCATTTTATTACGGTTTCTTTTGTTGATTTTTATATAGATGAACAGGAATTGGATTTATTTTTTAAGAAATTCCCCCAAGCATTAAAAGCGGCAGGTGCTTGTATGATAGAAGATTATGGCCAACGTTTTTGTAAGAGTATAGAAGGGTCTTATTCCAATATAATTGGATTACCTTTATTCGAGATTGTTCAAGCCCTAAAACAGATGAATTTTAAGTTTTAATTTATTGGCTCGTTTGTTTTTGGCATCCAGTTTTTAAGTAGTTCTGAAAAAAGAATATCTTTTAATTGTTCTTGTTTTTTTGAATTACTTTTATTTTTTGCGTTATCAATTTGATTGTTGGTTTTTTTCAAACTTAGAAGAACTGTTTTATTATCTAGTTTTTGATTGTTTATTTTTTGTATAGTTGGTGTAAAATCTTGTTCTTCTTTTGTATCTTTTATTTCTAACCCCTCAATAAGAATATCCTCTAGAAACACCAAAAAGTCTAATATTGAATTATGTAGTTCTTGAGAAAAATCCGAATTCATGTCTAATAGTTCTTCTTTGGAAAATGTATCTACCAATTCAATTTCCTTAAGAAGACCTGCTTCAAGGCTTTGATTTATGATTTTTTTTAGAGTCTTTTTTTCATGTTTTAAAAGCCATCCCATAAGCAAAACGAGCTCTAATGATAATGAGAAACTCGTAGACATTTTTCTTCCCCGTAAGTTAAAATAATATAGGTTGATAATAATTTAAAAGCATTGACCACTTTTAAATATAATAAAAGTATAAGGATTTTTTACAGAAAATGAAATTTTAATGATATTTTTTACTATAGAAAAGGTGACTTTCCAATTAGAAAATCACCTTTAGTTTTTTATTTTAAAATAACACTGTTAGAATTTTAAATTAAAAGAGCTTGTATCTAGATAGAGCTGTAAAAATAGATGGTTCAATTTCAGAAAATTGATTTTCGGCATTTTTTAAGATTTTTTTAATTGATTTATAATCTTTTTTTTCTAAGTGTTTTTCTGAAAATTTCATTAAAGTTAATTTATTTATTTTTAGACCGACTAGAAATGGAACAATATTTAATATTCTTTCTACTTCTTTTAAGTTTGTGTTTAAAATGGCCGTTTTTAAAATACTTAAAAACCAATTTAAGGATTCTTTTAAACCAATATTTAATATTTTATTTTGTTTTATAATTTTTTCATAAAGGTACCAATAAAAAGAAGTTTTTTTGTTTTCTTCGGTTGAAAGAATTGTTTTTAAAACCATAGGGGGAATTTTAAAAAAAGAATAATCTTTGCCAGATTTTATATATTCTTCTAATTTACTTCTTATTCTATAAAATCTTTTTATATTGGTTTTATTATTGGTTTGTTGTATGACTTCGCTTAGCATGCTGTACATAAAAATAGCTCGAATAAAATTTTCTTTTTTGGGTATTATTTTTCCATACTTATTATATCCTACAATTTTTACTAAGCTTGGTTCATTTACATTTGTAAACCCATAGTTGGTTTTTCCCCCTATTTTTTCTAAAAATAAATCTATTTTATTTTCTGCACTTAATGTTATTAAAGTTTCAAACTCTTTTTTTTGTTTGGATGTTAAATTTTTATAACTTATAGATTTTATGCTTGATACATTTATTAAAATAAAAAAAGCTGGTAATAAAATTTTGGTAACTTTTTTCATAAGACCCCTTTCCCTTTTTTCAAAAAGTCGGTTGGTAACTTTTTGTTAAAGTTAGTTAGTTAAAATTTTTAATTTATTTTAATTATTTTAAACGTTTTCTAACTTCATTATGAAGATAGGCAAATAATCCTCCTGAAATTGCCCCGTGAATTATCCCATAAAATAATCCGATGAAAATACCCAAAAAAGTTGGTCTTAATCCTGGATATATTGTCATTAAAATGGAAAAGACTTTTTTGCTAAAAAAAGGAATTTCCATTTTTACCATTTCAAAAATTACTCCAAAAAAAAGATATGCTCCCCATAAAATAGCAATAGTAATTGCCCATGTTAAAACATGTAAATTATCAGATTTTTTAATTTTAGGTGTCATTTTTCTTGGCATATTTTCTCCCTTTTTTTTATATATAACTAACTAACTTTATTTCATTAAAATAAAATAAAGTCCTGCAAAACCTAAAAATATTGTTACAATCAATCTAAATTTTTCTTGAGGCATTTTAGAAATTAATTTTTTTGATAAAAATGTTGCGAATAAAGAAGTTGGTATAAACATTAAAATTGCTATAAAGAAAAACTTTGATAATTTTGTTCCATTGCTAAAGTAAACAGGAACTCTTACCGTATCTATAAAAAATGATATTGCATTTGTTGTAAAAATATAAGCATTTTTTCCTAAATTAAAAGCATTTAAAAATGCAGCTCTAAAAGCTCCGCCTAAACCTATAATCCCGGAAAAAAAACCGGAAAAAAGTCCTCCCGTTATTGAGGTTGTCATTTTTTCTTTTAACATGAATTTAGGTTTTAATATTATTATTGTTGAATAGATAATTAAAAAGGTTCCAAATATTTTAATAAGAATATTTTCTGGCATATGAATAGAAATTCTTGCTCCTATTATACTAGATATCATTGCAGGTATTGCAAAATAAAAAATTATTTTTTTACAACATCCTTTTTTAAATAATATTAATCTCCAAATATTTTGAAACCAATGAATTATTGCAATAAAAAGGATAGTTTGGTGGAAAGGAAAAAAAAATAGTAATATAGGCATACAAATTGTTGTTGTTCCAAAGCCTGTAATTGTGCTTATTCCCGATGTGACTGTTGTTAATAATGTTATTAAGATAGCTTGAAGAATCATATTTTAGTTCCTTATTTTGCAATTTTATTTTTCAAAAATTTAGGTAAGAGTAAAAAAACTCTTACCTAAACATTTTGATTTTTTAATTTTTTTATTTCAAGAATTTTTAAATTTAGTTAATTCTTTTTCATAAATTAAATCAATAGCAGTTTTAAGTTTAGAATTTTTAAAGTTAAGATTAGAATAAAATTGAGATACTATTGGTTTATTATCAATATCATCAAGTCCAATAAGTTCATCAACATTTAATAAAAATT
>WJLJ01000053.1 GCA_014728525.1 Candidatus Babelota bacterium | reverse complement strand
TTTCTACTATTAGCGGTATTAAAAATGGGGCAAGAAATTCTTTAATTTATAAAAGTGATTTTGAAAAATTTTTTCAAAAAAATAAATTCGATAAAAATGTTAATTTTATTATTTTTGGTGTTCCTTTTGCATCAGATATACAAAATATTTTTCAGGTTTTCTTGAATAATTTAGATTTGAGTGTTGCATACATAAGACATTCAAGTTTAGCTTGTAAAGGTAGCATGGGGTGCAGGCAGGATTATAAAATAAAAGGTGTTAAGAGTAAGATTATTCCTATTAAAAAAAATAATAAAATTGGTTTTAGATTAATTTCTTTAGATGAAAATAATTGTGGTTGGTGGATAAGTTTTTCACATTTTCCATTAAAATGGTCAGATAAAGAGAGAGCCTATATTTGGAGTGATAAATTACCCGAAGTTGGTAAATGGCATGATTATTCAATGGGAAAATTTAAAATTCACAAACGCTTACCTACAAAACAAATTACAGATGTAACTTTTTTAATAGATAATAAATGGATTGACCAAAATACAGTTTTTGTAACTTGGGATACTTTTAAAGGTGAATATAAAGTTATTGATTTAACTGTTTAGTTTTTAATGTTATTGCATTAATTATATTTTCATGATTATTTTCAACTATTTTTTTCATAGTATCATGCAAATAATCAAATTCTTCTGGGTCATATTTTAATTTTAATGTTGGATCACTAATTGGATTAGTAAAATAAATTATCATAGGTACATCTGAATTATATTCATCAAAAAAGATGTATAAATTGTCAAATTTTTTATAAGGTTTTTCAATATTAGGCAAACAAATATTATGATGTTTTTTGGCATAGTTGGATACCAATCTTAATTCCGGATAATTTATATTACAAGAATCAGAAGATGCATCACAAATAATAATTATATCTGTTTTTCTTCTAAATAAAGGTACAACAGGAAGATTAAAACTAAATCCTCCATCTATGAGTTGAAGTGTTTTAGTTTTTCTTAATTTACTTTGTTTCAAATTATAACTGTAATTAGGTATTTTTGCAGGGCAAAACCTTTTTTTATATAAACCTAAAATTTCAAATTTTTTTTCAAACCAATCTAAAAAAAAATAATTTGTAATTTTTAATTTATTTGCAAGCATTTCTAATGCAAAATTAAATATATCTCCTCCTGATAAACAAAAAGGGCAACCAAATATTCCCATAAAAACTCCGGCTGTTTTTTCTGAAAATTTTTCTTTTAGTTTTCCATTTTTAAAAATAGAGCCAAAATATTTTGTTTGAATTGATCCTCCTAACTCTTTACTAAAGGTTTGAAAGGGATTCACTTCTAACCAAGTATATGGAAGATCTGTTTTTGGATCTCTTGAATTTGCTATTACACAAGAGAATAATGGAAAAGGATAATAATTTTTTTTTGATAGATTTTTTCTGATTTGTTTAAAGCTTAAATTCTCACAATTTTCGATATTTCCTAAAAGTCTATCTGCTAAAACAGACCCCCATATATCAATTAATTGAATATTTTTTTTCTTTTTTAAATATTTTACAATTGTTTTAATATCCAATGTTTCGGGATTAAAAAAATTATGATTAACTTCTGTTTCTAGAATTTTTTTATAAAAATGCGGAATAATATTTCTTATTAATAGGGGTATCATTAGCCATGTTGATCCCGATAAAGTTGAAATATATGTTGAGGCATCTAATAGATTATTTTTATCGGCTGCATTAAGAAAACCAAGACAACTAATCATTGATCTGTAGCCTCCACCACTAAAGCATAAAGATATTTTAGGCAGTTTTAAATTTTTAATTTTAGATCCAATAATATCTTTTATTGCTTGATTAGTAATTGATTTTCTTTTTTTTATGTAAGTTTTTTCTTGTTTTGAAATAGCATTATTAGTTATTACATTTATGCTTTTTATATTTGAATTTAAAGATAATATTAGAAAAAGAATTATAGATAAAAATTTCTTCACAATTTTTCCTTTTTTAAAGATTATTTTTTGTTTTGAACTTTATCAATAAAATTATTTTTGGCAATTGTTTTGATTTTTTTTATATATGTTTTAACTTTATATAAATTTGATTGCATATATATATTAGGAGAGTGTTATGTTTTTATTAAAAATCATTTTTATATCTTTATTTTTTTATGTTGATCTTTTTTCTTATATTGATCCCGGTTCCGGAAGTTTTTTAATACAATTATTAATAGCATTTTTTGCGGGTTCTTTATTTTTTGCAAAAAGTTTTTTTAGAAAAATAAAAGGTTTTGTTTTTAAAAAGAATAAAGATATAGAGAAAGATTAAAGTAATGCAATTTGTTAAAGAAAAAAGTTCTTTTAGAGATCCCGGTGGTTTTTTATTTTGGAAAGATGATTCTATTTATCGATATATAGATTATTCTTATAAAAAACATTATGATTTTTTTATAGATTCTGGCTTATATGATGATTTAGTTAAAAAAAAATTGATTATAAGTCATAAAGAAATAAATAGCTTTTCTTTAGATAATTCATATAAAATAATAAAACCTACAAAGATACCTTTTATATCATATCCATATGAGTGGTCTTTTTCTCAATTAAAGGATACTGCTTTACTTACTTTAAAAATACAAACATTGGCATTAAAATTTGGTATGACCTTAAAGGATTGCAGTGCTTATAATGTTCAGTTTTTAGATGGAAAGCCTGTTTTTATAGATACTTTATCTTTTGAGATTTACAAAGAAGGCGAATTATGGCTGGCTTATAAACAATTTTGCCAGCATTTTTTAGCACCTTTATTGTTAATGAGTAAAGTTGATATCCGTTTAAATTTATTATTAAGAGATTTTATAGATGGTATTCCATTGGATCTTACTTCAAAATTGTTACCAAAAAAAACATATATGAACTTTTCTATTCTTATGAATATTCATTTGCATGCAAAGAGTCAGAAGCATTATGAAGATAAAAAGGTTAATTTAAAAAAATATAATAAAAAATTCAGTAAAAGATCTTTTATTATATTATTGGATAATCTTAAAACTTGTATTAAAAAGCTTAAATGGAAATCCGGTAATACAGAATGGGCCGATTATTATTCGGGAGATAGTTATACATCTTTAGGTTTTGAAAATAAAAAAGAATTGGTTTCAAAATTTTTAGATTATATAAGTCCTAAAGTTGTTTGGGATTTGGGTGCAAATGATGGCTGTTTTAGTCGTCTTGCAAGCAAAAAAGGAGCTTTTGTTCTTTCTTCGGATATTGATGTTTCTTGTATTGAAAATAATTATTTGAATGTTAAAAAAAATAATGAAAAAAACATATTTCCAATCTTTTTAGATTTAACAAATCCTAGTCCGGATATTGGGTGGAATAATAATGAGCGTTTGAGTTTAAAAAAACGTGGAAAACCGGATGTTATTCTTGCTTTGGCTTTAATACACCATCTTTGTATTTCTAACAATTTACCTTTTTCTTATGTTGCTCAATATTTTTCTTCTATTTCAGATAGCTTAATAATAGAATTTGTTCCTAAAGAGGATAAAAAAGTACAAACTTTACTTTTTACAAGAAAAGATATTTTTGTTGATTACAATCAATCTTGTTTTGAAGAAGAATTTAATAAATATTTTGATATAAAAGAAAAATATTTGATTAAAGACTCAAAAAGAACTTTATATTTTATGTTTAAAAAAACTTTAAAAAGAGAAATTTAGTGCTTTACCAAAAATATAACTATTTAT
>WJLJ01000052.1 GCA_014728525.1 Candidatus Babelota bacterium | reverse complement strand
TTGGAGGATGATGTATTGGTTGTCTTAATTTTTTTAATAAAATTATTTTTTTTGTTATTAGATTTAGATATACAATTGGTGATTTTTTACAAAAAGGACAGTCATATTTCCATTGATTTATACAATTTTCACAAATATGTCTATTACAGCATTGCATTATACATTCTATATTCTCTTTTTCATCATATTCTTCATAACAAATAGGACATTTTTCGGCAAAAGATTTTTTTACAATAAGAATTAGTATGAAAAATAAAATTTTAATTATTTTTTTCATGAATATTATCCCATATTTGCAGAAAGTTCGGATACTTCTCTGGTTATCAATGCTTGTCTTGATTTATTATATTGCAAAGTTAATTTTTCCAGCATTTTTTCAGCATTTGTATTTGAACTATCCATGGCCAAAAATCTAGACGCGTTTTCAGATATTAATGATTGAAATAAAATTTCTAAAATTGTTCCTTTTATATGTTTTTTTGCAATAAAATTTATAATTTTAATTTTATCTTGTTCAAAAATTGGATCAAAATCTATTTTTTCATTTTCAGAATCTTCTTTAAAATCCATATTGATAGGAATCAAAGTTGTTTTTTGGGGGCGTTGGATAAAGAAATTTTTCAATCTATTGCTATAAAAGGAAACCGAAGAATAATTTTCTTTTGAATTATAAATTAGATTTATAATTTTCTTTGATATAATTTCAAGATTTCCACTATTTAATTCCGGAAAATTTAAAATAATTTTTCCCAGATTTTTTGTTCTAATTTCTTTTTCAATTTTTTGACCGATTGTTATGAATTCAGCTTTTTGATGTTTTTCTATTGCTAATTTTCTTTCTATATATCTTATTAAATTAGAATTGAAGCTACCACAAAGTCCTTTACTTGATGAAACTAATATAAACAGAGGTTTTTTATCAAAAAGATCTTTCGGAAACAATACTTTATCTGTCCATTCCGGTAAATTTAATAAAAGTTGTGAAAAAGTTTTAGAGATGTTTTTTTTATAATTCTTTAAAAAATCTATTTCTTTTTCTAACTTAGAATAAGATGACATAGAAACTAAGCGAATAGCATGAGTTATTTTTTTTGTAGTTTTGATTGATTGTATTTTTCTTTTTAACTGAGTTAGTTGTGCCACTTCTGCCTTTCAGAAAAAAAGTTGATAAAAAATAACTTAACAAAAAGTTAAACTAATCTAAAATTTATTTTTTTACAATTTTTTGAATAAAAACCGAGGAGTTTGTTTTGATTTTGATTATAGATGGATATAATTTAATAAAACAAGTTTTTCATAAAGTTAAAGGAAAACTTGAGAATCAAAGAAATCAAATTATCAAAGAATTAGGCTATTATAAAAAAAAGAGAGAGAATGGAATTAAAGATATAATTTTGGTTTTTGATGGTGGTTTTACGAGCCATGCAGACAGACAAATACATGATGGGGTTGTTGTTATTTTTTCTGGGAATAAAGATAGTGCTGATGATTGGATTATCAAATTTGTTGAAAAACATAAAAATGAAGAGATGTTATTAGTAACAAAAGATAGAAAATTAAAATCTGCTTGTAAAAATTATGGAGTTGATGCTTTAGGAGTTTATGATTTTTATGATATAGTTCAAAATACGATATTGGAAGATGTGGAAAAAGAGTTTAAAATTAAAAATAAATCTTTCGAGAACGTAAAAAAAGAAGAAGATTATATATATGATGATCAATTAAAGGGGTTTGAGTTGGGAGATAGTGAAGCTTTAGATATTTTAATGTCTCAGGCAGATATTTTTGAATCAAAAAAAGATGAAGAAAAAATAAAAAAAAAATCAGAAAAGATGTCTAAAAAAGACAAAAGAATTTATAAAAAAATAAAAAAATTATGATAACAATATGAAAATAAATTTTAGTTTTAACGAAATTGATAAAATAATAAAAGAACAATTTCTTCCTAGAATAAATAAGTGTAAAATATTTACTTTTAAGGGACCTCTTGGAGCCGGTAAAACAACTATTATAAAAGAAATTTTAAAGACTTGCGGGGTAGAAAAAATTGTTACTAGCCCAACATTTAACTATGTTAATTCATATAAAACAAAGAGTGGAAAAACTTTTCATCATTTTGATTTATATAGATTGGATAGTTTGGATAGTTTTTTGAGTTTAGGTTTAGATGAATATTTTTATGAAGAAAATAGTATTTGTTTTGTAGAGTGGCCTAAGATAATTGAAACCTTATTAAATGATGTAAATATAAAAAAATATGTTTGTAAAATTGTTTTGAGTTTTGATGAGAGTGGCAGTAAAAAACGATTGTTAAAAATAGATTGATTTTTAATAAAAATATAATTTTTTTAAAAAAAATCTTTATAATTTATTAATTTTTTAAAAAAAATATTGAAATCTTTACCAAAACATCTATCCTAATGTTGCGTAATAAATTTATGGGGAGATTCCCGAGCGGTCAAAGGGGACGGACTGTAAATCCGTTGGCTCAGCCTTCGTGGGTTCGAATCCCTCTCTCCCCACCAGTTTACGTTAAAGCTTAATTTAAAATACATAATAAATTTTAGGGTAGATCTACTAAAAATCTTTGATATACTTGATCATTGGTTTTTGGAATTAAAAGCTCATTAGCGGGAATAGCTCAATTGGCTAGAGCGACAGCCTTCCAAGCTGTAGGTTGCGGGTTCGAGCCCCGTTTCCCGCTCCATAGATTTTAGGGTTTTTTGCTGGCATAGCTCAGTTGGTAGAGCAGCTGATTTGTAATCAGCAGGTCGCTGGTTCGAGTCCAGTTGCCAGCTCCATTTTTAGGTTTTGCCCACGTAGCTCAGTTGGTAGAGCACTTCCTTGGTAAGGGAGAGGTCACCGGTTCAAGTCCGGTCGCGGGCTCCATTAGCTAGCTAAGTAGATGGTTAATATATTAATTTAATAAGAGCAGATTATGGCAAAAGCAAGAACTATTATACATTTTGAATGTGCAAAATGTAAGGAAAAAAATTATAGTAAAATGGTTTCCAAAAAAAGAAAATTTGAGAAACTTAATTTAAAAAAATATTGTTCTAAGTGTAGAGAACATAGAATGCATAAAGAAATAAAGTAGTAAGCGTGGGTCAGTAGCTCAACTGGTAGAGCGACAGACTCCAAATCTGTAGGTTGAGGGTTCGAGTCCTTCCTGGCCTGCCAGCTAGCTATTTGAAATCTTATAAATTAAGGGATATAATGAATAAAATTTTTGCTTTTTTAAATGAAGTTAAAGCTGAAATTTATAAGATAACTTGGCCGGGGCGAGATGATCTTATTGGAACAATTATCATTGTTTGCATATTGACTCTTGTTTTTGCAGCTATATTAGGTGCTATGGATGCCGGTTTTAGTACGTTATTAAGAAGAATTATTGGTGGTTGATTTTCTAAAATTTTAAGAATTGGGATTATATTTAGCTATGAAACGCTGGTATGTTGTACAGGTATATACAGGCTTTGAAGACGTTGTTAAGTTAGACCTTGAAAAAAGAATAGCAGAAGAAGGTTTGCAGGATTTATTTGGTGAAATATTAATTCCAAAAGGTCAAGTAGCATCATTTTTTGAAGAAGAAGATAAAAAAGAAAAAATTTTCCCTGGATATTTATTAATTCAGTTAGAGATGACTGGAGAATCTTATAAGCTCGTTGCTTCTAATCCTAGAGTTACAAGGTTTTTAGGAGGCAAGGAGCCTGTTCCTATTTCTAATAAAGAAGTTGAAAGAATCTTTGCTCAAATGAGTGGAGAATTACCTGTTGCTCGTGAAAGCTTAGCTTTTACAGAGGGAGGGGAAGTTCACATTGCGAGTGGACCCTTTGCAGGTTTTGTTGGGGTTGTTGAGAAGGTTGATGAAGAAAGAGAAAAGCTTACGGTTATGGTAAGTATTTTTGGAAGGCTTACTCCTGTAGAGTTAGGTTTTGATCAAGTTAAAAAGTAAATTTTGGGTTTTGAAAAATGGCAAAAAAAATTAAAGCAAATATAAAACTTCAGATTCCTGCCGGTGGTGCTACTCCTGCTCCTCCTGTGGGTTCCGCTTTAGGTCAGCATGGTGTTGCAATTATGGATTTTTGTAAAAAATTTAATGCTGCAACGGCTAAGCGTAAAGGAGAAACAGTCCCGGTTTTTATTACTGTTTATGCAGATAGAACTTTTGATTTTGTTTTAAAAACCGCTCCTGTTTCAGAGCTTTTACGAAAAAAGGCAAATGTAAAAAAGGGTGCAAGTAACCCAAGTAAAGAAGTTGCGGGATCTGTTTCTTGGGCAGACGTTGAAGAAATAGCTAAAGTAAAAATGCCAGATTTAAATGCTTATAATCTGGAAGCTGCTAAGAAAATTGTAGCGGGTAGTGCAAGAAGTATGGGCTTAGAAGTTAAAGACTAAAAGTATAAGTTAATTGGATTTTTTATGAGTATTGCTGGTAAAAGAATAGAAAAAGCACAAGAGGCTTTAGATACTGCTCAAATTGATTCATGGAAGTCAGGTTTGGATTTTGTTATTAAAAATGCTAATGCTAAATTTGATGAATCAGTTGATTTAGATGTTGTTCTTGGAATAGATGCATCTAAGGGAGAGCAAACGGTAAGAGGTTCTGTGTTACTTCCTAATGGCACAGGAAAAAAAATAAAGGTTTTAGTTTTTGCTAAAGGTGATCAAGAGCAAGCAGCAAAAGATGCTGGGGCAGATTTTGTTGGGAATGATGACTTAATAGAAAAAATCTCTGGAGGATGGATGGATTTTGATGTTGCTGTAGCAACACCGGAGATGATGCCTAAAATTGGTAAATTAGCAAAAATATTAGGACCCAAAGGTTTGTTGCCAAATAAAAAAATTGGAACTGTTACAGAGAATGTTGCTCCTATAGTAAACGATTTAAAAAAAGGAAGAGTTTCTTTTAGGAATGATAAGGGTGGCGTTGTTCATGCTTCTTTTGGGAAAGTTTCTTTTGGTGTTGATAAATTATATGATAATTTAGTTGCACTAATAAAATCCATAAAAGCTGCAAAGCCTGCAAGTTCAAAAGGTAAGTTTATTAAAAAAATTGTTATTTCTTCCTCTATGGGGGTAGGTGTTACTCTCAATCCTGATGAGGTTGTGTAAAACTAGTTTAAAGAGGTTTGTAAAATGAATCGTCAACAAAAGGAAGCTGTCGTAAAAAACATTAATGAACAATTAAAAGAATCAAATGCTTCTTTTTTAATTGATTATAAAGGTTTATCTGTTGCTCAATTAGAAGATTTAAGAGGAGATCTTCGTCAGGTTGATGGGTCTTTTAAGGTTACAAAAGCTCGTTTGATGAAAATTGCAGCTCAAAATATAGAAGGTATCGACAGTTTTAAAGAAGATTTTAAAGATCAGGTGGGTTTGGTTTTTGTAAAAGGCGAGGTTCCGTCTGTTGCTAAAAAACTTGTAGAATTTTCTAAGGAAAATGAACAACTAGATATAGTATCCGGTTTTTTTGAGTCTAAAACAATTTCAAAAGAACAAATTTCTTATTTAGCTTCTATTCCTTCAAGAGAAGTTTTGCTTGCTCAATTGGCTGGGACTATACAGGCTCCTATTTCAACTTTTGCAAGATTATTAAATCAAATGATTGTTCGTTTGGTTTATGTTTTGGATCAGGTTTCTAAAAAGGGTTAGAGTTGGGTGTTAGTTTATTTTGTATGGTTAATTATATAGTATTAAATTTATTGTTTTTTGTTTTTTAGAGGTGAGGGCTCCATGGCTACATCAAATATTGATCAAATGGTAGAACAAGTAAGTAAAATGTCTCTTTTAGAGGTTGCTGAATTAGTTAAAGCTTTAGAAGAAAAATTTGGCGTTTCAGCCGCAGCTCCAGTTGCAGCCGCAGCTGCTCCTGCAGCCGAAGCTGCTGCTCCTGCAGAAGAAAAATCCGAATTTAAAGTAACATTGAAAGAAGCTGGTTCTGAAAAAATTAAAGTTATTAAAGCTTTAAGATCTGTAACATCTTTAACACTTAAAGATGCTAAAGATATGGTTGAATCTGCTCCTGCTGTTGTTGCTGAAACAGCACCAAAAGATGAAGCTAAAAAAATGAAAGAAGCTTTAGAAGCTGCAGGTGCAAAAGTAGAACTATCATAAAAAAGCCTTTTATAAAGCTTTTTTATTGCAAATATTAAGTTTTATAGCCGTTTTAAACATTTTTGTTTAAATGCTAATATAGTTTTGTATGTAGTATCCTCCCTGTTGAAAATGTTTAAAACGGAATTTTCACCATTGGAGTTTGTTGGGGGAGACGAAAAAAATCAATCATAGGCAAA
The DNA here is from genome assembly GCA_014728525.1 of Candidatus Babelota bacterium. GTDB lineage: Bacteria > Babelota > Babeliae > Babelales > UASB340 > WJLJ01. Next base: position 899 of record WJLJ01000052.1, on the reverse strand, counting down.
ATTACGCTTTAGGAGTTTATGGATGGCTCAAGTGCAATTAGGTAAGGGTGTCTTAAGAAAATCTTTTGGAAAAGTTAAAGAAGTTGTTCATTTACCAAATCTTATTGAAGTTCAATCGAATTCTTTTAATGATTTTGTGCAGCTTGATTTTTTACCATCAGAAAGAAAAAACATCGGATTAGAAAAAGTATTACGAGATACTTTTCCAGTAGAACATAATGATAAGGTTTCTTTAGAATACGTTAGTTATGAACTTGGAGATTGGGAATGTGCTTGTGGTAATTTAAAGGGCATTGAAAATAGATACAAATGGTTTTGTTCTTCTTGTAAAAAAACAGGTTCAGGAAGACTGAATAATGATATATGCCCTGAATGTGGAAAAAATTCTGCAAATTATTTAACTTGTAAAAAATGTTCGGCAAGAGTTGTGGTGAAAAGTCCTATAACAGCTGATGAATGTAGGTATAGTGGAAAAACTTACTCTATGCCTTTAAAGCTTAAAATGCAACTTATAAGCTGGGACGTAGATTCTAAAACTTCAAAAAAACTTATAAGAGATATTAAAGAGCAAGAAGTTTTTTTTGCAGATCTTCCGGTTATGGTCGATCTTTATGAAGATGATGATGGTTGTTTTAAGCTTGGAAGTACCGGAACATTCATAATAAACGGTGTAGATCGTGTTGTTGTAAGTCAATTACACAGAGCTCCCGGTGTAATTTTTACATTAAGTAAAAAAACAAAAGATTTTAAAGGTCAACCTTGTAATATTGCAAGATTAATTCCTGCAAGAGGTTCTTGGTTGGATTTTGAATTTGATAGTAACGATGTTCTCAATGTAAGAATAGATAAAAAGAAAAAAATTATAGCCACAACTTTCTTACAGGCAATGGGAATAGATA
>WJLJ01000051.1 GCA_014728525.1 Candidatus Babelota bacterium | reverse complement strand
GTTCAGATGTACTTGTGTTGTATTTGATTATTAGTTGTTTTTTTATTTTTTTTTCTTTATTTTTATTTACTTGATCTATATTTTCTTCTATTGCATTTAAAACTCTACCTGTATATTGCTTAAATTCTTCTGGATAAAATGGAAGAGATGCTTCATTTGTAGAATTATAATATTCTCTTTGTTTACCAAAAATATATCCAGTCATTAATGTTGAGCGTGATTTATAAAAAAGATTAGTATTATTTTCCTTTAATTTGTTTGGCGGTTTATTGAAATTATAGCAATTAAAAAAATCTTCTAATCTTTTAATTGCTATATTGTTTAACCCTTCGTTTGTTTTGTTAAAAGTTATATTTTGCTGATGCCATTCCCATGTTCTTGGAAACAATCTTTCATACTCTGTAATGTCTGATATATTTTTTGACTGTTGTGTTGCAAGTCTATAATGTTTTGTTTTTGAATTATTGTTTAAAGCAACCTGTATCATATTCATAGCTATGAATTTGTTATAGGTAGGTCCTGTCATGTGTATTGAAGGATTTTTATAAATATTAATATTTCTTTCTATCCAGGAATCATTTATTTCATCTTTTTTTATTAAATTTTTGACTTCTTTATATGAATTATCTAATTCTTCATTGGCATCAGCTTCTAATTTTTTTAAATTTTGGATTTGTTTTGCCGGTTGTTTTAATATGATTTTTATAATTTTATTTATTTTAGGGTTGTTAAAAATTTCTAGGCAAAATTCATTTAAAACATCACAGAATACTTTTGGATCTTTAATTCTGATTAATCGTTCTAATATTGATTTTAATCGTTTGAAGAGAATTTCCATAATTTATTACTTTTTTTACACATTTTTAATTTTTGTATTTATAAAAAACTGTTTAAATATAACACAAAAATAAGGTTGTTATTTATGTAAATAGTAAGTTTTTCATAGAAAAGAGATTTAGATTTTCAAAATCAAAGTTCTTAGCATGAATTAAGTTGATAAAATCGTCACATAGAGTACGCCAGTCTTCGCTCTTCGAGCTTCGCCTGGCATGGCCAGCAAAATTAAGGATTAATTATAAAAAGGTATTGGACGCGGTAAGCGAAGGCTGTGCGGCGTAGCTGTTTGTAATGTAAATAGATTTTTTTAAAAATTTTGCTTTAATAAAAATTTAGCTTGATAGAAATTAGCGAAGACGTACAAGCACGGCCTTATTATGCATTATGTTTATCTAATACGATCAATAAATTTTCCAGACCAAATTTATATAGGAAACACTGTTAATTTAAAACAACGATTGGCTACACATAATTCTGGTGGATCTATTCATACTAAAAAATATAGACCTTGGGAACTAATAGCGTTTTTAGGCTTTGCTGACAAGTTGAAAGCTACTGCATTCGAAAAATATCTTAAATCACATTCAGGTAGAGCCTTTGCATCAAAACGCTTTTGGTAAGATATCTTTTACCATTACCATTACCATTATCATTATCATTATAATGTTTAATGCCCTTTTGTTGACTATTTAGTTTATTTTTATATTATTGCAGTAAGTTTTTATCAAAAAAAGGAAAATGATGAGTTATAAAAAAAATTTATTGATTATCTTTATATTTTTATTTGTATCTTTACCTGCAATTCTATTTTTTAAATTCAAAAATAATTTAAGAGATTTTGTTAGAATAATAAAACAAGAGCTTACTGAGCCCAATATAAAATATAAAAATAGAATGCCTTCTTTAAAGCATAATATTTATACATACATTAAGTATGTATTTTCTTCTGATAATCAGAGTTTAGTTAAAAATAATATTAAAAATTTAAAAGTTTTATCAAATAATAATTCTGAATTTTATACTCTTTATGATGAAATATTTATGAATAAATTATATTATTTTGAAACAGAAAAAGAAAATCCTTTTATAGTTGATTGTGGAAGTAATATAGGTATGTCGATAATATTCTTTAAGGATTTATATCCAAATTCAGAAATTATTGGTTTTGAACCATCTTCTCATAATTTTAAAATTCTTAATAAAAATATAAAGAATAATAATTTAAAAAATGTAGAATTAATAAATAAAGCTTTATCAGATAATATTTCTTCTACAAAATTATATGGTGCAGGAACACCAATGGGTTCTATTGATAAAGATAATCCTCATAATCCAGGAAATTATGAAATTGTTAAAACTACTCTTCTTTCTGAATATATAAGTAAACCTGTAGATTTTTTGAAATTGGATGTAGAGGGTTTTGAGTATGTTATTTTAAAAGAGTTGGATGATCAAAATAAATTAGATTTTGTTGAAAAGATTATAATGGAATATCATCATTTTACCAATCAAAATAGATTATCTAAGTTATTAGAAATTTTGGAGCGTAATAACTTTAAATATCAGATATGTGCAGATCAACATCCTCCAATTGAACATAGATTAGCTCAGCATTTTTTCATTTATGCTTATAAAGCGTAGTTGATATATTTATTTTATATCAAAACGTTTTTGGTAATTTTTTATTTCTCTATAATTATTTCAAAAAAATTTAAAAGTCTAATAACTTCAGGATAGGAAAATTTTGCTTTTTTAATTACATTTTCTTTGGGATTAATATTATAATTTTTTGCATTTCGGAAATCAGCTTTTTCTAGTTTGCATTTATTAAAAGTAGAGCCTTGTAGGTCAGTTTTTTCAAAATTAGCTTCTGTTAGTTGAGTATTTAGAAAGATACATTCTTTTAGTATACTTTTGTTAAAATTTGCTTTTTTCATGTTTAGATCAGAAAAGTTACAATTTAAAAGAATACTTTCTTTAAAGTTTATGGAAAAAAATATTTTATTACATTTAAAAAACTCTATTCCAACTATTTTTGATTCATAAAAATTAATATCTTGTAATGTTGTATTATCTGTATTTATTAAACTTAAATTACAATTAATGAATATACATGAATTAAATTTTGTATTTAGCCAAGAACTTTCTATAAAATTACATCTTTCGAATGTGCAGTTATTAAATGAATAATTATTTAGTGATTGATTTGAAAAATTTTGAGATTTAAAAGTTTTATCTTCATTTATTTCGTTTAGTTTATTTGTTGTCATAATTTTTATCCTTACTTGAGTTACTTAAAAAACACCCCTTGATTTTGATTAATCCTTTAATTTTATTAGGTATCTGTTTCTAAAACAAGCTACGAAGATTTTTGTTATAAAATGTTTGTTAATGATCTTAATGAGATTCTTGAAGAGTGCGAAAATATTTATTATGTGTTTACTGTAAGTGAATTTTTAGATAATCAGCCTAAGTTATTAGATCGGTACATTTTAATATCAAAAAAAATTATGAATCTGGAACTACAGAACTAACCAGCTTAATAATACAATCAGAAAATCCTTCTAGGGGTGAAAACATTTAAAATTTCAATTAGGTAAAGCGTTTACATTAAAATGTTTTTGATTAAAGGTTATATAATACTTTGTATGTTTTATACAAATAACTGGCATTAAATTGCGATAATGTTATGGATAAAATTATTGGTATTAAGATGTTAAATAGATTTATTTTTAATTATTTTCTATGAAAATGTATGGCTATATGTTATGATATTCATGAGGTATATATATTGTTTTTCATAATACAAGGTTAAAATATATGTTTATTGAAAGAAATTTAACAAAAATAATTCAGTCAGGAGCAAATCAAGTACCGGTTTTGGCTATTATTGGCCCAAGGCAATCGGGTAAAAGTACGCTTATAAAAAAAATATTTAAGGATTATGTTTACTTAGATATGCAAGATGCTGAGCTTTTTGATTTTGCAAATAAAGATCCCAAAGGTTTTCTAGATAGTTATAAAAATGAGTTTGGTGTAATAATTGATGAAGCACAGTATGCTCCGAATTTATTTTCTCAGTTAAAGGTTGAGGTAGATAAAGATCCTAGGCCGGGTTATTATATTTTGTCAGGATCTCAAAATTTTTTATTACATGAAAAAATTAGCGAATCTCTTGCAGGTAGGGTTTATTTTTATAAACTTCTTCCTTTTTCTGTGAAGGAACTAAAAGAGTCAGGATTCATTTGTGATAAAATTGAGGATCAGTTATTAAAAGGTTTTTATCCACGTGTTTATCAACCACAAATAAATGTTCAGGAATATTATAAAAACTATATATCAACTTATGTTGAAAGAGATATAAGAAGCATAAGAAATATTGATAATATAGTTATTTTTAAGAAGTTTATGCAATTATGTGCTTTGCGCATTGGGACACCACTTAATTTTTCTGATTTAGCTACTAATTGTGGTATCAGTATAAGCACTGCAAAAAGTTGGTTGGCACTTCTTGAGACAAGTTTTATTTTATTTTTGTTACCATCTTATCATAATAACCTTGGAAAGCGTGTTACAAAATCTCCAAAATTATATTTTTATGATGTTGGTTTGGCTGCAACTTTAATTGGTATGGATAGGCAAACTTTGATTTTAAAAAGAGAAATATATGGAGCTCTTTTTGAAAATATGGTTATAGTTGATACTATAAAAAACTTCGATGCACAAGGATTAAACTACACACTAATGTTTTTTAGAGATAGCAATCAAAATGAAATTGATCTTATTTTAGAAGTTGGTGGAAAAACTATTCCTATTGAAATAAAATCTTCTAAAACTATGAAGAATTCCTTTTTTGATAGCATTAAATGGTTTTTAAATAAGACTGAAAGTAATCAAGATCCTATTGTTGTTTATGGTGGAGAACTGGATCAGATGCGGTCGCAAGGCAGGGTTGTTTCTTGGAAGAACTTGGAAACCATTTATAAAAAGGGTTAATAGAGAGATTATTTTTTTTGGTGATTTTGATATTTTAAAAGAGCGAGGATTTGCTGGTAGTATTATTGAAAACGCACAAAAAAGACTATTAGTTTCATATTAATTTTTATCTAATTTGTTTCTAATTATCATAATTGTTATAATTAAGCAGTTATATTTTGTTTTTAATTGTTTTTAATTAGGAATTTCGGTGAATAAGAATTTAAGAGGTTTAATTTTTATCATAATTGGTGTTGCAATTCTTTTTCCTCAGATTTTTAATAAGCATTTTATAAAAGTTTTAATTGCTATATTTTTGATTATTACAGGTTTTCTTTTATTAGCGGATAAACATGGAAAGACGTCTTAAGGGTGCTTTTTATATAGGCATCGGTATTTTTTTCTTATTTTTTGCTTTTGATATTATTTTAAGACTCGTTTTTGTAGTCTCCGGTCTTTATTTTATCTATAAAGGTCTTCAACTAAGAAATGTTCATAGTATACTTTTTCATATAGATAGATTTAAAAATAGATTTTAGTATTTTATTTATCTTTTCTATATTTACTTTTTTAATTTTAATTCTTTTTTTTTAGTTAATTTTGGATTAATCCATTCAAAAAGTTGTGATCCTTCTAAATCATATCCATATGATTTATCCTCTTTTTCTATAAATCCAATTCTTTTGTAAAACTTACAAGCACCTTTATTATCTTTATCTGTTACAAGTATAATCCTTTTAGTATTAGGATAAAGCTTTAGAATAGAAAATACCAGCTTTCTACCTAATCCCAAACCCTGAGCAGATGGATGAACCATTAGAGGTTCTATCCATTTTTCATTTGGACCTAAAACTTTTTTTATATTCCCATCATAATCAACAAAATCATTCACAAAATTTATATAGCCAATGGGTGAATTATTTTTAAATACAATTATTCTATGTATACCAGCTTTTAATATTTCTTTACCTCTAGTAGAATCAAATTCCCTTTCATCTTCTGGCCAATCTTCATTTAAGTATTCTTCAACTAATTCTGTGATTATATTTTTAAATTTCATTTCAAGCTCTTTTTCATTAAATTTGTTTCCATCACCAGAATCAATTTTTCCCTTAAGAATATTTTTTATCAATTTTTTTATTTCTTTTCTAGTTAGCCCCGCAACTTTCTTTTTAGAAAGCCCCTTTTCTTTTAAAATATCTAATTGTTGATCCGTAAATAATTTCAAATAAGCTTTAAACCAAATATTACGAAGCTTTGCCATTAACTCTTTATCAACCAAAGGTGTATTATATGCCTTAAAAGTTATAACATCTCCATTTTTAAGTTTTTCTTTCCATTCTTTTATAACAGAAACTAATTTATTAATTTTCTTGGCACATTCTTCCGGTGTTTTTTCTTTAGTATTGATAATTAAATCATAAGAAAGACGGGGAGTTATTTTTATAGATTTTATTTTTTTGTTAGTAAAACCGAGTTCTTTTTTTAATTTGTTAACAAATTTTTTAAATTGATCTTTCTTAAAAGGATATTCATTCTTTGTGAATTCACAAACCTTTATAAATTGATCTTTATCTAACTTTCCTAAAATAATCTCATCTTTATTATCTTGTTTTTTATAAGTAGAAATAAATTGTTCTAAAGAATTAAAAACAGATGCTTTTTCATATGGCTGTTCTGTTCTTTCTGCCCACTCATTTCTCTGGCGAACTCTTTTAATCAAGTAGTTTAAGGGTAAATAAACTAAAACAAACTTTGCATTAAAACCTTTCAATTGATCTTTCCAAAAAACATAATTACAAAGCTCTTTTTCAAAAAGAAGATCTATAATCACATTTTTACCTTCACAGGAAAGTTTTTTGGCATCTTCAATCATTTTTAATTCTGTAGTGCGAATAGTTTTTTCAACAATATCATCTTCATCTATATCATCATAATTTTTTTGCAGTTCAAATTCTTTTTTGAATATATTAGGATCTACATATTTTTCAATTTCATTTCTTACATCTTTTCTTGGTATTTTTATTCTTTTACCTTCTCTTTGAAAAACAAGTTTTTCTAGATAATTAGCCATTTCATTTGGTGCATATTCATCAAGTTCTATGTATTCATAACCATATTTTTCTTTTAATACTTTAGAAATAGAAGATTTTCCAGCACTCGATGTGCCATTAAGAATTACAATGGTACCTTTATCTGAATTTGCCCTGCAACCACTTAGACTGAATGTAAGTAATGTGGTTATTATTAATAATAAACTTGAAAAAATAGATTTTTTAAATATTTCCATTTATTTTTACTCCCCACCTATGAATTTGTTACATCAATATTTAATAATAAAAGATTCAACTCATTTATTGCAATAAATGAGAGTTTTTTCATATAGATAGATTTAAAAATAGATTCTAATATTCTATTTATTTTCTCTATATTTACTTTTTTATAAAAATTATAAAAACAAGGAGACTCGTATGCGATTTTTAAAATTTTACTTATGTTTATTAATTTTAAGTTTTAATAATTTTATTTTAGAAGGAAGTAGGTCAATGATTATTGCACATAGAGGGGCATCCGGTTATGCTGCAGAAAATTCTAAAAGTTCTTTTAAAAAGGCAATTGAGTTTGATGTTGAGATGGTAGAGTTTGATGTTCATAAATGCAAATCAAATGATATTATTGTAATGCATGATACTACTCTTGATAGAACCACAAATGGAAGAGGTTTAATTTCTGAAAAAACACTTGATGAGTTAAAATCTTTGCGTCTTAAAGATGGTAGTCAGATTTTAACTCTTTCTGAAGTTTTAGATGTTTTGAATCCGAAATCTAGCGTAGTTTTAGATATAAAAGAAGAAGGTATAGCTTCGCAATTGGCTAGTACTATAAATGATTATGTTGAAAATAAAAATTGGAATAAAGAACAATTTTTTGCAACAGGTTTTCAACATAATGAATTAAAATTATTAAAAGATTTGTGTCCTTTTATAAAATTAATGCCTAGCGCTATTTTTACTCCATATAAATTTGCTAAAGTTGCTAAAGAAATGGGTGCATATGGAGTTTGTTTGATAAATATAGAAAATTGTTTTTCAGAGTCTTTAGCAAAAGATATAAAAGACGAAGGATTAAAACTTTGGGCTTGGACTCCTGATGAGAGTATTCAAGCCATTAAAAGATTAAAAAAATTTGATGTTGATGCGATAATGGTAGATTTTCCGGATGATTTAAAAAAAATATTTGCAGAAATTGCTAAGCAAGATGAAATAAAGAGACAAAAAAGGTTGCAGTGCTAATTTTATTGTCAAATTAAATATTTTTTGTTTTATTTAATTGAATAATCTTTGATGTTCAAGATAGAGATCCCGGCTCAAAGGTTGGGATAACAAATAAATATAAGAGTCTTTATTTGGAGGTTAAATTATGTTTAGTATAGTAAAGTATTTTAGTCCTTTAATTAATAAATAAGACAAGGAATTTTAATGATAAATAGAGTTAGAGGTACTCAAGATTTATTAGATTTAGATTTGCAAGATTTTATTTTAGAACAAGTAAAAAAACATATTCAAACTTATAATTTCAAACATATTCAAACTCCTATTCTTGAACATACAAAATTATTTATTCATTCATTGGGAGAACAAACGGATGTTGTTTCTAAAGAGATGTATGTATTTCCTGCTGAAAATAAAGAAGACAGCATATGCTTGCGTCCGGAGGCAACAGCTAGTGTAATAAGAGCATATTTTGAAAATAGAGTAGAAGAAAAGCCATACAAGGTTTTTAGTTTTGGTTCTATGTTTCGTAAAGAAAGACCGCAAAAAGGGCGTTGGAGAGAATTTACTCAATTAAATTTTGAGATTGTAAATTCTGATTCTGTTTCTCAAGATGTTGAATTTATAAAAATGTTAGATTCATTTTTTTCTGAAAAATTAAAACTGGAAAATTATGTTTTAAAGTTAAATTTTCTAGGTTGTTTGGATGATAGAAAAAAACATAAAGAAGCGTTGAATGAATATTTAGAAAAATTTGCAGATAAAATCTGCCCTACTTGCCAAAAAAGAAAAGAAACAAACATATTAAGGATTTTTGATTGTAAAAGTCCTGAGTGCCAAAAAATTTATAAAGATGCACCAAAGCTTACAGATTTTTTATGCAGTGGTTGTAATTCTGAATGGGAGGAATTGCAAGAAACTTTACAAATAATTTCTGTTAATTTTATTTTAGAGCCAAAATTAGTAAGAGGTTTAGATTATTATAATAAAGTTGTTTTTGAGTTTGCGTCTTCAGATTTAGGTGCTCAAGATGCTTTTTGCGGTGGTGGAAGATATTCTTTGGGAAAAGAAGTTGGTTCAAAAGAAAATTTTCCTTCTATTGGAGCGGCAATTGGTTTGGGCAGACTTTTATTATTAGCCGAAAATAATTTGGATAACTTAAATGTAACCGGTAAGCCGGCTCTCTATTTAATTTTGCCTATGTCAAAAAAACAGCATAAACTTGCATTACTTATGGCTGATGAATTAAGAGACAATGATTATTGTACCGATGTTTTATTAGAGGGTGCTTCTATTAAAAGCATGATGAGAAAAGCAAATAAAATGGGTGCAAAAAAGGTTTTAATTTTGGGTGATGACGAACAAGAAAATAATACTGTAACAATAAAAGACATGATTACAGGTAAAAGTGAAGTTGTAAAACAAGCTGAAGCTATAAAGAGCTTATAAGTTTATCTACAATAATTATTAACAATAATAAAGTAGAGACAAATAAAACAGAATCAAATCTATCAAGGAGTCCGCCATGACCGGGCAAGAGGTTACCTGTATCTTTTAAGTCTCTTTTTCTTTTTAAATAAGAAATAAAAATATCACCTAAGAATGCAATTGTTGTTAATAAAAATGAAAATAATAAAATTGGAAAAAAAGATTGCAAATATAAAACAAATGGGAATGTTTTTATTCCGGGTAAAATAAAAATATTTAAAACTGTAACGGCAGTAAAACTTCCTAAAAACCCTTCCCAACTTTTTCCGGGACTTATATTTGGGCAAATTTTGTGTTTACCTATTAGTTTTCCTAATATATATCCTCCCGTATCTGCGGTCCAAGAAACAATAAAAGGATATAAAGGGAATAAAAAATCCGTGTCTCTAAATTTGATATTTAAATATATTAATGTAGAAATTGGTAATATCGGATAAAAAATAGAAATAAGCCAATATTTAATATTTGTTATTGGAAGATTTATAAGTGTTGGCCATTCAAAAAATAAAATAATAAATAGTAATGCGAATAAAATAAGAGAAAATAAAAGTAGGGAATGAAAATAAGCACCAAAAAAACAAAATCCTAAAATTATTCCTGTAGCAAATCTTTTAAAGCTCTCGTTTTTTAATATTGAATCCATTTTTATATACTACCTTTCTCAAACATAAGCCACAAGCTGCAGCCTTTAATAAAACTTGTCTTGGATTTGGATTTTTTAATATTTTTTCTAAATATTCTAAAGATAAATCTTGGCGTCTTGAAATATCAAGGGCATATCCAATCATTCTTCTTATTTGAAAACGTAAGAATGATTTTCCTTTTATTTCTATACGTAACATATTAAATTTGCTTATTTTTTTTAAAGTAATTTGATCTATTGTTCGTATAGTAGTTTTTTTGTTGTCTTTCTCTAGTTTGCAAAAAGAAGCAAAATCATGTTTTCCAATATATAATTGCAGGGCCTTTTCAAATTTATCTAAATCTACTTGATCCATAAATTTATAATGCCAGCCGTATCTTGATACAAATGGTAATGGTTCTTTTAAGAAAAGATTATAATGATAAATTTTATAATCAACATTAAAAAAAGGATGAAAATCTGAATCTATCTTTCTAATATCTCTAATCAATATACTTTTAGGCAAAGCTCTGTTCCAAATAGTTTTTAGTTTTTGCGGATTAATTTCTAGTTCTGCTTTTAATCTTACAACTTGTCCAAGTGCGTGAACTCCGGAATCTGTTCTCGAAACAGCCAAAAGCTCAGCTTTTTTATTAAAAGTTTTTTCAAAAGCTTTTTGCATGCAGGTATGAACTGTTAGGTCTTTTGGTTGTTGTTGCCACCCATGAAAATCTGTACCGTCATAAGCAACAATAATTTTATAATACAACATGAAATTAAATCTCTATAAAAAAATATCTTATTTTATATTTGTATAAATGATTAACCCCCATCCTGACAAGAATGTCAAGGACAGGGGAAATGGAGGTTATCGATTTTATATATGCACTAATTATAGATTATCTAAAAATAAAAAGCAACTTGTTTTTTACAATAATAATTAGCTTCATACTTTATTTAGCAAGTAACTTTTGATATAGAGAATCGTATTGCTTAATCAATCTATCTATACAAAATTTTTGGGAAGCTAATTTTTTATTATTAATATTTATCTTTTTTATTAAGTTTGGATTAAGATATAGGCTTTCTATTGCTGTAGAAAATTTTTCTATATTTTTTGTTGGTACAATTAGTCCATTTTTATTGTTTATTATAACATCATGTTTTTCAGTTTGAGATGTGGTTATTATTGGCAGACCAAAACTTAATGCTTCTAATAGGACTATAGATAGTCCCTCGCTTTTAGATGATATACAAAGGCAATCAAATAATGGATATAATTGGTTTATATCATTTCTTATGCCGGTAAAGGTTACATCCTTTTGAATATCAAGTTTTTTTGTTAAATCTTCAAGGTAACTTTTTTCAGATCCGTCCCCCACTATACAAAGCTTTATTGGTTTTAGATAATCTAAATTTTTATTTAAAGAGTTAATTTTTTTTATTTTTGATAAAACTTGAGCAAAACTTTTTATTAGCAAATCATATGATTTTATTTTTTCTAATCTTCCAACTGCTCCGATTATAAAATCATTTTTATTAAATCCCAGATCTTTTCTTTTTAATTTTTGTTTTTGATTTTTAATATTGTCAATATTTATTGCATTGGGAATAACAGTGATTTTAGGTTCTAATTTTTTAAATTTTTTTTTAAAAGAAGATAAGAATCCTTCTTTTACAGAATAAGAAACAGCAACATATTTATCAGCTTTTAATAGAGTTAAATTTTCGATTAGACGCCTTATTTTTCCATCATACATAAAGTTACTGTGAAGATCGCAAATGATTGGTATGCCTAAAGATTTTGCAATTATTTTTGATAAAAAATTTGCAGACCATAAAGAAGAGTGGATTATATCAGGTTTATTTTTTTTTATAGTTTTTTTTAATTTATAAAATGCAAAAAAATCATATTTAAAAAATAGACCTTTTATTTGATAAGTTTTAAATCCTAATTTTATGATTTTTTTTAAGATTGGTCCGGGATAAAAGTATGCGATTATGTGTTCATTTTTATCATTAATACTTTTTTGCAAAAAATTAAGCAGGGCTTTTTCGGCCCCGCCTATTTTTAAGCTTGTTATTACGTGAAATATTTTCATTTATTTTATTCTATTCCATCAGAACCCGACATATCATATTCTTTATCGAAAAAGCTTTGTAACTTCTTACTTCTTGATGGATGTCTTAATTTTCTTAAAGCTTTTACTTCTATCTGACGAATACGTTCTCGAGTAACAGAAAAGTCTTTACCCACTTCTTCTAAAGTATGTTCTGATGCAACGTCGATTCCAAAACGCATCTTTAATACTTTTTCTTCTCTAGGTGTTAAGCTTTTTAAGATTTCACGAACTTTTTCTTTTAAATCGTCATTTACAACGGCATCCATAGGAGTGTATTCATTTTCATCTTCAATAAAATCTTTAAGATATATGTCATCGCTATCACCTACGGGTGTTTCTAAAGAAACAGGTTCTTTTGAGATTTTAATAATATTTTTTATTTTTTTCTCATCTAAATTCAATTCTTTAGAAAGTTCTGCATATGTAGGTTCTCTTCCGTGCTCTTGAACATATGTTCTTGTTAGTTTATTTATTTTGCTTAAGGTTTCTACCATATGAACAGGAACTCGAATAGTTCTTGATTGATCAGCAATGGCTCTTGTTATAGCTTGGCGTATCCACCAAGTTGCATAAGTTGAAAATTTAAATCCTCTTTCAAATTCAAATTTTTCAACAGCCTTTAAAAGACCGATATTTCCTTCTTGTATTAAATCCAAAAAGTGTAAACCTCTATTTATATATTTTTTTGCAATATTTACAACGAGTCTTAAGTTGGCTCGTGCGAGATCGTCTTTTGCTTGTTTATCTTTTATTTGAGCTATAGCAAATTTTTTATATAATTTTTGTATTTTATCCAAACTAAGTCCGGCTTCAGATTCACTTTTTTTGATTAATTTTTTAGCCATTCTTATTTGGTTTTCATAATGTTCTATTTGTTTTAAATCTGCTTCATTTGGATTTTTAATGCCTTTGTAAAACTTAAGTTTTTCTTGGGCTGCTTTAATTTCATTTTCTCGTTCTTTTATTTTGCTTATTATTTTTTCAATTTTTTTACCGAATTTATAAATTTGTTTATTTGCAAATTTTATGCTTTTAATAAGAGCAATTCGTTTTTCTTTATTTTCTTCTACCTTGGATAACATTTCTTTTTTCTTTTTTTCGTTTCCAAGTTTGTTTTTGTAAGATTTATAAATTTTTTCTTCTTCTTCGACTAATTTTTTTAGATCATTAATAGTCTTTAATAACTTTTTTCTTTCTGCTTCAAATTTAGGAGAATTATCTTCATCGAAATCTGAAAATTGAATTAGATCTTTTAAAATTAAAGGATCTTTTTCTAGTTTCTCTCCTATAAGTAAAAGCTCTTTTACAACAAAAGGAAATCTGGCAATTGAATCAATAAAATCATTTTTACTTTTTGCTATTTTATCCGCAATAACTTTTTCTGTAGTTTTATTAAGAAGAGGAATTTTACCGATTTCTTTTAAATACAATTTTACCGGATCGTTTAATTGTGACGGTTCAACAAAAGCTTTTAATTTGTCACCCTTATCAGAAAATTTACCTCCGGCTAAGCTTGCAGCTTGTTCTAAAGAGTTTTTTAAATCCTTAGCTTGTGCTCTAAAAGTTTCATTTTCTTCTTTTGAAAATTCATCTATTCCTGCCACTTGAGAACTTAATTCTTCTTTTGACATTAAATCGATGTTTTCCTTTTCAAAGAGATGCAATAACTCGTTAGCATCTTCTTCTGATAGTTTATATTTTCTAGCAAATAAAATTACTTCTTCTAAACTTAAAACACCATTTCTTTTACCTTTTTCCAATAAAGCATCAACTTTATTTTTTATATCACTAAGACTTTTAGGTTTAGAAATAATTTTATCGGCCTTTTTTAAAGCTTTTTTTTCGGCGATGGTTTTAGTTTTTGGTCTTGCACTTGTATTGGTTTTAGCAACTCTTTTTATAACTTTTCTATCGGTTTTTTTCTCTGGCATTCCTTTTTTTAAAGAAGAAGGTTTTTTTGTACTTTTAGTTTTTTTAGTAATTTTTTTTACAACATTTTTAAATACTTTACTAAAACTTTTAGCTTCTTTTTTCTTCTTTTTAGTTACCGGTTTGCTTTTTGCCTTTACAGGACTTTTTACGGATTTAGTTGTTTTTTTTGTAACTTTTTTTGGGTTTCCGGTTTTTTTGGTCACCCTTTTTATACTCTTTTTTTTAGACGCTGTTTTTTTTGTAGGTTTTCTTTTTGGTGTTGCTTTTTTTGTTGTCTTTGTTTTTGTAGATTTTTTAGCCGGCTTGGATTTTTTTACTCTTTTTGTTTTTGCTTTAGTGCTTTTTTTCTTAGCAATAGTATTTTTTTTAGCTTTAGTTGTTGTCTTTGTAGATTTTTTAGTTGTTTTTTTAGAATTTTTTTTATTTGTTTTCTTTTTCATATCAACCCCCGGGTTTTTATTCCATTTTTTATTTGTGAAAATAAATTAAACAAATCTTTTACTCTTTCAGTATTATTTTTTTGTTGCGCTTGTAGTATTTTTTCTTTTATATCTCCAACTATTTTTTTCCAATATTTTTTGCAAAAAATAATCATGAGTTCATTAAGGGTCTGTTTATCATTTTTTTGATCATATTTTAAACTGCACTTTATTACCCATTTTCGATCGGTATCACTAAGAGTGTTTAAAAAAGGACCAAAAATTTTTGTTGAATTTGTGTTTTCATTAATGAAAATATTCAACTGCTTAAATAAATTTTGGATATACTTAGAAAAATATTCTATCAGATCCTCCGGCACATGTAACTTATCCGGTTTATCCACATTGTTAATTATAACAGAAAATATTTTTTCTTCCAAAACCGGTACTTTTGTTTCTTTACTATTTGAATAATCAACATTTTTTTCTTGAAAACTTGGCTTTTTATTATTTTTTTCTTTTAAAACAAGGTTTTTTAAAGAACTTATTGGCATTTCAAGGGCTTTACCGGCTTCTAATAAAAGTATTTCTCTTTTTAAATCATCTTTTATTTTTGATATTAATTCTATAATTTTTTGACCGGCAAGCATTTTATTGGCTAAAGTTTTTGTTTCAAAATTTTTACTTTCTATGTCTATGAAGAATGAAAATATGTTTTTAGAATTATCTATAAGACTATCTAAATTACCTCCGTTTTCTAAAAAAGATGCAGGATCATCATTTTTAGGTAGCGTTATTATTTTTAATTCTAAATTAACATCCCAACATAATTGAGTTAAACGTGATATTGCATTTTGACCTGCTGTATCACCGTCGTATAAAACAAAAACTGTTTCAACATAACGTGACAAAATTTTTAAATGATCTGATGTACATGCTGTTCCTAATGTTGCTACAACATTTTTATAATTATATTTAACCATAGAAACACAATCTGTATATCCTTCAACAAGGAATACGGATTTTTTTTCTTTCATTATTTCTTTTGCTATGTCTATTCCGAATAATAGTTTGCCCTTGGAAAACCAAATTGATTCTTTGCTATTATAATATTTAGCTCTTTTATCTTCTTCTCTGAAGATTCTTCCCCCAAAACCGCAACATCTGGATAACATATCATGTATAGGAAACAAAATTCTTTCTTCAAATGGAGAATATAAAACAGACCTTCCTTGAGAAAGGATTCCGGCATCGATTAAGTCTTTAGCCATATAATCTTTTTTTCCAATAAATCGTAAAAGATTATTAATATTTCTTGCACCGCCGGGAAAATAACCTATTTTAAAATATTTTATAAGTTCTTGGTTTATATTCCGCTTTTTTAAATAATCAAGTGCTATTTTATTTTCTAATAATTTTTCATTTGCCCACTCTGAGAAAAGTTTGCATATATTAAAAAAATTGTTTTTTAATAAGGAATTTTTTCCTATTTTTTTCAAAAATCCTTTTTGTATTTCTTCCGGTACTTCTAATTGATATTTATCTACTAAAAATTTAGCAGCTTCTGCCGGAGAAAGATTTTCTTTTTTTTCTATAAAAGAAATTACATCTCCCGTTGCATGGCAACCAAAGCAATAAAAAATTTCTTTATCGGGACTTACTGTAAAAGAGGCCTCTTTTTCATAATGAAAAGGACAAGGACCTTTCCAATAATTACCTGCTTGTTTTATTAAAACATAATCAGATATTACATCTATAATAGAAATATTTGATTTTACAAAATTAAATAAAGGCATATAAAACTCTTGTTTAAAGAATTATTTCTTGCGAACTATAATAAAACCAATTAGAGAAAAAATAAATATAAAAAAGGCAATAAATTGAGAATATGAAAATAAATTTCCAAAAATAAAATCCCTATCGCCACGCAAAAAATCTATGGTAAATCTAAAAAAACTTGAAAGCGCTAAAAAAGTGAATAAAAGCTCGCCTGTTTTATGTTTAAAATATTTAGATCGAAAATACATAAAAATAAAGACAGCAAAAGATGCAATACTTGAATATATTTGAGTAGGATGAAGTGCTACGTTTAACGGAGCTAATCCATCAGGATTTGTAAAAGTTACCGATAAAAAACAATTTGTTGGAAAGCCATGACAACAACCGGCCAAAAAACATCCTATTCTGGATACGCCTTCCAAGAGGCCTGCATATATTGCAACTAGATCGAATAATTTGAGTATGGGAACTTTTTTTATTTTCAAATAAATAGGAACGGTAATGAGAACACCAATTATTGCACCAAGCATTCCATATCCGCCAACCCAAGGGTAAAAAATTTGACAAATATTTTTTGAAAAACTTTCCCATTCATAAATAACTGTTATTAATCTGCTTCCTATAACACCTGAGATTAAACCTAAAAACAAGGTGTTAAAAAGAGTTTCGTTATTTATTATCTTTTTTCTTTCAGGATTATTATATAGAAAATATATGAAAACCAAAAAACCCACAGCTACCATTAAACCGTAACCGTGGATCCAAACCGGCCCATGTATATGTAATAATTTTGGAAACATATAAAAATCTTTGGTTGCGGGGGCTGGATTTGAACCAGCGACCTTTGGGTTATGAGCCCAACGAGCTACCAGGCTGCTCTACCCCGCGATGAAATTTTTTTCAAACAATTATGCTTTAATTATAGGGACTAACAAAGCTTTGTCAAATCTTTTATTTAACAATTTTACCTTCTTTTACAAGTCTATGGAATTTGTTTCCTACAAAATATGCAACAATGATCCATATGCCTATTAAACCTAAAGATAAAATAGTTCCCATATATAACAAAACTTGCGGTGTTCTTTTTAAAAATTCATTAAATCCCGAGCCCAGGGCTTTTGAACCTCTTGCTCCAAACATATCTATCCAACCTTTTGCTTTAAATTTAGCATCTCTGCTTGTTGGAATATACATTACTTCTTTTGCGGGATTATTTAATGCATAACTTAATCCTTTTGCAACTATTACTACTCCAAACGTAACCCAAAGCATGTTTTGTGCAGATAAAAAATCTAATTTTATAAATCCAAATAAAATAGAAATTGCTATACCTATAGATATTGGAAAAGTTAAAAGAGATACTCTTACTCCAAATTTTTTTATCAAATATCCTGTTCCAAAAAGCGCCATTAAAAAAGCTAATAGATTGGTAGACATGCCAAACATTCCCATAAAAGAAGTAAGCCCTTCTTTTGTTGCATATTGAGGTAAAGCTTGAGCTTGCATTTTCATTTGATAATCAACAATTGTTGTGACTACCTCAAAAAAAGCAACTAATAAAAACACGCCGAATAAATAGGGACGAGTGAATATTAATTTTAGACCTTCCCAAAATCCGGTTTTTTCTTGGGGTCTTTTATCATATTTTCCACCTATAAGTTGTTCTTTAGGCATGGTTTTTTTGAAATGCTTTATTACTAAAATAACCGAAATAATACAACATGTGGCTATAAAAAATAATATGGAGAGACCAAAAAAATTTGCATTCCAAGCTAAAAACGGACCGACTATTGCTCCTAGTTGGGCTCCTGCAACAATAAGAAAGTACCCTTTTTTTGCAGATGAAGCATCTGTTGTACTGGCAACAAAAGACCAAAAGAGAGCAACCATTATAGAACCAAAACTTTCTATCAATACATAAGCTGCCCATGCAATTATCTTCATAAACTTATAATAGAATGTTCCCGGTGTATCAAAAGAAAATAATAAAAAGATAGAAACTAAACCGAAAAAGGCTGCATAAAAAGATCCGATTATATAAAATAATTGGTGCCTATGAAAGTGATCTACTAATTTTGAATATATCGGTACTAAAATTGAGATGACAACCAAAGATAGCATTTTTGCTTTGGGTTGATAATTTCCTCCAACGAAATTAAAAAAAAATCCATCTTTTAAAGTTTTTAATAACCAATAACCACCAACGGTAAAGAAAAATGCTAAAGCAAGAAGACTAAATTTTTGAATTTCTTGTTCATCTAGATCTTTACCAAAAAATTTAAAAAATCGAGTAAACATATACTACACTTTCTCTTAATATTAAAAAATTAATATATTTAAAAGAGAATATAGCATACATAATAAATTTAAAATTTAAAATTAAAAAATAAAAAAAGGTTGGTAATTTTTTACCAACCTTTTCTAAAAAGTTTATATAATTTTATTCTACTATTTGGCCACTTTCTGTAAGTTTTTTAAATTTACCACTTACATAAATAGCAGCAATGATCCAAAGTCCGATAAAACCTAAGGATAATAATGTTCCGTAAGCTAATAATGTATGAGGTGTGTTTTTTAATGCGTTATTAAATGTTGCACCGATTGCTTTAGAGCTTCTGCTTCCGAACATATCAATCCAACCTTTAGTTTTAAACTTAGCATCTTTACTTGTTGGAATATACATCATTTCTTTTGAAGGATTATTTAATGCATAACTTAATCCTTTTGCAATCATCATTACACCAAATGTCATCCACAACATAAAACCTGCACTAACATTTCCCCATGTATAAAAACTATATAGTATTGCAACTGCAGAGCCTAAAGTTATAGGGAAAGTTAATAAACAAAATCTAAGACCGAATCTTTTCATTATGTAACCGGTTCCAAGAAGAGCCATAAAAAGAGCTAAACTATTTGCAGACATTCCGAATATTCCTAAAAAGGAAGTTAAACCTTCTTTTGTTGCATATTGAGGTAAAGCTTGGGCTTGCATTTTCATTTGATAATCAACAATTGTTCCAACTACTTCGTAAATTGTAACAACAGCAAATATTCCAAATAAGTATGGACGTGTAAATAATAATTTTGCACCTTCCATGAAACCTGTTTTTTTAGATTTTTTTTCGGAAGCGATTTCTTGTTTGTTAACTTCTAACTGTTCTTTTGGCATAACTTTCATAAAATGTCTGATTATAAAAATGATCATTAAGGCTGATATAGATGCGAATAAAAATAAAAGTCTTAATCCAAAAAAGTTTGCATTCCAAGCTAAACCGGGACCCATTATGGCACCTATTTGTGCTCCGGCAACAACTAAAGGAAAGGCCTTTTTAGCTGTTTTAGCATCAGAAATACTTGCTGTAAAAGACCAAAATAATGCAACAATAATGGAGCCGAAACTTTCTATTAAAAAGTATATTATCCAACCGGAAATTTTTAGCAGCGTTGGATTTGTAGCATTAGGACCGGTTGTTGGCAGTCCAATTAAATATGCAACCAAAGCGAAAAGTACTGCATAAATAGAGCATAGTAAATAAAAAAGTTTATGTTTTTCAAAGATATCAACCAGTTTTGAATAAATCATCACTAATACAGAAACAACAACAAGAGATAACATTTTTGCTATTGGTTGATATTTTCCACCAACTAAATTGAAAAATACCCCATCCTTAAGAGGTCTTAATAACCAATATCCGCCAATGGTAAAAAAGAAAGCCAATGATAAAAGGCCATACTTTTTGATTTCTTGATCTGTTAAATCGGACCAAAAAAATCGAACAATACGATAAATAAACATATTACCTCCTAAAAAAAGGATAATAAAACAATTAAATTAAAATAAACCAACAACAAATTTTAAAAATAAAAATTCTGTATAAAAAATAAAAACCCCAATCCCAAAAAAGACTAATTCCTTAGGTATATATGATAAAAATATGATAAGAAAAAATACTTACACAAATCAATCAAATTTTTCAAAAAGGAATAAATAGAGGGATTAAGGAACTATAATTGTATCAAAAAAAATACCTTAAGCAAACAAAAAAATAAAAGTTTTTATTTATAAATCTAATACAACTAAAACTTTTCCATTTTCTATTTTTAAATAACCTCCATAGATGTTTATAGATTCAGGTTCGATTGAATCTACTTTTTTATATGTTAACGGGGATTTTTCTTTAAGAATAGAAATCAAATCCGAATGTTTTGGGCCTATAAAAAAATTTCCTGAAGGACTTTTTGCATCTACCCATTCAACGTTTAAAACGGTTTTTTTTGTAGGTTTGATTATTTCTAATTCAAAACTATCCATAAAATCAATCTAAATCTATTTTGGATTTTTCTTTTGCTTCTTCTAATGTTCCAACCATATAAAAAGCAGATTCCGGCATATTGTCACATTGTCCGGAAACAATTTGTTCAAAATCTTTTACCGCTTGTTCTCTATGAACAAATTTACCGGGAATATTGGTAAATTGTTCCGCAACAAATAGTGGTTGTGTTAAGAATTTTTGAATTTTTTTAGCTCTGTATACAATTAATTTATCTTGATCCGATAATTCATCCATTCCTAAAATTGCTATTATGTCTTGCAATTCTTTGTATTTTTGCAGAATTTTTTGAACGGCTCTGGCAACATCATAGTGTTTTTTACCTACTATAGATGTTTTAAGACCACTTGATACTGATGCTAATGCATCAACTGCAGGATATAATCCGGCCTGTGCAATTTTACGGGATAATACAGTGCTTGAATCTAAATGTTGAAAAGTCGTTGCCGGTGCTGGATCCGTATAATCGTCTGCAGGAACATATACAGCTTGAATAGAAGTTATAGAACCGTTTTGCGTACTGGTGATTCTTTCTTGAAGCATACCCATTTCGGAAGCCAAAGTTGGCTGATAACCAACAGCTGAAGGCATCCTTCCCAATAGGGCTGATACTTCAGAACCAGCTTGAACATATCTGAAAATATTATCAATAAATAATAAGGTATCTTTTTTTTCTTTATCTCTGAAATATTCAGCCATTGTAAGACCGGTAAGTCCAACTCGAAGCCTTGCTCCCGGCATTTCTCCCATTTGACCAAATACTAAGGCTGTTTTATCTATAACTCCGGATGATTTCATTTCTAACCAAAGCTCGTTTCCTTCTCTGGTTCTTTCACCTATTCCAACAAATACTGAGTAACCTCCATGTTCAATTGCAACGTTTCTAATCAGCTCTTGTACCAATATTGTTTTTCCTACTCCTGCACCTCCAAATAGGCCTACTTTTGATCCTTTTACATACGGGCAGAGTAAATCTAAAACTTTTATGCCTGTTTCTAAAATTTCATCAGTTATTTTTTGTTCCACAAGACCGGGTGCTTGCCTATAAATTGGCCAGTATTCAGCATTTTTTATTTTAGGTCCGTTATCAATTGTTTCACCTAAAACATTGAATATTCTGCCTAGAATAGGTTTTCCAACGGGAACTTCTATTGGTTCTCCCGTATTTATTACTTTTGTTCCTCGCATTATGCCTTCTAGCGGTTCTAAAGCTATACACCTGACAACCCCGTCTCCTAGGTGTTGCGCTACTTCAAGACTTATTTTTCTTTTTAAAAATTGTTTATTATCTTTATCGCTTGCGATTACAAGTTTATTAGAAATATCCGGTACATTTTGAACTTTAAATTTAACATCGGTTACGGTTCCGCTAATTCTGAGGACTGTACCAATATTTTTTTCTTCTATTTGATCATTAGAGCTCATTTTTAAGCCTTTTGTTTTTTTTATTTACTAAAATGATTGGTCATTCATATTATTTTAATATGTTTGTGTTGTTATTCTAAAAAATATTCCAATAGAAACTTTTTGTAAAGTATGTGAAAAAATAAGCAAAATGTTCTATAATATAAAGATAAGTTTTTGAGTTTTGATCAAAAGGATGGTTATATATATGTTTAAATTAAAAAAAATTTTTGTAATTTCTTTTTATTTTTTATTAATAAGTATTGTTGCATTATTTAGTTTCAGTTTTTTTAGCAAAAAAAATCATAAAAATAATACCAATCAAGATACTGTCGTTTTAAAAAAAGTTAAAAATTCGTATGTTCCGTCAAATAAAAAATTTGAAGAATCAAGTAACACTAAAACAGGACATAAAAAAAGTAGTAGTATAAGCTTATTAAATAAGCAAAAAGAATGTAAATTATTTGTTTTTATTCATGGTACTATTTTACCTTATCCTTCTTTTTCTACATTATTAAAAACCTTAAAAGGTGACAAAAAATCTAAATTAAGTAAAAAAAGTTTTCATTTTAAATATTTAAATAATCTACGTTATAAAGGTATCTATAAATATCAAACTATAGATGATCCCGGATTATTAAAAATAAAACTGTGTTCTGAAAAAAAATGTTCTGTGCAAAAAAAATCCAGTAAAAAGATAGCTAATTGTTATAACTATTATTTAAATAGTGATTTTGTTGGAAAGAAGTGTTTAGATAATAATTGTTTTTATTATAATTTTGGCTGGCCGGGGCATTTAAATCAAAAAAGAAGATATTGTGCTGCTGATGATCTTTATAAAAGTTTGTTAAAAGAAATAAAAAGAATTAAAAAGAAAAACAAATGTAATAATGTAAATGTTACTATTCTTTGCCATAGCCATGGTGGAAACGTTGCTTTAAAGCTTGCCGATTTAGAAAAAAAATATAAAAAGAATTTAAAGATAAAAAATTTGATAATGTTTGGAACACCTATACAAAAGGAAACATCAAATTTGATACATTCAGATGTGTTTGAAAAAATTTATAATGTTTATTCTAGGGGAGATCCTGTTCAAGTTATGGATTTTGTTTCAACAAAGAGTTTTTATTCGAAAAGAAAATTTCATAATAATAAAAAGCAAAATTTACCTTCAAAGTTGGTTCAAATAGAAGTTAGATGTGGAAAATTAAAACCTATGCATAATGAATTATGGTTTTTAAGAGGAAATTGGAATCTTTTATATAGAAGAAGATTATCAATTGCGCCATATCCTGTTTTAGTTTTTACACCAATATTTAAAAAAGTGATAGATAAGGATTATTCAGAAGCTGTAAACTTACAATTAAATATAGAAAAACAGAAAAACAAATATAAATTTTCTTTTAAAGATCTAAATGATAAATATCAGTCGCGTAAATATTTGGTAAATTTACCTGTTACTTAGTATTGTGTTACAATTATATACTTTTATATTTATAAGACTTTAAAAAATTAAAAAAAAATTAAGGAATTAAGTATGATCACCAAGATTTTGGCCAAACTTTTTGGTACTAAAAATGAACGGGAATTAAAAGCGATAAGACCTATTGTTCAAAGAATTAATTTATTAGAAGATGAAATGCGTCCATTAACTGATCCGCAATTGATGGAAAAAACAAATCAATTTAGAGAACGAATTTCTAATGGAGAATCTTTAGATAGTATTTTACCGGAAGCTTATGCTTTGGTAAGAGAAACAGCTCGCAGAAAATTAGGTGAACGTCATTATGATGTTCAGCTTGTTGGAGGAATAGTTCTTCATCGGGGGCGTGTTGCAGAAATGAGAACAGGTGAAGGTAAAACTTTGACTTCAACTTTGCCATTATATCTTAATGCTTTAAAAGGAAAGGGTGCTCACCTCGTTACTGTAAACGATTATTTGGCAAAACGTGATGCTGAATGGATGAGTCCTATTTATAATGCATTAGGAATGGAAGTAGGGATTATTCAAAATCAAATGAATGATGAAGCTCGTAAAAAAGCTTATAATGCAGATATAACTTATGGAACCAATAATGAATTTGGTTTTGATTATCTTAGAGATAATATGAAATTTAATCTTTCTGATTATGTTCAAAGAGATTTAAATTTTGCAATTGTAGACGAGGTTGATTCAATTTTAATTGATGAAGCAAGAACTCCCTTAATTATTTCAGGGCCAAGTGAAAAAGGAAGTGATCTTTATCTTAAAGCTAACAGAGCTGTTTTACCTTTAAAGGGACCGGAAGATTTTGAGGTTGATGAAAAAGCAAAGTCAGTTCATCTTACCGAATCCGGAATTGATAAATTAGAAAAAGCATTAAATGTAGAAAATTTATATGCTCCGGAAAATATATTAATTTTGCATCATGCTCAACAAGCTTTAAAGGCGCATGCTCTTTTCAAAAGAGATGTTGATTATGTTGTAAGGGATAATGAAGTTTTAATTGTTGATGAATTTACAGGTAGAATTCTTGCTGGAAGGCGTTATAGTGATGGTTTGCATCAAGCTTTAGAAGCAAAAGAAGGTGTTCGAATTGAGAGAGAAAACCAAACTTTAGCAACTATAACTTTGCAAAATTATTTTAGAATGTATAAAAAACTTTCCGGTATGACTGGTACAGCTGAGACAGAAGCTACAGAATTTCACAATATATATAAACTTGATGTAAATGTTATACCTACTCATAAACCTATTATTCGTGATGATCAGCCGGATATTATATTTTTAAATAAAGAAGATAAATTTAATGCCGTAATAGAAGACATAAAAGATTGTTATAGAAGGGGGCAACCGGCGCTTGTTGGTACTATTGCCGTAGAGACTTCAGAATATTTGAGTTATTTATTAAATAAAGAAAATATTCCGCATAATGTTTTAAATGCAAAACAGCATAAAAGTGAAGCTGAAATTGTAAAAGAAGCCGGGGAACAAGGTAAAATTACTATTGCAACAAATATGGCCGGACGTGGTACCGATATAAAATTAGGTGAAGGTGTAAGAGAAAAAGGCGGATTAAGAATAATAGGAACAGAGAGACACGAAAGTAGACGTATTGATAATCAGCTACGAGGAAGAGCTGGACGTCAAGGAGATCCGGGTTCTTCCAAATTTTATCTTTCATTAGATGATGATTTGGTAAGAATTTTTGGTGGCGAGAAAATGAAAAATACCATGATGCGCATTGGAATGAAACCCGGAGAAAGCATCGAGCATAAAATGGTTTCTCGTAGTATAGAAAAGGCGCAACAGAAAGTTGAAAAACATAATTATGAAATTCGTAAGCATTTATTGGAATATGATGATGTTTTAAATCAACAAAGAACTGTTGTTTATGAATATAGAAGAGAAATTTTAGAAGGTGAAGAACAAATTCAGGCATTAATAAAACAGCTTATTCGAGATATAGTTTCTAGCCTATTTGCTATACATTGTTCTCGTGCTAAATGTGATGAACGAACAGAAGAAATAATTTTTGATTCTTTAAATAAATTAACAAAAATAGAAAAATCCGTTTTTGAAAAAGCAAAATTAAATCCATCAGATTCTGCAACTTTTGAAAAAAAGGTTATTGAATTTTTAAATTATCAATATGAACAATATAGAACTGTTTTAGATGAAGAAATGGTAAAAGAAGCTGAAAAATGGATTTTATTAGAAACTGTTGATCAGGCTTGGAAAAAACATTTACAAAATATTGACCATTTAAAAGAAGGTATTGGTTTACGTGGATATGGTCAGAAAAATCCATTGATAGAATACAAAAAAGAAGCTTTTGGTCTATTTCAAGAAATGATGTATCAAATAAAATGGGATATAATAAGAATGATTTTTAGAATGCGTCCGGAAAACTTTGATGCATCTCGCGTTCACGAAATAGAAAAAGAAAGAGAAAAAGAACTTGCCGGTGCAAAAATTGGGGGTGGAGAAGAAAGTAGCAAAGAACAAAGGACGGTTAAGCGTGAAGAACCAAAAGTAGGTAGAAATGATCCTTGCCCTTGCGGTTCCGGTAAAAAATATAAAAAATGTTGCGGACGTTAGTTAATTAATTTTTATTTAATAAAAATTAAGAGTTACTTTCTTAAGTAACTCTTTTTTATTGACTTTTAAGTTTATACATATAACATTTTTCC
>WJLJ01000004.1 GCA_014728525.1 Candidatus Babelota bacterium | reverse complement strand
TTGAAGCGTTAAGGGTATTTAGGGTTTACCCTGAACTTGTCTCGTCGAAGCCTTTATTTATTTGCTAAAGCTTTGAATTCCATAGGCGAAGACGGATTCGCGGGGTTGGTAAGGGGTGATCGAAACATCACCCCTTACATAAGAACTTTATAATATAAAAAGGATGAGATTCTGAAATAAATTCAGAATGACAAAGAAAAAAAAGGATGAGATCCTGAAATAAATTCAGAATGACAAAGAAAAAAAAGGATGAGATTCTGAAACAAGTTCAGAATGACAAATTAAAAAAAATAATATTCTGAAAATAAATTTCAGCCTTCGCCAGCACTTATCTATTTATAAACTTTAAAAAACAATAAAAGGCTTCTGCAGACAGGCTAGATAATACTAAGAAAAAATATTATAATTAAAAAATAATATAATTAAGCAAAAAAAATTTTGGGATTTACTAAAGGGTAATCGAAAAATTACCCTTTAGCGCCCAAAATTTTTAGCCAAATTTAAATGTTTTAAAACTTCTTCATCATTTGGGTTAAATCTTAAGGCTTGTTCAAAAAGTTTTATAGAATCTCTAATTTTACCCATTTTAAATAGAACATAACCTTTAGTATCAATATAGTAATAACATCCCGGATTAGCTGCGAGAGCTAAATTTGCATGCCCTAGAGCTTTGTTTAGATTTTTATTATTTTGTGCATAAAAATATGCAAGCAGATTATGTACGGAGGGGTAAGTAGGTTTATATTGCAATGCTGTTAATAATATTTTTTCTACTTTATCTTTGTTTCCTGAGGCAAAATGTATATAAGCTGTTTGAAATAGAATTTTTGATTTTAGTCCGGGATCTTTTATAACGTTGAATAGTTTTTTACAGTAAAATAAAACTTTCTTATAATCGAATTTTTCGAAATACATATCAATTAATGCAAAGTATAATAATTGATTTGGTTTTTTTTGTTCTATTTTATGCAATACGTTAATAATATGATTAATTCCTATTCCTCCTCTTCTTAACAAAAGAAGGACTTTAAGTGTTGCTGAATCATCGGGATTATCTAAAAGCCAACTTTCAATTAGCTTTAAGGCTGATTTTTTTTGACCTGTAGATACCAAAATTTCTATTTTCAAAAATTTTGCAGGTTTAAAATTGGGATATTCTTTTATAATATTTTCAAGTTTTTCTAATGCTGACTTGGGTTTTCCGGATCTCCATTCAATCAATGCCAGATCAAACATTTGAGTATGATTTTTATTTTTTATTTGTTTTAAAATTTTTGCAGCTTCTTCGAATCTTTTTTCTATAAAAAGTAGTTTAACCAATTGTTTTTCTACTGCCTGATCGTTTCCTACTATATCCAAAAAACGTTTATATCCGGATATTGCTTGTTCTATTTTGCCTTGTTGCTCTTCTATTAATGCTTTTAAAAGCCAACCGCGTTCAAAATCCGGAAATAGTTCTAAACTTTTTTTAATATATTCCAATGCTTTTTCATTGTTATTTTGTTGGGCATAAACTTTTGATGCAAGAAAGTAAAATAAAAAATGTTTGGATTCTAAGTCAGGATTTTTTATACATTTTTCAATATAAGAAAGTGCTTTTTTTAGATCTCCTTTTTTTATAAAATTAACAGCCTTAAAATAAGATAATTGTAAATCTTGAGGATATTTTTGTGTTAATTTATCCAAGAATAAATCAGCTTTTACTCCTTTTCCTGTATAAAAATATGATTGTGCAAAGATTTTTTGAATTTCTAAATTGTCTTTAAATGAATCTTTTATTTTTTGATCGAGATTGATTATTTTATCAAACTGATTTGTTGAATATAAAAAACGAATATATCTATCATAAAAATATACTGATTGTTCTTTCTTTTCTAAATTTTCAAATTCTAATAATGCACCATCAAAATCTCCTGTCATATAATCAAAACTACCTTTAAGATAAGATAAATAGTTGTTTGCTTGTTTTCCCCAATTTTCTTGTGCAGGCGCTATTTCTATACCTTTTGATGCAAAGCTTAGTTTAAAAATCAATAAAGACATTATATAAAATTTATTTTTTATCATAAATCATCCCTTTTTGCATCTAAAATAAAAGTTTTTTAAATTTTCTTTGAGTTCTTGATCTTGGATTTTTGTTAAACTTAAATATTCTTTTTTATTTAAAGTTTTATTTATATTGGTTTGATTATCTTCGTAAAATTTATTTCTCCTTAGATTTTTAAATTTTGTTTCTTTTTTTTTAAGAGTTTTAAATCTTATGTATTTTATTTTTTCTTTTCCAAATAATGAATTAATTTTATTTTTTAATATATCAGATAACATAAATAATTCTTGAGCCCATGCAGGATGAGTAACTCCTAAAACAAGTAATTTATTTTTTATTTCTATAATTGTGACCTTATCTTTTAAATCACCGATAACTTTATCCCAGTTGTTGAATAGCTTTATTTTCCATTCATCTTTTTTTGGAACAAAATTATTTAATAATTCCGATATATGTTTAAACACACAAACTCCATATAAAAATAAAAAATAAAAACTTTTCAAAATGTTATACTTATTTTTTAGCATAAACTAATATGAAAATTAAAAACAAATAAAATATAAGGACTTTAAAAATGGAAAACAAGATAAGCAAAGAAAAAATAGATTTTCTAAAAAAAATAGCTCTAAATTTAAGAATTGATAGTATAAAATCTACGTCAGCCAGTAAGTCGGGTCATCCAACCACTTGTATGGCCATTGCAGATTTAATAAGTGCCATTTTTTTTCACTTTTTAAAATACGATATAAAAAATCCGAATAATCCTGATAACGATAGATTTATACTTTCGATCGGTCATGCTATTCCTGTTGTTTATTCTGCATGGAAAAATTTAGGAGTTATCACAGAACAAGAGCTTTTAGATCTGAGAAAGTTCGATTCTGTTTTGGAAGGTCATCCAACTCCAAGGTTTAGATATAATGAAGCGGCAACCGGTTCGCTGGGTCAAGGTTTGGCTATAGGTGTAGGTATGGCGTTAAATGCCAAACATGATAACTTGAATTATAAAACTTATGTTATGATAGGTGACGGTGAAGCTGCAGAAGGTTCTATTTGGGAAGCTGCACAATTGGCATCATACTATAATCTTGATAATTTGATTTGTATTTTGGATGCAAACAGATTGGGACAATCCGGAGAAAGTATTCACGGTCATGATGTAGAAAAATTTGAAAAAAAGTTTGATGCTTTTGGTTTTAAAACTTTCTGTATAAACGGTCATAATTTTGATGAAATTTTAAATACGTTAAATGAAGCTCAAGAAATAAAAGGAAGCCCTATTGCAATTATTGCAAAAACTTTAAAGGGTTCCGGATTAGAAGATATTGAGAATGAAAACGGACATCACGGAAAACCTTTTAAACAAGAAGAGGTCCCTAATTTAATAGAAAAATTAAAAAAAGGATTTGGAATAAATAACCTTTCTTTTGAAAAATATACTCCGGAGTTACCAAAACAATTGAATGCCGGCTCGAATAATTTAGAAAACAAAGAAGTTGTTTCTATAGATTTAAATTCTGATGAAAATAAAAATTTATTTGATAAAGATCAAAAAATAGCAACACGAAAAGCTTTCGGTTATGCATTAAAGGCTTTAGGGCAAAATAGTAAAAATATTTTTACACTTGATGCAGATGTTCAAAATTCAACATTTACCCAAATTTTTGCAAAAAGTTTTCCTAAACGCTTTTATCAATGTTTTATTGCAGAACAATGTATGGTCGGTGTTGCAACAGGTTTACAATTAAGAGGTAAAATTCCATTTGCTGCAACTTTTGGTGCGTTTTTTACTCGGGCACACGATCAAATTAGAATGGCCGGCATAGGGCGGAATTCTTTACGTTTATGCGGTTCTCATTGTGGAGTTTCTATTGGGGAAGACGGACCGTCTCAGATGGCTTTAGAAGATTTGGGTTTATTTAGGGCTATTCCGGATTCTATTGTTTTTTATCCGAGTGATGGTGTTTCTACATATAAACTTACACAATTAATGGCAGATTATAGTGATGGTATTTCTTATATGCGTACAACACGTCCGGCCACACAAAATTTGTATGATAAAAATGAGAAATTTGAAATTGGCGGATGTAAGATTTTAAGGCAAAGTGATAATGATAAAGTTTGTATAATTGCAGCAGGCATAACATTACATGAAGCTTTAAAGGCGTATAATAAATTATTGGAAAAAAATATAAAAGTTTCGGTAATCGATCTTTATTCTGTAAAACCTATAGATAAAAATACTATAATTGATGTTGCTAAAAAATCCGGAAATAGAATAATAACAGTTGAGGATCATTATATGCAAGGCGGAATTGGTGAGGCGATTTCCGGTGAATTATCAGATAAGGATATTTTTATAGAAAAACTTGCTGTAAATAAACTTCCTAGGTCCGGAAAACCGGAAGAACTTTTGAGATATGAAGGTATTGATTCAGAGAGTATTGTGAAAAAAGTTTTGTCTTTTTAATTGAAAAGTATAAATTTAATATCGAAATTAATTTTAAAAAAAGGGATAAGATTCTGAAAATAAATTCAGGATGAAGTTATTAAAAAGAGGAGTAAATTATGATTCGTTTTATGTTAGTTATATTTTATATATTTTTTTTAACAAACAATTTTTTGTATAGTAAGACTTATTTTAAACAAAATAAGTCTTTTTCTTTTATAAATACAAACATTATAAATAAGGCTAACTATAAAAAAAATATCGAAATTTTAAATAAGAATGATAAAAATTCTCAATATCGTTTAATAAGTGAAAAAAATTATACCAAATATGAAAATGATAAATCTAAAAGGGGTTTATTTTCAGGTTTAAAAAATTTTTTTACTAAAAATAATTCTAAAAAAAACAAAGGTAGAAAAGTTTTTTATAAAGATAGGTATTTTGAAAAAACAGTAGATGATAGTAGTTCTCATTTTGATTCGGAAAGAAACTTTTTGGTTAGTGTTTCTTCTTACTATCAAGAGTCTGCATGTGCAGGAAAACTTAATGATTATTTTATGCCTAATGGGAAAACAGAACTTTTGGTAATGCAGCACGGTATAGCAAATGATTTAGGTATAGTTCCGGATATTTATGCAGAATGGTTAGGGGTGTTACCGACCGGTGAAGATTTTGGTGATGAAAATTCTTATGAATTTAAGTCTAATTTTACAATTAGTCCCTCTGTAGAAAATTGGGGAATAAATTTTTATGCACAAAAAAATTTAACAAATAAAATTGCTTTTTCTATTTTAATTCCTTTTGAAGAAGTGAGAACCAATCTTAATTTAAGGGAATATAATATTTCCGGTCAAAATACAATTAATAATATTGTAGATCCCGGTGTAACAGATAATCCTGTTTTTTATAATGAACCTTTTAATGTAGAGCAAGCTTTTTCTTCAGTTTTTTTGAAATATGGGAAAATAGACAATAAAGATCATGTTTATTCGGGCTTATCGGATATAGAATTAAGTTTAATAAAAAAATATTTTTTTAATGAAAAAGTAAACTTTGATATATATTCAAAACTTATTATTCCAACCGGTAATAAACCAAAAATTGAATATTTGTTAGAACCGGTGGTTGGTAATGGAAATCACTTTGGTTTGGCCGGAGGTATTAATTTAACCTGTAAAATTGATGATAATTTTATTTTTTTAAATAGTTTTGAATACAAATATTTAATTAGTGCGGAAGAAAAAAGATCTTTTGATTTAAAAAACGGTCAATGGTCCAGATATTTAAGAGTTACAGATGGAAAACCTTTTTGGCGTCCTGACTTTTTAATAAATCATCTTACACAAGATGTTAATGTTTCACCCGGATCTGAAATAAATTATGCATTTGCTATTAATTTTAAACATCGTGATAAATTTTCTTTATTATTTGGTTCAAATATTAACGCACGAGCAAATGAAAGAATTTCCATTAAAAAAGGTTTTAATAAAAATATTGGAATAGCATATTATGATTCTGAAGCTAATATCTATGCCGGCTATGTTGAAGATGAAGCCTATAAAGCAACCTACCCGCAAGCCAAAATAAATAAAAGCATGGTAATTCCTCAAAGAAACTCGTTTATTACAATAAAAGAGTCTGATATAGATTTGGATTCTGCAAGAATTAAAAATTCGTTTGCTATTAATTATTTTGCAAATTTAATTTTTTACGGACATATGGATGATAGACCTTTAGAGTTTAGTCTTGGATCACATTATCAAAAAACACATTCAAATAATTCATTAAATTTATGGGGAATTTGGACAAATATAACATTAAAAATATAAATAACTTTAGTACTTAAGTTGTGACTTTTGAAAAATTTTAATATTACTAACCTAAGTTGTGACCTTTGAAAAACAGTAATGTTGCCAATAGATAAGGTATTATCTCCTTTCAGCCTGTACAACTAAAGTACCGTGTTTCTTCTCTACATAGTACCGTATTTCTTTTCTCCTTTCGCACTGCCGTGTCTTGCCATTTAGTTTCACCATAGCCTTGGCGGCGGCGGAAAAGGAATATGGTTCGATACAATTTTCAAAAATTAAAATTTTTAAAAATCACTCACCACGAACGGATAATACAAAACCATTCAAATTAAGAGTTAAGTAAATTAAAAAAGATTTACCACGAACGGATAATACAAAACCATTCAACTTCGCAGCAAAGTTGCTTCATTCATGTAATTGCCAGTAACCTAAAGTGAAATTTATAAACTTAAATAAAATCTTTTTTGTATCAATAATCCCAACTTTATACAATATTATTTAGTGTTATTATTTTATATTTTAAAATAGGGATAAAATGTCACAGTCATCCCGCACTTGATGCGGGATCTCCTTCTTGTTCTTCGAAGTAAAATCAATAAAAATTCATTTTAATAATTTTTTCATATTAAATACATAAACTTGAAAAACAAAGATATTTGAAAGCCGAGAATCGAGATCCC
>WJLJ01000050.1 GCA_014728525.1 Candidatus Babelota bacterium | reverse complement strand
TCCAGCTTTAGTATCATCCTCGATACCTGTCCAATTTTTAATATAAGTTTTTAATTGTTTCTTAAGTTTAGTTTCATTTTTTTCAACTACTTGATTTATTAAATTCAAACATAAAACACCTATAACGTTTTTATTTCCATCAAGTATCCCGCTAAAAATTTTATCTAGAATTAATGTTTGCCAAAAATCTTTGTTTGTTTTAGCATTGGAATCTAGATAGGCTACTCTTAAATCAAGATAATCACCAATTGATTTTATATAGCCTTTTTTTTCTTTGCCCTTTGTATCTTGAAAAAATATTTCCCATAAATCTTTTTGAGAGTTAATTGTAAATTTTTTATTTTTAAATGCAATATTATTTGCTTTTATTGGAAGATTACTTTGCATAATTTTTTCAACTTCTTCTACAACATCATTTGTCAACAAAATGTTTAAATCTGTAATAAAAAAAGCTATTAAAATAAAAATTAAAATTTTTATTTTTTTCATTTTTATTCCTTATAAATGTAAAAAAAATATTTATTTTAAATAATAAAATTTGGCTTTTGACTAGCAAAGCCTCTAAAATTTACCAATAACTTCTAACATTTGTGAAGCAGCCCCATTAAATTTTGCCAATCTTCTCTTTGCAAAACTTCAAAAAGATTCTATCCCATTAACATGGTTTTTCCCACGAGCAAATTCATTTATTCGTGGGAAAAACTCTATATGGATTTCCAACAAAATTTTTATATACCCTTTTCTCGTTTACTTTTATTTACAGTTCCAAAAAGTCCTTCTTCTTCTTCACCTTCTTCAGCTTCTTCTTCTTCACCTTCTTTTTCACTTTCTTCTAATTTTTCTTTTCCTTCAGCTTCACTTTTTAGTTCTTCTAGTTCTTCTTTTATTTTTTTCAAATATTCAATTACTTGTTGCTTTTCTTTATATGTAGCTAGCTTTAAAGGAGTGTTGCCCTTATTAGTTGTTGCATTCAGATCGGCATCTGCTTCTACTAGAGCTTTAACTATTTTTAGATGTCCTTTATTGGCTGCATGGTGCAAAGCAGTCCAGCCTTTGTCATTTTGCTTATTTACATCGGCAGAATTGTCTAATAGTAAATTAACTATTTCTAGATGTCCTTGCCAGGCTGCAGTGACCAAAGGAGTATTACCTTTGTCATTTTGCTTATCTACATTGGCATAATTGTCTAATAGTAAATTAACTATTTTTTCATGTCCTTGCCAGGCTGCAAGGGTCAAAGGAGTATTACCGTTCTCATCAGTTGCATTTACAATCTTCTTTTTAGTCTCTTCTTCAAGGCTATTTATTAAATTTTTAAGTTCAGTAATCTCTTTATTTTTAACATATTCAAAAATTTCACCTTTTGCTTTTTCTTCTTCTAGCTTTTTCTTTCGTTCTTTTTCTTTTTTTATTTCTTCTTCTATTTTTTTTCGTTCTTCTTCTTCTTTTTCTTTTTCTTTTTCTACTTTTCTTTCAAGCATTTCTTTTTTTCTTTTTTTACTTTCTTCTTCTTCTTTTAAATTTTCAATATAATGATAAAACGTCATGAATTGACCTGTATCATCAATAAAACCTTTAAGTCCTCTACATTTTCCGGTTTTATAAGCCTCTATCAATCTATCTGCAACTTTCTCATAATCAGATAATTTTAAAACTTTTATAAGTTTTGTTTTATAATTATTTTTTTCTTCTTCATCTGTAGTAGAATTAATGCGATAAAGATAAAATATTGCTTTAGTTTTAGTTACCAAACCTTTAGCTTTATCTTTATATTTTTCTTCGACTTTTTTTATTATATTATCGTCAAATCCTTTATATAAATTTTCAGCAAAGCTTTTTTTTGACAGTACTGTACGGAAAAAAGTTCTATTTTTTGAGGTGAATTTTCTATTTGAAGTAATCCATGCATCAATATAAGCTGGCTCTATCTTGTCAAAATCATCTGAATTTATAATCTTACCGGTTAATTTATATCCATATTCATCTTCAAAAACAATATTAAATAAATCTTTTTCTGAAGAAATTGTAAAAGGACCACGCTCAACTTCTTTAGTTGTTTTAGGCTTCCTTCTTCTCTTCTCTATTACTTTTGTTTTAAACTTAACGTTTTTAGCCATAATAGGTGCTTCTTTCACAACTCTTACCAAATTTTCAACTTGTCCTTCGGTAAGAGCGTCCAATCTTATAACAAAAACAGAAATAAGAAACAAAAATATATTTCTGATGTTTCTCATGATAAACTCCCCTTAAAATATTAAAAAATTTCAATTTTCTCACAATCCATTAATATTAGATTACATAAGCCATATTCAAATTGTCAATAAAATTCACATAATTTAAAATTTATTTTTAAAAACCTAAGTTGTGACCTTCTATTTTTTATAAATTGGCCAGCTACCCGTTTGTGGTAAATATTTTTGAATTACTTAGCACTTAATTTGAATGGTTTTGTATTCTCCGTTCGTGGTGAGTGATTTTTAAAAATTTTAATTTTTGAAAATTGTATCGAACCACATTCCTTATAAGTTTCACTTTTGATGCAGTGGAAACGCCTTGCGTTTTCATCGTGTCAAGTTGAAGCGTTAAGGGTATTTAGGGTTTACCCTGAACTTGTCTCGTCGAAGCCTTTATTTATTTGCTAAAGCTTTGAATTCCATAGGCGAAGACGGATTCGC
>WJLJ01000049.1 GCA_014728525.1 Candidatus Babelota bacterium | reverse complement strand
CACCATAAGGACCTGTTATTGCAAATTGAACCAAACATTTTTTATGAAAAGTATGTTTGCAATCTAATTCATAACACTTGTCTTTTAATATTTTTTTATCCCCAGGTATTTCTTTAACTTCTGATAATTTTTCCAAACAGATTAAACATTTATCTTCTTCAGAAACAGATAAATCTTTTATTTTCTTTAATGATTTCTTTTTTAATAATTTTTTGAGATATTTAATTCTATCTTTTTGTCTCTCCATAAAAAAACTACATTTTTTTATATCAGCTTTTTTTACTAAGAAACAAAGAGTTTTTAATAAATTATTTAGTTTATTTTCTTGTTCTTCTATCGATATATCTTCGGTTGGATTTCTTTCCATATAGCTAATAAACGAATAAAAAGCTATTTCTAAAGGAGTTATTCTATCTTTCTTAGATTTTTTATTAATATCGGCTTCATATAAGTCAAAAATTTTTAAAACATTAATCAAACCAAATTCAGCAGCTATATGAACTATACTAAATCCATCTTCATAGAACCTATCCAATAATTCTTTATCTATTTCAGGTTTTTGAACTTTATATTCTGGATTATAATGTAATAATAATATAACTAATTCTGAATGATCATTACATAAAGCACAGTCTAATGGAATGTTCTTATCATTATTTTTTTCTTCTTTATTCGCACCATTTTTCAACAATAAATTAGCAATTTCAAAATATCCTTCTTTTGCAGCAACATGAAGAGGTGTATCTCCATCATTATCTTTTAAATTTATAGCAGCTCCCTTTTTTAATAGATGCCAAACGCTTTCATAGTCATTATTACTTACAGCAATATGAAGAGGCGTACTTCCATAAATATTTTTTAAATCTAATGAAGCACCTTTATCTATTAAATAATCTGATTGAAAATAAGCATTATTTTCAAGAGCTATATGTAAAGGTGTGTTTTTTTCTGAATCTAAAACATTAATATCTATTTTGGATAAATCTAAACTTTTTAAAAAAGAATCTAAAAGATTTCGAGAAGCAATAATATGCAATAATGTTAGTTTTGTCTTTGTGTCTTCTACTACATATAAAATATCAGCACCATATTTAATTAACGCTTCTGCTTTTGGTTGATTAATAATATCAAATGGACCTGCACTTAACAATTCTTTAGCAAGTTTTTTATTTAATTTTTCTTGGGAACATTCACCATATTTCGAAAAATCTCTAAAATAATCTTTCTTAATTGATTCAAATTTGCTCTCCAAATCAGACATAGGACTTAAAAAAAATATTGAGAGCAAACCTATCAAGATTAAACTAATTTTTTTCATAATTCCTCCATTTAAATACTAAAATATTTACAAATATTAAATATAATAACTTTTTTTATTAAAAATGTAAAAAGCTAAAATCTTATAAAAAAGATAAAAATTAGAATTTCTTGAGAAATCGTTCCTTTAATAAACAAGTACTGCATTCAGAAGATGGCAACTCTTTTTCTATATTTAATGGTTCTTTTTTAATATTTAATGATTTCTTCTTAGGTATTTTAATTATATGACCACAAGGAAAAAATTTTATTGTGATATAATCCTTTGCAGCCTTATCTTTAAATTCCTTTAAACAAATTACGCATTCTTTTATATTTTTTAAACATTTAAAATGATATTTATGACCACAAGGTTCAAATTCAATTCGATAATTTTCTGAATCCTCTTCTATAATTTTTTTACATATTGCACATCTAATTTCTGATTTTTTTATCATAGAACTCAATGATAAAAACGGCAATAAAAAACATAGAAATAGTATTATCTTTTTCATAAAAAATTCCTTTCCTAAATAAAATTTATTATTCAACCGTAACAGACTTTGCTAAATTTCTAGGCTTATCAATAGAACAACCTAATTTTTTTGTTATTTGATAAATAAAAAATTGCATTAATCCCGTCATTGCTAACGGCCCGAGAAAAGGGTTGACTCTGGGAACAATAAAAGAAGTATTCGCCAAATTAATAAGCTCATCTTGACCATCGAAAGCAAAAACTACTAAATGACCGGATCTTGCTTTTACTTCTTGAGCATTAGATATTATTTTTTTATAAACAATTTCATGCAAAGACGAAAACAAAACAACAGGAGTACTTTTATCAATTAAAGCTATCGGACCATGCTTCAATTCTCCTGCGGGATAACACTGAGCAAAAATATAAGAAATTTCTTTTAATTTTAAAGCAGCTTCCATTGCAAACGGATAACTTATATGTCGACCTAAAAATATAAATTTATCAAATTTGGAATATTTATTCGCAAGTTTTTGAGTAATTTTATATTTATAATTCTCTATAGATTGCTCCAATATTTGGGCCGAAACAAAAAGATCATCCTCAGCCCTCTTCATTTCTTCTAAGCTAATAAGCCCCTTTTCTAAAGCAATTCTATTTGCAAGCAAATAAAGAACAGAAATTTGAGAAGAAAAGGCTTTTGTTGAAGCTACAGAAATCTCGGGTCCTGCTTGCATAGGAAAAAAACCGTCAGCTTCTCTAACCATAGTACTTGAAGGAACATTGGTTATAGTAATGGTAGGAATACTTAAAGGACTAACCTTTCTTAAAGCTTGTAAAGTATCTGCAGTTTCACCCGATTGTGACACAAAAATATATACCGAATCTTCATGATTAAATAAAGGCATATAACAAAACTCAGAAGCCAAATAAACACTTGCCGGTATTTTACAAAAGTTCTCAAAGAAAAATTGTGCAATCCTACAAGCATGCCAAGAAGTTCCTGCAGCAACTAAATTAACTTTTTTTAAATTTTTTACTTGTTTCAAACTCAATCCAAGCTGTTGCCAAATGCGATCTTGATATTCTAAATCTATCTTATAATCAACTGAATTATCTTTTTTTGTATTTGCAGATAATTTTGAATCTGTTCCTATTAAACGACAAAAATTTATTGTATTATCAATAACCTTTTTTTGTTCATAAATTTCTTTAAGCATGTAATGCTCAAAACCCTGTTTATCAACAGCATCAAATTCAAATTTAACTTCTTGCCATATCGGTAAAATTTTCTTACCTGAAAAATCATACATATCTACACTATCTTTTTTAATGATAGCAAAACTATCTTCAGGTAAAAAACAAACATTTTTTGTTTTATCGGAAAATGCTAATAAATCGGATGCAACAAAAATCTCATCTTCTAATTTACCTAAAACAAGAGGAGAATTATGCCTTACAACAACAATCTGATCTGGGTACTCTTCCATTGATAAAACAAAAGAATAAGCACCTTTTAATTTGCTAACTAAATCTAAAATTGCGGGCTTTAAGTCTTTATAAAAATCGAAAATAGAACTGAAATAATGAGCAACAACTTCAGTATCGGTAGAAGAAACAAATTCATGTCCTTCAAAAATAAGTTTTTTCCTTATTTCTTCATAACCCTCTATTATTCCATTATGAACTAAAGATATATTTTTTTTACAATTGAAATGAGGATGAGCATTACAATCATTTACAACACCATGAGTAGCCCACCTGGTATGCCCCATACCAACAAAACCATCATGCTCAAATCCATCTAATCCTTTTTCTAAATCAGAAACTTTTCCACTCTTTTTAAAGTAACTGAAACGTTTGTGTTTTTCATCAACGCAAATAAAACCTGCAGAATCATAACCTCTATATTCAAGACGCTTTAAACCTCTAATTATATAATCCCTACAGCGCCTTTTCCCAACATAGGCAACAATCCCGCACATAACCAAACAACCTTATATATGATTTTGTATAATTTATTATAAAAATTAACGTTTTACGAATTGGAATTTACGTCTGGCACCTCTTTGACCATATTTTTTACGTTCTTTTACTCTTGAATCAACGGTCAAAAGATCATGCTTTCTAAGAATAGACTTTAAATTTTCATCAAAAGAAAGAAAAGCTCTGCTAATACCCAACCTCACAGCCTCAGCCTGCCCTTTTTTTCCTCCACCGACGACATTAACACTTATATCGAACTCTTTATCCTTACCAACAACCTTTCCGGGAAAAATAACCTTATCCCTGCTTAGCTTAGTATCAAAATACTCGTTATACTTTTTGCCATTAATAAGAACTTCACCCTTGCCGCTTTTTAACCAAACACGTGCAATAGATGATTTACGTCGACCAATGCCATGAAAATTAGTAGTTTTAGAAGATGTTTTTTCCATATATTCTCAACTTATACAAATAGAAATTAACATTACAAAGCTTAACCTTAGGTTTTTATAATACAAAACTTATAACTTTTGTCAAAAATAAAAACCTTAATTAATTAATATTAAAGCCTTATTAAAGGCTAACTTTTTATAAAAAATCACTCTATTATATCTATACTCTTTAAAGCAACCAAGAAAGCTGCCGTATCTGCAGCATTTGCAGTAGCAGTAATAATTTCGTTTATCTTTGTTTTATTGTTAGAAACGCCTAAAGAATTTGAATCTTGAATAGTTCTCTGACTATTAACTTGTCCTGCAATATTTGATAAAACCTCAGATAAATTATTTAAATTTCGAGTATCGGAATTATCAGTTTCAGCCATAATAAAAGAAAACGAAAATATAACAATGAATGAATAAAATAAAGTTCTAAATCCCATAAATCTCCCTTTTTAAAATAAGTTTTTTATGGAGCCGGTGATCGGAATTGAACCGACGACCTATTGATTACGAATCAATTGCTCTACCGCTGAGCTACACCGGCACTATTCTTCTATTGCCTCCTGACAAACAATACATCTTGCAGCATAAGGAAAAGTCTCTAATCTTTTTGAAGAAATTGGCTCCTGACAATCAATACAAAAACCGTATTCTCCTTTTTTTAACCGTTCTAATGCATTATCAATGAGTTTAAGCTCATCTATATCAGACTGCTCTAAAGAATTTTTTAGTTTTTCTAAAGTTAGAGATAAGGCCTCATCACCGCTATCTTTCACTTGACCATCTGAAACTTGATCATGACTTAAATAATCAAGATCTTGCATCATTTCTTCTCTTCTTTCAAGTAATTTATTCTTCACTTTTTCGAGAAATTCCATTCTTTGTTTCACTGTATTCCCTTCTCTTTTTTCTTAAAATAATAAAAAAATCTTTAATAAGTTTAATACATCTTTTCTCTTCTATACCACCAGAAATTTTTAAATTCTTTCTATACAATTTATGTTTTCTAGCTTTGGCCAATCCTGATCCAAATTCTTTACAAGAAGCTCCAAAATATAAATTTTCTATTCTACTCAGTTGAATCAAACCAAAACACATCAAACAAGGCTCAATAGTAACATAAATAGAGCAACCATCAAGTCTCCATGTTCCAATTTTTTTACAAGCCTTTTTTATTGCTAAAACTTCTGCATGATATACCTGACAACCATTTTTCTCTGTTTTATTATAAGCTCTAGATAAGATATCACCATTTGAATTAATAACTACTGCACCAATAGGTACTTCCCCTTTTTTAAAGGCAATAAAAGCTTGTTTTAAAGCTTTATCCATATAAAATTTTCTTTTACTATCATTCATAAAACTATCTAATAAAATTTTTAAGGTTCATTAAATTAAAAAAAAATAAAAAAAAATATCAAATAAAAAAAAAGCTAACCCTTAAAGGCTATTTATTACAAATAAAATTCGATAATATTTGCAATAAAAATTTAATTTTAGTTATATTCTTTTTGTTGTTTTTTAGTTAAGATTCCATAATTCTCTCATTTTTTGTATAATGTAAATTATAAAAATTATTTTAAATAAGGTTTTAAATATTTACTATTCAAAAATTTTGGGGAAAGTTTATTAGCATAATAAAAAATAAATTAAAACCTCTGTTATTCCTTAATTTTGGGCAAAGGATTTTAAATGAAAAAAGATGAACAAAAAAATTATGGTGCCAAAGCCATAAAAATATTAGAAGGTTTAGAGGCTGTTCGCAAGCGCCCCGCAATG
The DNA here is from genome assembly GCA_014728525.1 of Candidatus Babelota bacterium. Classification (GTDB taxonomy): domain Bacteria; phylum Babelota; class Babeliae; order Babelales; family UASB340; genus WJLJ01. The sequence goes on along the minus strand of WJLJ01000049.1, from coordinate 12,615 downwards.
TATATAGGCTCTACCGGGATGGCAGGACTGCATCATTTAGTATATGAAATAGTTGATAACTCTGTTGATGAGGCACTTGGAGGGCATTGCAATCACATAAAAGTCATAATTCATGCAGACGGATCCTGTTCTGTTGAAGACAATGGAAGAGGTATACCTGTAGAAAAACACCCAAAAGAAAAGGTTTCTGCAGCTGAAGTGGTTTTAACAAAATTACATGCCGGTGGAAAGTTTGATAAAGAATCATATAAATATTCCGGAGGACTTCACGGTGTTGGTGTTTCCGTTGTTAATGCTTTATCAAAAAAATTAATATTAAAAGTCTGGAAAAATGGCAAAGAATACGAACAAACATATGAAAAAGGAGGAAAACCTTTAAGTCCTTTAAAAGAGATTGGGGAAACTAATAAAACCGGTACATTAATTCGTTTTTATCCTGATCCTAAAATATTTGAAAATACCGATTTTAACTTCGAAACATTAGCTGTAAGATTAAGAGAATTAGCATTTTTGAATAAAGGTTTAAGAATAGATATTACCGACAATAGAATAGATGAAGAACATTCATTTTTTTATGAAGGCGGTATCGCATCTTTTGTAAAACATATTAATGCGAAAAAAAATCCTTTATTTAATGAAATAATAGAATTTCACAAAGAAGACGAAACCTATGTACTCGATTTTGCTTGCCAATATAATGATGGATATTCTGATCAAGTATTTAGTTTTGTAAATAATATAAGAACAATTGAAGGCGGAACACATGAAGCCGGCTTTAGGGCGTCTTTAACAAAAAGTTGTAACCGTTTTGCACAAAAACACAATCTTATAAAAGACGGATCTCTATCTAGTGATGATGTAAGAGAGGGATTCGTTGGTGTAATTAGTATAAAAGTTCCAGAACCTCAATTTGAAGGACAAACAAAAACAAAACTAGGAAACAGTGAAGTAAAAGGTATTGTTGATTCATGGCTATATTCTTTTTTCGATTCCTATTTTGAAGAAAATCCAAATATTGCAAAAAAAATAATTCAAAAAGCTGTTTTAGCTCAGCAAGCAAGAACTGCCGCTAGAAAAGCAAGAGAATTAACAAGAAGAAAAACTGCGTTAGAAAGCGCTGTTCTTCCCGGAAAATTAGCTGACTGTTCTGATACCGATCCTGCAAAAACAGAACTTTATATTGTTGAGGGAGACTCTGCCGGAGGTTCTGCAAAGCAAGCACGAGATAGAGCAACTCAAGCTATTTTACCTTTGAGGGGTAAAATCATTAATGTGGAAAAAGCCAGATTAGATAAAATGCTATCCAACAATGAAATAAAAGATCTTATAACCGCAGTCGGTGCAGGAATTGGCAATGATGACTTTAATGTTGAAAAAACCAGATATCATAAAATTGTTATAATGACTGACGCAGATGTTGACGGTGCACATATAAGAATACTTTTATTAACATTCTTCTTTAGACATATGAAACCTTTAATAGAAAATGGATTTTTATATGTAGCACAACCTCCTCTCTATAAAATAAAAGTAGGAAAAAGAGGTAAATACCTTCAAAATGATTCTGAATTAAATAGATTTCTATTTGATTGGGCACAAGAAAATGCCATATTAAAAATAGACAGTAAAACATTTGAAAATGAAGACTTAAAAAATCTTTTTGATTCAATATTAAAATATCACCAAGAACTATCCACTTTTAGCAATAACTTAGAAGTTCCTGTAAAAAATACTCATGAGTTAATAAATTTTTTACATTCAATAAATTGGAAAATTAAAAAACCTGATATGCAAGAAATTATTGATCAATTAAAAAACTATTTTCCAAATTATGAAATAAGCGGAACTCAGGATAGAGACTTAGAAGACGAAATGGCCGGAGAAGAAGCTCCTCAAGTAAAAGCCTTTTTAACGTTCAAAGAAATGAAAAAAACATGGCAAGTTCCATTAAGTTTTTTTGAAGCTGAAGAAACAGAAAAATTAATTTCTTTATTTACTCCAATAAATCAACTAGAAAGCTCAGATTGGAAATTAAAAATAAAAAATAAAGAAATTGAAGGTAAAAATAAAGGCGTGTTAAAATTCTTTGATTCTGTAATGAATGCAGGAAAATCATTAATGACAGTTCAAAGATATAAAGGTCTTGGTGAAATGAATCCTGAACAACTTTGGGAAACAACAATGGATCCTGAAAGAAGAAAATTTTTACAAGTAACCATTGAAGATGGTGTAAAAGCAGACCAATGGTTTACATCTCTAATGGGTGATGAAGTAAAAGACAGAAGAAGCTACATCGAAAAACATGCTCATTTTGTAAAAAATTTAGATGTATAGTTTTAATAAAAAAGAGCTCGAATCAATTCGAGCTCTTTTTTTGTTAAAGTCTTTTTCCAATTAATTTAAAAAAGCATCAATCAATATTTGTTTAGCATCACAATAATTCAAACCTCTACTTTGTAAATAAAACATAAGTTCTTCATTTAATTTACTAACCGCAGCACCATGCTTACAAATAACATCTTCAGATTCAACTTCTAATTTTGGTATACACAAGGCTTTTGAAAAATAACCTAATAATAAATTTTTATTAATTTGTTTTGCTTCAACCTTTTTTAAATTTTTTACAACCTTTATCAAATTATCACTTTTTAAATTAGAATTTTGTGATAATGCAGACTTTATAACCAAATTACTTTTTGTGTTTGAAGCTAAATGATTTTGATTTGTTTTAAAATAAAAAGAATAATTTCCGGCTCCATTTAATAATATTTTTATATCTCCTTGTGAACCCATGCCCACAAAATTAAAATTTAATTTTTTCTCTATTTTTTCAACTTTTTTACAATTAAAACAATCTCCACAAAAGTCTTTGCATTTTTTTAATGAGTCTGTTTTTAGTAAATAATTTAGTTTACTATTTTCATTCAAAGTAAACTCTAACTTCGAATTAAATATTTCTAAATCAAATAAATCATCAATAATATTAAATACCATCCCCTTAGATAAAATAATTTTTATTTTAAAATCATTTAATAAAGTAAAATTTTCTATTTTAGTTTTTACTAATTTTTTAAGATTTATTTTTTTATCAAAATTTTGATCTAAATTTATAACAAAACAAGGTGTTTTTTTAAAAATATAATTGTTTTTAATTTTTAATTTACTTAACATCTTGTTCTCCAGCTAATTCCATTTCCACAAGACGATTTATTTCTATTGCATACTCTTGAGGTAGATTTTTAACAAACGATTCAATAAAACCGTTAATAATCAAACTTTGAGCATCTTTAAAACTAATCCCCCTACTCATAAGATAAAATATTTGTTCATCGGCAATTTTACTTACTCTGGCTTCATGTCCGACATCAGAATCTAATTCTGCAACATCCAAAAAAGGATAAGCATCTGCTTTTGAAAGGTTATCTGTTATTAAAGAATCACATTCCATAAAAGCTTTGCAATTTTTTGCATTCTTACATACTTTAACTTTCCCCCTAAAACTACAAACTCCGCCATTACTGCTAATTGATTTAGAGATTATTTTAGAAGTTGTATCGGATGCTAAATGAATAGCTTTTGCCCCGGAATCTTGTATTTGTCCTTTAAAACCTGAAATAGCCAAGGATAAAACTGATGTATTTGCATTTTTACCGGAAAGAATTACCGATGGATATTTCATTGTAATACCACTTCCAATATTAGCATCTATCCATTCAACGGTTGAATTTGTTTCAGCCAAAGCCCTTTTAGTAACCAAATTATAAATATTTTTAGACCAGTTTTGAACAGTATAATATTTTACTTTTGAATTCTTTTTGGCAATAATTTCAACCACAGCACTATGAAGACTATTGGTTGAGTAATTTGGAGCAGTACATCCTTCGATATAGCTTACTTGAGCCCCCTCATCTGCAATTATTAAAGTTCGCTCAAATTGTCCTAAATTTTGCTCATTTATCCTATAATATGCCTGCAACGGGATATCAATCTTTACATTCTTAGGCACATAAATAAATGTCCCCCCACTCCAAACAGAACTATTTAGAGCTGAAAATTTATTATCTTTAAAAGATACAACTGTCCCAAAATATTTTTTAAAAAGTTCCGGATATTCCTTTAATGCTTGATCTGTACTTAAAAAAATAATCCCCTTTTCTGTCCATTCTTTTTTTAAGTTATGATAAACAACTTCCGATTCGTACTGAGCACCAAGACCAGCTAAATATCTTTTTTCATTTTTAATAATACCAAGATTATCAAATGTTTTTTTTATATTTTTAGAAACATCATTCCAAGATTTTGCATTCAAATCACTTATCGGCTTTAAATAAAAACAAATATCATCAAATTTTAACCTACTCAAATCCGGTCCCCAATTCTGCATTTTTTTTGCCTTAAAAAATTTATAAGCTTTTAATCTATATTCAAGCATCCATGCAGGTTCATTTTTTTGAACGGAGATTTCTTTTATAGTTTGTTCATGCAATCCCCTCTTAATTCTAAAATCTTGTCTTTTACAGGAGTTAGAACAAGAAAAACAATCTTTTTTTTGCATTATTTATAACCTTCATTTTCTATAGTGGTAGCTAAAGCTTTGTTACCAGATTCAACAATAGAACCTTTTTTTAAAATATGAACAAAATCTGGTTCTAAAAAATGTAAAATTCGAGGATAATGAGTAATTATTAAAAGAGACATACTTGGATTATTCAACTTTACTTTTTTAATGCTTTCACATACTACACGTAAAGAATCAACATCTAAACCAGAATCTATTTCATCTAAAACAGCCAGCTTTGGTTCCAAAACAGCTAATTGCAAAATCTCTGCTTTCTTTTTTTCTCCTCCTGAAAATCCAAAATTTACACCGCGTTGCAAAAAATCGGAATTTATTTTTAAATCTTGTGTTTTTTCAACTAGATATGCATTAAATTCTTCAAAACTCAACTCTTTTTCTGTTCCACTATATAAAGAATTATAAGATTGTCTTAAAAAATTTCTTAATGATAAACCTTCTATTTCGTACGGATATTGAAATGCTAAAAAAATACCGTTTTTTGCCTTTTTATCAACCGGTAATCTTGTTATATCTTGCCCATAAAACATGAACTGCCCGGAACTAATTTGATATTTTGGATGCCCTATTAAAGAATAAGAAAAGGTACTCTTTCCTGATCCATTAGGCCCCATAATAGCATGAATTTGTCCGGATTTTATATTTAAATTAAGATTATTAAGAATTTGTTTACCTTCTACGCAAACACTTAAATTTTTAACTTCTAGCAAAGTTTTTTCCACAAATCACCTTTATTAAAACTTATAATCAGTACTTTATAACCTAAGTTGTGATCTTCTATTTTTTATAAATTGGCCAACCACCCGTTCGTCCTGAGCGTAGTCGAAGGATGGTTGGCCATCCATATAAATAAAAATCAGGGAAAACCGTTCGATAAGACCCTTCGACTACGCAACAAGTTGCTACGCTCAGGGCGAACGGAGATAATACCTTATTTATTGGCAATATTACTATTTTTCAAAGGTCACAACTTAGGTACTTTACATAAGTTTATTAGATTTTTTTAAATAGAAAAAGGCCACTTTTATGGCCTTTTTTAAAATTATAAAATATAAAAAATTAAATTATTTTACATTTCTTCCTATTATACCACCGGTAACAGCACCAATAGCACCACCAGCAACAGCACCACCAGTTCCACCGGCAGCACCACCAACAGCAGCACCCGTACCTGCACCAATCACAGCACCCGCAGCTGTTTTTTCATCCTTTGAGCAACCAGAAATCAATATTGCCCCAGCAAAAAATAATATTGCCAAAAGCCCTTTGATAGTAATCTTTCTATTCATTTTTATAACTCCCCCTAAAAAACATATATTTTTAAATAGTAACAATACTAATAAAAACATACCAAAAAATAATTACAAATGTAAATATTTTAACTATATTCCCCCAAAACAATTGTTTTTTTATGTATCAGGCATTTGAAACAATTAATTATTAAATTTAAATTAATCTTATAATTAATTAATGTTTTTAAAAATGGAGTTACTATGAAAAAAATAATTTTAGCCTCTTTTTTAGCTCTATCTCTAGGAATATCCCAAACCAAAGCAGATATATCAAATATATTGGATAAAGATTATGATCAAAAAATAAAAACTGCTTGCATAGCATCAAAATTGATAAATTCTTATATCGGTATTGGAGGTACAATTTTATCAATACCTTCAATTTATTTAATTTCTAAATACTTTACTTCCAAAGTATTTAAGAAAAAAGAAAAGAATGGAAAATTCGTAAGATTTATAAAGTCCTTATCAAAATTTTCAACAAATATGACTTCAACAATACTGGGCACTTCTATAATTGCTTATTTTTTAAAAACCGCTGATTTTTCTCAAAATATAATGAATTTACTTGGGTATGGAAATTTTTTAGAAAAAGTAGCATGTAACAACATTATATGGCCAAATTTTAAAGAAGAATTCTTCGGTTAAAATTTAAATTTTTTCAACGTCTTCTTGGTTAATCCAACCAGTTAGACGTTGAAATTTTATCTTATAATAATCATCAGAAATTCTTTGAATTCTGACTTGAGATGTTTCAGGTAAAACTCCTAATTTTTGAAAACTATCTCCGGGTCCAGATAAAATTTCTGCATTTTTAGATACTACTATTCCATAATTTTTGAAATCTAAGTTGTATCTTAAAACAAGTAACACGCCTAGAGTAGCAATAAAAACAAAAAGAATATATATTAAAAACCTTTTATTTCTTTTAAATAAAAAACGAATATATAAAAAAGAAATAATCCAAAAAATTAAAAATAATATTTGCATACTAAAAAGAGGAGCCGATCTAACTAAAGATAAAAAATAATTTTTATAAAAACTTAAATATTCAAATAACTTGCTTTTAGGACTTTCTTTACCAAATAATTTTTGTCTTAAGATATTAATATTTTCTAATAATTCAGTTCTATTAAAAAATCCCCAATCTTTTTCAGCCCTTTTCCAATAAAGCATCGCATAACCAAAATCATTTAACTTATAAGCGCAATTTCCTAAATTATAATTAACTTCCATGCTAGGATTTTTTATTTTTTTATAAAGATTATAAGCCGTTTGAAATTCGCCTTGTCTATAAAAATCATTTGCTTGTAAAAAAATTTCTTGATAATTTTGTTTAGCAAAAACATTTAAAATTAAAAAATTTAAAACTAATAGCTTTAAAAAAAATTTAAAACCCATAAAATTCTCCACTAAAAAATTTTATTTTAATTACTTTTTGATTCTAACATAAAAAACCAATATTTGCTTTTATCTAATAATTGTTTATGGTCTAAAAAATCTTTAGATGAAGAAAAAGATAAAGACGCACAAAGTTGTAAATAGGAAAAAAAATCATCTATTTTTTGTTTACTCCAACCCAATTGTAATAATTTCTCCTCTATAAGATTTTCATTAAAATTAATTTGATTTAAATTAAATCTTAAAGCAAAGTAATTAACAAAAAACTTATATAATTCATCTGCCTTTTTCTCATATATAATTTTATCTAAATCTTTTTTTAATTTAACAGATAAATTTTTTTTAAAAAAACCTCCCAATAAAAAGACCTTTTTAAAAAATGGTTTTAAAATAACCAAAAAAGGAAAAAATATTAATATTAAAAACCAAAAAATAGGAATTTCACTCTTCGTTTGTTTGTTAAAAAATGTTACATATTCTTCTATAAAATTAATATCTTTTTTATAGTTTTTTTTATCTGAATTTACCAACGAAGATTCATCATTAACATTAGTTATATCTAAATCATTAATTTTTTGTTTGGGCGGTTCTTCTATATTAATAATTATAGAATTGGATTTTAATTTTTTATATCTCCTAGAATTTGAATCAAAAAAACTAAATACTTGCGGCTCTATTTCATGCTCTCCCGTTCTTGGTATTTGCAAAACATATTCAAATATTTTTTTACCCGCCATAAGAGAAACTCTTTTCTCTCTTTCAATTTTACTTTTTGATTTATAGTAATTAAAAAAATCAGGTAAATTCAATTTTGGTGGAACTATTTGTTCTAAATTCCCAATTCCCGAAACTTCTAATTTTAATAAAATAGGCTCATTTAGTATTGCATTTTTTTTATCTACCTTGATTTTAAACTCTGAAAAATCACCTATACCATCAACCTCTTTTTTTATTGATAAAGGTTGGACATTTATATTCAAATCGTTGGAAAAAGCTCTTTTTCTTTTTGTATTATCTCCCAAAAAAGGATTTATATTAAAACCAAAATTAGAAAAACGTCTTTTATTTTTTTCAGGAACATCATATTGAACTTGTATAGGATTTATTTTTTTTAAACCAGGTTCTGTAGGTATTAAAATAAACTTTTTTTCAAAAACGGAATAAAGAACACCATCTAATTCTTCTTGCCCTTTTAATTCCTTTGCTTCCTCTTTAAATTCAAATCCCGGAAAAGAGGTTGGCTTTATACCGAATTGTAAAACTTTACCTCTTGTAAAAATTTTAAAACTAACCTCTATAGGCTCACCTTCAAAGACATTTAACTTATCAGTAGTTAATCGACAAAATAATTCATAATTTTTCTTTTTTAAAGTTGATTCTTTTCTTTTTAAAACTTTAACTAAAACTTTATTTGATTCAAAAATTCTGCCATTATCTTTTACTAAAGCTGGTCCAATTTCAAATAAACCTAATTGATCCGTTTCTACCGTATATTCATAAATCAATTTGTGCATAAATTTATTATTAATCCCTTGAATAAAAGACCTTCGACTTACACTTTGAATATTTAATAAGTTATTATTTTTTAATTCAACATCTGAAACATCTTTTGAATCATTTATATGCACTTCAACATTAAAAGATTCATCTTGATAAACGGCAGGAACAACTTTTCCCTTATCATCTTTTACTTGATATTCTGTATTTACTTTTAAATCAACAGTTACTGAATAAACCCTTATAAAAAATAAAATTATTAAGAATAAAAACTTTTTCATAAAAACATCCCCCTCTTACCAAGGTTTTTGACCTTTTAAAAATTCAAGTTTTTCTCCCTTAGTTTTATATTTTATCAAAGCTTTTTGCAAATTAGCCTCATCATTTTGTAAATCATCAAGCATTAATCGCAACATTTTGCTTTTAACATCATTTTTTTCACCATTTTGTTTAGCTTGCTTTGCAAAAGCATTTTTATTATTAAAATTACTTTCTTGATTTTTTTCTTCTTGATGTTTATCTTCTTTTTTTGAAGCTTGTTCCTTTTTTTGTTCATCATTTTTTTGGGAGGAATATTCTTGTTTTCGTTCATTCATATCCTGTTTTTCTTGATTGCTCTTTTTGTTCTCAAAATTTTTATCATCCCCTTTATCTCCATTATTTTCGGTTTTCTTAGAGGTATCTTTTCTTTTGTTTTGTTGCTCGGACTTTTGGGATTGATTATTTTTATTTTTTTCTTGAGATGATTCCTGTTGTCCTTTGTCAGAATGGTTTTTTTTCTCTTTTGAATCTTCATTTTTCTTTTTTTTATCTTGTTTATCTTTTTGTTGACTCTGTTGCTGATTTTCTTGATTATTTTCTTTTTGCTCGTTTTTTTTCTTTTTTTCTTCAAGCTTTTTCAAAATTTCTTCTGCTTTTTTTTTATTAAAAATAGCTCTTTTATTCTCTTTATTTAAAACCAAACAATTTCTATATTTTTCTATTGCTTGTTTTATTTCTTTCAAAGCTAAATCTAAAATTTGATTATTTGTTTCTTTTTTTTCCCAATTTGGACCCAAAATATTTAAGCAAGACTTATAAAATGAATTCGCCCAATTAAAATAAGCTTTTTCTTTTAATTCTATATTATCATCCAAACAATTCTTAATAGAACGCTGTAAATTTGATTTAGCTTTATCAAACTCATTCAACTTATAATAAGTCGTTCCCAAATTATAATTTATAATAGGATCATCCGGATTATCTACCTGTTTTTTTTCTAATATCTCAATTACATTTTTAAATTTATCATTAAAATAAGCATTTTTAGCTTTATAATTTGTAAAAAAACTCCCATGTAAAAAATTAAATTCTAAAATAAAAAAAAGAAAAAAAATTAATTTGAAAATCATAAAATCCACTCCAAGGCTAAACACAAAAAGGATATTGCTAAAAACCAAGGATATTGATCCTGATACAAAGACATTTTTTTATCTTGAAATTTTTCTTTTTCAAAAGCTTGTATAACCCTCTTTATTGAATCTAAATCAGAATTATCATAAGTAAATCTAAAAAATTTACCTGATAGAGTTTTTGTAATCTTATATAAACTATCCGAATTTAATTTTGAAATAGCAATATTACCATTTTCATCAAGTTCGTGTCCAATTTGATTTCCTTGAGAATCAATTTTAGGTATAGGAGCTCCCTGCTTTGTTCCTATTCCCAAAGCAAAAACTTTTATATTTTCTTTTTCTGCCTTATTCCTTACATGATCTAAATTCAAAGAAAAATCTTCTCCGTCAGTTGCCAATAATAATAATTTATTTTTTCTACCTCTACTCTGAGAAAAGACTTCTATAGATTTTAAAATTGCGTTATCTATAGCAGTAGTTCCAGAAGATATGGTCTCAGGATCAACCTGATCTAAAAACATTAAAAAAGCATTGTGATCAGAGGTTAAAGGGCATTGTAAAAAAGCAGACCCCGAAAAAAGAATTAATCCGACTCTTTCAAAATCTAATTTTTTTAACAGATTTCTTATTTTTAACTTGGTAAATTCCAATCTATTAGGTTTTAAATCCTGTGCAAGCATACTTCTTGAAATATCTAAAGCAATTAATAAATCTCTTCCCTCTTGTTGTACATTTATCTCTTTTTTGTTCCATTGGGGTTGTAAAAGAGATATAAAAATAAAAATCAGCGCAACAATTTGTAAAATCGTTTTTAATAAATATTTTTTATCAGAAAAGAATTTATAAATATATTTTTTATTATTTTTATGAACTATCTTTTTTATTAATTTTTTATTATTTAAATAATTTTTAATTATAAAAAAAATGATAAATAAAAAAACGGGCAGTAAAAATAGCTTATTAATACCTGCAAAATATATTCCTAAAAATTTTATCATATTTATAATGCCCTTAATTATACAAGCTTTTCCACACAGTTAATTTTAATAAAAATTCTAATCCTAACAATAATAAAAGAATCCAAACAAAAGATAAAAAGGCTTCATAATATTTATTAAAAATATTAGTTTTTATTTTAGTTTTTTCTAATTTATCAATCCGATCATAAATATCCCTCATTTCTTTAGGATTGTTTGCTCTAAAAAATTTACCATCGGTTTTTTGTGCTATTTCTTTTAATAAATTAACATCCAAAGCTTCATCGGTCCTTTGTATACCCAAAAAAGGATGTTCAAAAAATCCACCCTTTTTATTGCCTATACCTACCGTATATATTTTTATATTATACTCTTTTGCCAATTCAATAGCTTTTTTAGGCGAAATTTTTTCACCGGGAGTTGGAATACCATCCGTTAATAAAATTATTATTTTACTTTTAGCTTTTGACTTTCTAAGCCTGTTTACAGATATTGCCAATCCTGTTCCTAAACTTGTACCTTTTGGATCAATAAATCCTAATTCCAATTTAGATACTACATCTTTTAAAATTTTTTTATCAATTGTTAAAGGACAAAGAGATATCGTGTCTTTTGCAAAAATAACAACACCTATTGGATCATCTATTCTTTTTTCAATAAAACGAATAGCTTCTTTTTTTGCAACTTCTATACGACTCCTTCTATCTCTAAGATCATCGAAAACTTGCATACTTCCGGAAACGTCAATCGTTAAAATAATATCAACTCCATCAACATTTATGTTTGATTTACTATCAACCCACTGAGGGCGAGCAATTAAAATTATTAATAACAACAAAATTAAAAATCTAATAATAAATAAAACTTTTTTGTGAAATTTATTTTTTACAGCATTTGATTCTAGAAATTTTAATAAAGAATATTTATAAACGGGAGATTTATAAAATTTTATTTTATAAATAATTAATAAAATAAAAACGGGAATAAAAAAATAAAATAAATTAAAATAAGCAAATCTTAAAAAATACATTTAATCTTCCAGTTCAAAATAACTATCCATATATAATTTATTTTTTCTCATTGAATAGAAAATAAAAATCAAAGATAAAATAAAGTTATTTGCAAAAAATTTTAAATATTTAATAAACAATAACTTCAAATGAAATAATAAATCATGGGATAAACTTGATTTTAATAATAATTTTATTTGTTCCCAAGTTCCAAGCGTCGGATCTAAAATTAAATCAAAATTAAAAAATAAAACAACATATTTAATAGAATAATTAATAAAAAAACCAAGTAAAACTACAAATACAAAAAATGGAAAGTTATACATAATGAAATTAATAGCTTTTTCTATAGACACAAATATCTTATTAAATTTAGATCGCGAATCCAACCAATAAAAAATCGTTAATAATTCTACAACATGAATTAATAACTTAATTGTCCAATGCAAACGTGGGAAATTATAAATT
>WJLJ01000048.1 GCA_014728525.1 Candidatus Babelota bacterium | reverse complement strand
TTATATTATTGTACAAATGAACCACTTTGTTACAATTAGTAACAAATGCTTTATTAATAATATTTTTTTTATTTTTTATTTATAAAATTTAAATTAAAATAAAAAAAAATAAAATTTATAAACTTTAATAAAAATTTCGAAATAAAAAATTATGAAAAAATTATACTATTGGTCAGATAAAAATATAATAAGTAAAATTAAAAATTCTCTTAGTAATGATCAAGTTATCATTACTTCAACAGATACAGTGATGGGATTTTTAGCAAATATTAACAAAAAAAGTTTTGAAAAATTAACCCGACTCAAAGGTCAAAGAGAAAATAAACCTTTTTTAATAATAACTAATTCTATAGATAAATTATATAAATTTGTTGATAAAAAAAATTTAGAACATCAAAAAATCAAAAAATTAATAGAAAAACATTGGCCCGGACCCTTAACATTAATCTTTAAAGCTAAAGAAAATTTGCCTACTTTTTTAATATCAAAAGAAAAAACGATAGCTATAAGAATTCCAAAACACAAAGGATTACAAAGAGTATTAGAAAATTTTGAAGGATTGTTTTCTACTAGTGCAAATAAAACAAATAAGCCAACTCCTAAACATTATAATGATTTAGATCCGGAAGTTTTAAAAAATGTAAAATTTGTTGTAACCAAAGAAGAAAATATTGACACAAAAAATAAAATCTATAAGATTTTACCCTCAACAATAATTGATGTCTCAAAAATAAAATCTACATATGATAAAGTGAAAATAGTAAGAAAGGGAGAATATCCAATAGAGGAGTTAGAAGAAACTTATGGGTCCAAATTTAAAAAATAATTCGTTTACAAAAAAAGACATTTTAAATAGTTTTAAGTTAATAAAAAAATCTAAAAATATCACATTACTTACACATTTTAGACCCGATGGAGATGGCATTTCTGCTTGTGCCGCTTTAGAAGACATACTTTTAAGATTAAATAAAAATGTAGAAACTATATATCCAACAAAACCGGAATTTAAATTTAAAAGATCATCAAAAAATTCTTTTATCAATCAACACAAACAAAAACCTGATTTATTAATTGCTTTGGATACAGCCAATTATGAACGTCTTTATTATCCAAAAGTTCTTGAAAATACTCCTTTAATAAATATAGATCATCATATAAGTAATCAACTAAACGGAACTTACAATTTTGTTCCCCAAAAAACTTCTAGTACTTGTGAAATATTATTCGAATTAATAAAAGAATGGAATATTAAACTAATAAATAAATATACGGCAGAATGTCTATTATCTGGAATACTTTATGATAGCAACATATTCCAAACTCAATCAACATATGCATCAACCTTAAGGGTATCTGCTGAACTTATGGAACTAGGAGCAGATCTATATAAATTAAAAACAGAATTAATCTCCAATAAAGATCCTAAAATAGTAAGTTTATGGGGAAAACTTCTAAGTAATATAAAAATAACAGAAAGCGGACAAGCTGTTTGGGCTAAAATAACACAAGAAGACTTAAAAAAAGAAAATCTTACAATTTCTTCATTAATAGGTTTTAATAATTTTTTATCTCAAATTGCTGATGTCGAATACACCTTACTTTTCTATGAAACAGAATCCGGACAAACAAAAGTTTCTTTAAGATCCAAAACAAAAGATGTAAATAAGTTAGCTGCAAAATTCGGTGGCGGTGGACACAAAAATGCATCTGGAATTTTAAGTGACGAACCCATAAATTCTTTAATAAAAAAAATAACAAGCCTATTATAAACAAAAATTTCAAATAGTTGCTTTAAATAATATATTTTTGCAATGCTTAATTTGATAAAAAATCAATTAAGTAAAATTTTTTTATTAACGGGGGGATTTATGAAAAAATCAGGATTTACAATAATTGAACTTATGATAGTTGTTGCAATAATTGCTTTTTTAGCAACAGTTTCTGTTCCGAAATATTTTAAATATCATGCAAAAGCTAAACAAGCTGAAGTTGCTATGAACTTAGCTTCTTTACATACTGCACAACAAGCATATTTTGCAGAAAACGGAACATATAGTAAAGTTCTTAACGGACCTGATGGAATTGGTTGGCAACCACAGGGTAATAATTTTTATTACACATATGGTTTTAATTTTCCCGGAGCAAAAGAAGGAATTCATTATTTTGTAGGTAAATTAGGAGCAAAAAAAGAAAGCTTGGGCCAAACACAAGCTGATAAAACAGGTTTTATTGTTTCGGCTGCCGGTGATGTAATAGGAAAACAAAAAATCGACCTCTGGCAAATAGATCAAGACCGAAATTTAAAAAATGTTCAAAAAGGAATCGAATAATATATAAAATAATATTTAAAGAAAAAATACACTACTGCACCTAACACCAAAAAAGGACCGAAGGGAATCTTTTCACTTTGGTCTTTTTTGGCTATCAATAAATATGACCCACCAATAAAAAGTCCGGTCAAACTTCCAATCAAAATAGTTATCCAAACACCCAACGGACCAATAAAAGAACCGATTAGTGCCATAATTTCCATATCTCCAGTTCCCAATCCTTCTTTTTTGGTAAAAAATTTGAATAAAAATGCTACTAACCAAAGAATTCCATATCCAATAATTGCACCAAATAAACTTTGATTAAAAGATATTTTTAAAAAACCTAAATGTGCTGAAATCAATCCTAAAGGTACTAGCCAAATACTAAAAGCTTGCGGAATAACTAGATCTTGCAAATCAGTTCTCACAGCAATGATTAAGGCCGAAAAAAATATAAAATGAACAAAGAAAGAAAAAATTGAGTTAAGATAAAAACCATGTGCAAAAATTTTGTAAAATAAAGCTGTAATTAATATAGCTGTTAAAATTTCAATAAAAGGATAGAGTATCGAAATTTTTTTGCGACAATATCTACATCTCCTATTTAATAATATCCAAGATAATACAGGAATATTATCATACCAAGCAATTATTTTATTACAAAAAATACAAGATGATCTTGTTTCAAAAAAAGGTCTATCTGTAATAGTTCTAAATGCAACAACATTTAAAAAAGAACCCCAACATAAAGAAAAAACTATAACTACAAAAAATAATATATCCACTATTTCTCCAAAAAATTTTTTATATTTTAGAAACCGGCTTTCAATAAATCATGGATATGAATAAGACCTACAACCTCTTCTTTGGAGTTTTTTACAACAAGGCTGGTTATATTAAAACTTTGCATAATATTCAAGGCATCATAAGCCAAAATATCTTGTTTAATTGATTTTGGATTTTTGGTCATAATATCTGAGGCTTTTTTATTAAAAATCTCAGGACCTTTTTGAGCTGATCTTCTTAAATCACCGTCTGTAATAATACCAAGCAATTTCTTATCATCATCAACTATTATACCAACACCTAATTTATTGCTTGAAATTACATATAAAAGATCAACAAAACTTGTATTTAAATTCAAAAAAGGAAGATTAGGCTCACATACCATTAAACTATTAACTTTTAACAATAAACGTTTACCCAATGCTCCTGCCGGATGAAATTTTGCAAAATCGTTTTTATCAAAGTTTTTTAATTTACTAACAACAACACCAATAGCATCACCAAAAGCCATACACAATGTTGAACTTGTAGTGGGAGCCAAATTCATCTGACAAGCTTCTTGAGTAAAAGGTAATTCTAAAGTTAAATCAACAATATCACTTAGTTTACCCTTACTGCAACATATCAGAGTTGTATAATTTCCACATGACTTTAAAATTGGAATAATTTGAGCTAATTCTTTCCCCGTACCGCTTTTAGAAATAGCAATAAAAAGATCATCCGATCTTATCATTCCTAAATCACCATGCAAAGCTTCTGCCGGATGTAAAAATAAAGAAGGTGTTCCAGTACTAGAAAAAGTTGCTACTAATTTTTTTGCAATTAAACCGGATTTCCCCATACCGGAAAAAATAACCCGACCTTCTGTTTTTATTATTTTTTTTATTAATGTTATCGAAGATTCCGGAAAATTATTAATTAAATTTGTTATTGCTTGAGATTCGGTAGATAAAACTTTGATTAAGTCTCTTTTTATTTTAGATTCAGAATTTAAAATCACAGATTCATCTTCTAAAAATTGTTCTTGCATTATTCCTCCTCAGGAATATCCTTTGCTACCTCATCTAATAATTTATTTATTTTTCTTTCCTTATCTTTAGCTTTATCATACAAAAAAACAAGATCTGCTGTGTATTTTCCACTAATCCTTTGAGCTAACGCCTTTCTTAAAGAAGGTTTATATAGCTTTAAAACCTCCAAAGCGTCTTCAAATTCTTTTTTATCTGTATATGTAGAAAAATATACAAAACAAATTTTGTAATCATTAGATAATCTAACACGAGTCACAAAAACTTTAGACAAAGCAGGCTCGTCTAAAGACAATTTTTGAATCAAACTTGATATTTCATGAAAAAAAAGGGAGGTTTTTTGCTCCCTTTTTCTGTTTACCGGTTTAAAATTCATAATTTAATATATTTTTTTTAATGCTTATCTATTCAAATATGCATCTGGATTTTTCATAAAGTTATTTTTTATGGCACGCATCAATCTTTTGCGTCTTTTTTGAGTTGCCGGTTCATGATAAACCAAACGCTTCATATCTCTTATAACACCTTCACGCTCAACTTTCTTTTTGAGCTGCCTTAGGCTTTTTTCAAGATTTTCGCCAACATTAACTTCTATGTTATAAACTTTTACCATTAGGTAAAACACCACCTTAATTATTTAAAGGATTAAAATAAAATTAAAAAACAATAAGATTATTATAACTGAATTTATTTATTTATCAATTTTTTTCATATAGAAAAATAGCCCGCTCATATGGCAGGCTATAAAATTTTGCTTTTTTATTATCTAAAATACAAAAGACATTGTTCCTAATATCGTAGTAGTTCTATAAACCCTGCGTCCACTCAAATGGGCTTGAAAACCAATCCCAATCTGCAAACCTTTAGAGAAAACATATTCAACACCACCCTGAAAAATTGTTGCCCACCACTTAGAATTTTCTTCATTCGTACTAGGTAAAAAATAATCATTTCTATCTTCATCATCTTCACGCATAGTGATTTCATCTCTATTGTGTCTTAAATAAATAAAATCCATATATGCAGAAAAATTATCCAAAAATTGCAAAGCCTTTAAACTGGCATTAAAATTCCACAATAAACCCGGATCTTTTTTTATTTTTGCTTTCCATGGAAATATTGCCTGTTGAGAATCATTTGCTGCAATTCTATAATCATCTAAATCTCTTTCAAAAAAATAAGCTAATCCTACTCCAAATCCAAATTGAATAGAAGCAGGTAATGCAAAATTTATCGCTCCATCAACAGTTACACCCCAAAAACCATCATTGCCTGTTGGAAGAGAAAAGGCAGCATCTTGATTTTTCTCTTTACCTGTAGGAATCCAAACACCACCAGCTAGATATGGAACCAAAGTTACAACAAGTTCATTATTATCATTCATAACATCAAAAGGAAATTGTAAATAAATTTCAGCATGAGTATCTTCTAATGTTGTTTCTTGTCTTTGATCAATATTTATACCAACTTCAGATAAAACATCTTCCATAACATCAAGACGTCTTAAATATTTATCTACATAATCATCTGCAGAATCCTCAGGCGGCCAGCTTGGTGCATAACCTGTACGATTCTGAAAATTTGGAACTTGTTTATAATCAACAAGTCCACCTTTTACATTTAATCCCAAACCAAAATCAAAAGTAAAATCAATTTGCCCTCTAACTCCAAATTTTTCATATTTAATGTAAGTCTTGGGCATATATGTTTTGAGTGGCTGTACGGTATTATTAAAGTTTGTAGGGTCTGTAAAATCTAAAACTAAATTGGTTACATCATAATCAGTTGCTCCACCCTCTGATTGATTATCCAAAACTCTCCATGCTGCACTTAAGTTAGGATAATTTGAGCGAGTTGTTGCATCGGGAATATCGGGATTATCACCTCCAACCACAGGATCTAACGTAAAAGGTTTAGAAGTTGGAGCTGCTTTTATTTCTTTATTGGGAGAAGTGCCCGTAACCCCATAAAATAATCCGAATAAATTCCACCATCCAAAAATATCACCTTCAGGCACCTTATCTCCATTTCCATCTTTTGCACCGGAAGCATGTTGATAAAAAGGTGATAAATTTAAATTTACCTGAAATTTACTTTTCTGTTTTTTATAAGTTTTATTAACCCCATAAATTGTATGATAAACCATAGGATCATACTGATTATACATTTGAACTGATAAAACAATTGAGGGAACAAGGCATAAAAATAATAATGATAATTTTTTTGCATTAAAAAGCTTCATTAAACTTTCCCTTCTAAATCTTTTAAAATAAATTACTCTACGTTGTTTATATCAACATAGAGCAATTTTGGTCAAGAAGTATGAAAATTATCAAAAATTTATTTTATCAGGCAAACAATTTAAAAAAAGCCGATAAAGAACTTGTAAATGCAAAATAAACTAAAAGCCCTCCCCCTAAAAGGCCTATTAAAGTTATATAATTATGTCCTGATTTCCATTCTGATTTTTTGAATAGCAAAAGTATTATAGAAAAAACATAAGATGGAACAATGAATAAAGTTGTCATAGAAACTAAAAGCCCACCTTTTATAAAAATTGCAGCAAGTATCATTAAAAAAGAAGTCTTTATAACTGCAACTTTTTTATTCCAAATATTTTTATCAATTAATTTATGAATAAATTTTGATTTAGTCTGCTTTAAAACATTTGTAAACAATTCACTAATAGACCAAAGCATAGAATGTATTGTTCCAACAATTCCAAAAACAGCTCCCAAGAAAATTAATATCGATAAAAAAGTTGCTCCCGGAAAAAAATTATTTAATACGGAAGAAAGCGGATCATTAATTCCTTGTAAAAAAAACTTAGAGGGGATAGCAAAAAGCACACCATAAAAAAATAAAAGATAAACAATTCCAACAATTGAAATTGAAAAAACAAAAGCTCTTGGAACATTTTTTTCAGGATTTTCTACTATAGAAAAAAGAGATGCAATACTTTCAAATCCCAATAAAGCAAAAAGAACTACCGGTGTTGCTCTTAATATAGATGTAAAACCATAAGGCATAAAAGGAGTAACCAAGTTTATATCAAAATGTCCCCAACAATATATAGCAGTAAGAACCAAAGGAATCAACACAAATAAAACTATTAAATATTGAGACCAAGAAGAAGTTTTTGCTCCGGCAAGAACTAATAATGTAAGAATTGTAATAATTATTACACCTAAAACATTTGGGCTTAAAAATGGAATTACTTTGTTACACCAAATTCCTGCTTGTTGAGCCAAAAAACCCATTCCTACTATTATTCCGAACAAATACGAAAAAGCCGAAAAAATACCTACTTTATGCCCTGCCCATTTAGCAGGGTAAGCATAACTCCAACCATCTGCCGAATAAAGTTTGGCTAACCTTCCAAAAGATAAACCTATACACAAAACAAAAATTATGCTTAAAACTGTAGTAATTATTCCGGCAGGTCCAACAATTGAAGATAATAAGGTCGGTATTGCAAGAACACCGGCTCCAATCATTGCATTAATACCTATAATTACAGCAGTCTTTAAACCTATTTTATTCTGAGTCATTATATTATTCCTCTTTTTTTTCCCTTAATCCTATTTTTTTTAAAAACTTATCCAAAATAATTGTTAATGCACCATCACCCATAACATTGCAAGCAGTTCCAAAGGCATCTTGCAATAAATATAAGGTTGTCATAACACTAATCATTGCCGCATCAAAACCTAATATAGATTGCAATATAGGTATTATAACAATAATTCCACCTCCCGGTATACCTGCAGCTGCAAGCATAGTCAAGCAAAAATATAAAACAAATTTTATAAATATAAAAAAATCCAGTTGAACAAAGGTAAACATATAAATTGTAACCAATGATAAAATTGGCACTGTAATAGCATCACCAACTAAATGAGCATTAGCCAATATAGGAGTAGCTAAATAAGAAAGTTTTGAATTTTTAGTATTTTTTGTTGCTGCATGCGCCGTTACAGGAATTGTCACAGCACTAGACATAGTTGAAAAAGCAGTAACATAAGAAGGTAAAGTATTTTTAATATATTCAAATGTTTTTCTTAATTTAAAACCTGATGAAACAAAATACATTAAAAATAAATAAATAGCTTGAAAACTAAAAATTAATAAAAAAGCTTTTCCAAAAGAACCAAATAAAGAACTTAAAGTTCCTTCAAAAGACATTTTTAATAAAAAACCCAAAACATAAAGAGGTAAAAAAGGTATAAAACATTTTAACAAAATAAATTCAACTAATTTTTTTAATTTAAAAATAAATCTATTAAATATTGGAAAATTTACAAATGAAAACAAAACCCCCAAACCCAATGCCAATAATATAACTTTATCAGCTCCAACAAATGGTGGAATATTTATAGAAAACCAAGGTAACAAAACTTTACCGGAAATTAAATTAGAAGTATTAACACCTTCAGTTAAAAATGATAAAAAAGATTTACCAACAAAAAATGAAGCAGTGCTTACTAGAAAATTTGAAATTATTATGAATGCTAAAAGTATAAATAAAACAATAGGAGCTCTTTTTTTATAAGATAAAAAACCTCCGAGAATAAAGGCAAATACCATAACAGGTAAAAATAAACCTAAAATTTCTTTAAATAAAAATGAAAAGGTATAAATTGTTCTGATAGTATCTTGACCAAAATATTTTCCAAAAAATATAACAAAAAATATAACTGTTATTAACTGAAAAGGTAATGTAAAAATTATTTTCCAATTTAGTTTTTTTAACATAGCTATACCCCTTTTTACTTATAAAAATCCCTAAATTGCCCTTTATGATGCAATAAACGTTGCTTTAAAATAATATTTAATTTAAATTATTAAAAAGAATAAATAAGGAATTTCGTTAATCTAATAAAGAATAAACAACTATATTAAGTATACTATGTATTGCAAATATTATAAAGCTAAAAGTTTAAAAAGTAAGACCTGGTTTGTATTTGGAGCTATTCGCAATGAAGAAAATGTTGCATTTGGAAGAACTCTGGATAAAAAAGAAAGCATTCTAGAATTTTTTGTAGCCCCCGATTATGAACAACATTTCATTAAAATAATGAAATATCTTAAAAACAAGGGTTATATTTTAGAACTTAAAAAAGAAATTAACCGCTTAGCTTCTTAAGCCTTTTCAAAATTACCTCATCAGGTAAAATTTCAAATAGATCATACATAGATATCCCACTAAAACTTCCTATAAGTAAATATCGCAATGTTCCAAAAATTTCTTTTATTTTAAGGCCTCTATTTTTAGCTTCTTTTTTCACAGTCTCTAAAAACATATCGGTTTTATTACTCATATTTATATTTTCTTTAATCAGTTTTAAAGCTGTTATTGCTTTATCTTTTCCAAAATGTTTTTCCAAAGCAACTATATCTACCACCGGATCATAAAAATAAAAACTAATAACCGCTCCTATATCTTTTAAAGTCTTTAAGTCAGTTTTTATTTTTTCCAAAATAAACTCTAATTTATTATCATCAACTTCTATACTTGAAGGGATTTGATCATGCAAAAAAGGCTTCGTAAATTCTAAAAGTTTATTTGCGGGCAATTTTTCAATCCATTTATGATTTATCCATTTCAATTTTTCTATATCAAACTTAATTGAACCGGTTGATGAAATTTTATCAAAATTATAATTTTCAACTAACTGGCCAAGACTTTGTATTTCATCTTCAAAAGAAGTTCCTAAAATAGCTAAATAATTCAAAATGGCTTGAGGCAAAAAGCCCTCTTCTCTTAATTCTTGAACACCAAAACCAAAATCTCTTTTAGACAACTTTTTTCCATCAACATTACAAATTATTGGTAAATGCCAAAATTTAGGTAAAGGAAATGCAAAGGCGTAAAACAAGGCCGCTTGCATAGCAGTATTTGTAAGGTGATCTTCCCCTCTTATTACATGTGTAATTTGCATTAAATAATCATCTACAAAATTAGTAAATAAAAAAGTAAAAGATCCATTTTGACGAGTAATCGCAAAATCAGAAAAATTTTTCATCTCAAACTTTATGATACCGCGCTCCAAAGTATTAATCTCATAAGCAGCTTCGTCATTTAATTTAAATCTCCAAATAAAGGGAAGTTTGTTTGCAAGCTTTTCCTTAACTTTGTCTGTTGGAAGATTCCTACAAGTTCTATCATATCGAGGAGGCATACCTTGCGCTATCTGATTTTTTCTTTTTTCTTCTAATTCTTCTTTAGTACAAAAACAACGATAAACAAGCTGATTTTTAATTAAATCATGTAAAAGTTTTTTATATTTTTTTGTTCTTTCAGATTGTAAATACGGACCATAATCACCACCTATTATAGGTCCTTCATCATATTTAAGAGAAAGCCATTTAAGAGTTTTTAAAATATTAAAACCGGCCTCATCAAGATTTCTACTTTCATCCGTATCTTCTATTCTTAAAACCAAAGTCCCCTTTTTTTGATGAGCAAAAAGATAATTCATTAATGCTGCTCTTACGTTTCCTATATGCATAAAACCGGTAGGAGAAGGTGCAAAACGAACCCTTACTTTGTCTGCCATGTCAACGCCTTTTCAAATACCTAAAAAAATTCTAAACTAACTTCTTACTTTTGTAAGATCATACCCCTTTTAAAAAAGAGTTTAATAGAAAATTAATAAAAATAATAATTATCAATTACTAAAGGAGTTAAAATGCATAAAAACATTCTGCAATTAATAGGAAACACTCCTCTTGCAAAATTAGATTTTGTAAATTCGGAATTTAATATAAAACCAACAATACTTGCAAAACTTGAATATTTAAACCCGGGAGGAAGCATTAAAGATAGATCCGCTCTTTTTATGATTGAGCAAGCAGAAAAACAAGGACTATTAAAGCCGGGCGGAACAATAATAGAAGCTTCTTCGGGCAATCAAGGAATAGCACTTGCAATGATAGGTGCAGTAAAAGGTTATAAAGTTATAATAACGGTTCCTGATAGAACCAGTTCTGAAAAAGTTGATGCGTTGCGTGCTTACGGTGCTACAGTTTATCTTTGTAAAAATACGGATACCTTGGAAGATCCTGAAGGATATCACACAAAAGCAGAAATATTACATGAGCAGATACCAAATTCTTTTATGCCTAACCAATATTACAATAAAGCAAATAGTCTTGCTCACTATACAACAACGGGAAAAGAAATCTGGGAACAAACAAAAGGTAAAGTTACTCACGTTATTGTTGGTGCCGGTAGTTGCGGAACAATTTCGGGTGTAGGAAAATACTTAAAAGAAAAAAATAAAGATATAAAAGTTATAGGTGTTGACGCTGCAACCTCCGTTTATTCAAGCAAAAATCCAAAAGCATATGAATCTGAGGGTATTGGAATAGATGTAATAAGCGAAACATTTGATCAAAGTGTAGTTGATAAAATCATACCGGTAGAAGATAAACATGCATTTTCAACAACTCGTTTCTTGGCAAGTAAAGGAATATTAGTAGGAATCAGTAGTGGCGCTGTTATGCATGCAGCATTAAATTATTGTAAAAATCTAAAAGAAACTGCTACTGTTGTATTGACTTTCGGAGACTCCGGAAGAGCCTATCTAAATAAAGTATTTGGAAAAGATTCTAAATTTAAAAATTTTAATTTTAATAAAGAAAAAATTTTATCTGCATAAAATTTACATATTGAATAATAAAATTTTTAATTAAAAGTAATTTTTTTTAAAAAAACTTTAATATCTTTGTATAAAAAATATAAACATATTATCCTTAAGTAGTAATAAGATATAATTATAAATAAAAAAAAAGATAAAAATGTTAGACAACTTTTTTAAATATCAATCAATAGGAAACGATTTTATAATATTTGATTGTTTTCATAAAGACATAGAAACATTGAATTCAACTATTTTAAACAAAAGCTGGAAACCGTTTGTTATAAAAATTTGCAAACGTCATTTCGGAATAGGTGCTGATGGTGTTTTAATTATAAAAAAAGACAAGGAAGGCAAACTGCCGGAATTATTGGTTTATAATTCTGATGGAAGCAAAGCTGAAATATGTATTAATGGTTTACGTTGCGCAGCTTTGCACCTTAGAGACTATCACGATTTGGATAAAAAATTAAAAATAAAAATTGGTCAAAAAATAACAACCTGCCAAATAAATAAAAACAATGTAAATATAAAAATATCCAATATCCAATATAAAAAATCAAAAGAAATAAAAGTTCATGAAAAAAATTTTTTGGGCCACATTGTAAAAGTTCCAAATCAGCATTTTGTAATACCGCAAAAAATAACATCCGATTGGCTTTCTAAGAATGGAAAACTTATAGAATCTCACAAGGCCTTTAAAGGAAAAACAAATGTGGAATTTGTTTGGCCGAAAGACCAAAAAAACAAATTTTATAACGTTTTAGTTTATGAAAGAGGTGTTGGACCAACACTTGCATGTGGTTCCGGAGCTGCAGCAATAGTTTGGTCACTTTTCAGGACACACAAAATCAAAATTAATCAAAAAATAAATCTTATGTTTCCCGGAGGAAAAATTGTTTGCTGGATTGATAAAAACAAAAAAGTTTCACTGCAAGCACCTTGTAAATTAGTTTTTAAAGGACACATTTAAGATTTATAAATTTTATTTTAATTAATCGAATTTTAATATTTTAAATAAGATAGAAAGGTTCTATTAAATGCAGAACAGTATTATCACAATCCTTCCGCCTTTGATTGTTTTAGTTTTGGCTTTTTTAACTCACCGAATATTATTTTCTTTATCAGTAGGAATATTAACCGGAACATTAATAGCTAATGATTTTGCAATAATAGCCGCAATAAAAAATGCAATAAACACCATATGGAATACAACCCAATTAGAAAATGTTACAAGTATTTCAAAACTAATGGAAAGTAACAATATATTACTTTTTATATTTTTATTAATATTAGGTTCAATCATAGTATTAATGAGCTATACAGGAGGAGCAAGTGCATATAGAAATTTTATTGAGAAAAAAATAAAAACAAAAACCGGTGCTCAAAATTCATCTTTAATACTTTCATTATTCTTTTTTCTTGATGATTATTTTAGTTGCGCAACCGTTGGTTCTGTTATGCACCCTTTAACAGATAAGTTTAAAATAGCTAGAACTAAATTAGCCTTCCTTGTAAATTCAATTGCTCCAACATTAGCTGTAATTGTTCCAATTTCTAGCTGGAGTGCAGCAATAGTTTTAAATATAAGTAATGCCGGAGTATCCGATATCATTAAAGATTCACCTCTAATTTTAGCCGACCCATTTTATCTTTATTTAGGGGTTATTCCTTTTGTTTTTTATTCAATAATAATGATTCCTTCTGCATGGTTTATAAGTTTAAAAAAAATACAATTCGGATTAATGAAAAAGCATGAAAACATAGCCGAAAAAACCGGAAACCTTTTAGCCGGAAAAAAAGACTTATCTAATAAAATTAAAAATGTAAAAAATTCTAAAACAATAATAGACTTTCTTTTTCCATTACTACTATTAATTACCTCAATAATATTACTAATATTACTAACTGGTAAATACTATAT
>WJLJ01000047.1 GCA_014728525.1 Candidatus Babelota bacterium | reverse complement strand
GCTTTTATAGGTGTTTTTTCTTCTATTATTAATTTTCCTGTAGATTTTTTGATTTCAGTTAAGATTTTGGATAATTCTTTTCTGGATATATATTTGTTGTAATTGTTTATATTTTTATAATATATATCAAATGGTGTCTGACTTTTTAAAAATTTGTTATCGATATTATCTTTGATTGATTCTCTTAGAAAAACAATATTATTCAAATAATTTAATAAATTTTTAAATTGTCTGAAATTTCTAATATTTTCAGGGCCTCTGAATTTTTTTAATTTGGGATATTTATTTAAATCTTTTTCAGTATTTATTTTAGATGTATCGAATTTTGGATAATAATTTTTTATTCCTTTTGTCAGTCCTATTATAGTTTCTTGACTAATTTTTCTAGAAAGACCGGGAATTTTAACTTTTTGTCCGATTAATAAAAATGGATTTATAAAAAATAATAAGGTTAATAATATTTTTATAAACATTTTCTCCCTTTTTTTTGAATTTTAAATTTTAATTTAAATTTCTTTAAGAATTTTTACAGTACTTATTTTTTCAATTTTTTTTGTTTGTTTACCTGTTTTCCAATCAATAAAGACTTCTTTAAGCTTTGGATCAATATAAAAAACTTTTTTATCAAAATGCAAGTCAATATTATAATTTAGCCATAAAGGAAATACTGTGCTGCTTGCAAATACATGTTTTCCCAATGGAGCATTATCATCATTTCCTATATAAACGCAGGTGGTTAATTCCGGAGTCGAACCAACAAACCATGTAGAAGTTGCCTCATTTGTTGAACCGCTTTTTCCTATAGCCTGAGCATCAATCCAATATCTATATTTGAATATCCTTTTTGCCCTTTTTATTCTGTAAGAAAGTGCGTTTATCATTTTTGAATTTGTAATAGTATCAAGAACCTTTTTCTTTTTTGTTTTTACTTTCCATATTTTTTTATCCCAACTGTCTTTTACCCATTCTATTAAATATGGTTTTATATAGTTACCATTATTAGCAAATATATTAAATGAAGCAGCAAGATCCTTTACGGTCATTTCGGCAGTGCCTAGAGCTAAAGAAGGATAAGGTTTTAATTCTGACTTAATCATAAATTTACGTGCCCATTTTATTACATGCTCATAACCTAAATGGAGTAATAGTTTTACGGCAATAATATTGTTAGAAAGAGTTAATGCTCTTAAAAGAGTCATTTGGCCTTCAAATCGGTTAGTCCAATTTTTAGGTTTCCAAACAGTTCCGCCAATTTCCATCTCTATTGGCTCATCTACCATTAAATAATCCATATCAACTTCTGTTTTCAGGGCAGAAGCATATAAGAATGGTTTAAAAGATGAACCGATTTGCCTTTTTGCTTGTAATGCTCTGTTATATTGAGACTCATTAAAATCGTATCCTCCAATTAAAGCTCTTATTTTTCCCGTGTTAGATTCTATAGATATGAGCCCCCCATTTAATCTATCATTGGATTTTTTTCTTGTCTCTTCTAATTTTGTTCTAAAAATTTTTGATGCTAATTTTTGTTTTTTAGGGTCTATGGTTGTTTTAATTTTTAATCCCTTTTTATATAGAGAGTCTTTACCCCAATTTTTTTCTGCCCATGCTCTTATCCATTCTTGGATATAAAGTAATATAGGATCTCCGGGAATTGTATCGGTTACTTTTAGTTTGGTATTTATAGCATTGTTTAATTCTTGTTTTGTAATGAAGCCTAATTTATACATATTATTAAGAACAAGATTTCTTCTTCTTTGTGAACTTAAGGGTGCATTAAGAGGTGAGTATAAAAATGCGGATTTTGCAGTTCCTGCCAAAGTTGCAGCTTGCGCTAAATTTATTTGTTCAATCGGTTTATTCCAAAACCTCTGACTTGCAGCTTTTATACCGTATATTCCTCTGCCAAAATAAACATTATTGAGGTAAAGTTCCATTATCTGTTCTTTTGTAAATTGACGTTCAAGCTGAAAGGCTAAAAAAACATCTTTTATTTTTCTTATTATTGTCCGTTCATGAGAAAGAAACATAATTTTTGCTACTTGTTGTGTTATTGTACTTGCTCCTTGAACAATTCTGCCATGATATAAATTAATAAGTAGGGATCTTATAATTCCTCTAAAAGAAATTCCGTAATGTGAAAAAAAATTCCAATCTTCTGCTGCAACAAATGCTTTTATCAAGATATCAGGTACATTGTTGTAATTTACAGGTTCTCTTTTATCTAATTGAAAACGAAATAGAATATTATTATCTGTATCTAATACAATAGATGGTTTTCCGGGATCATAATTTTGTAATTTGCAAAAATCTACCCAATCGTAATCAAATAAATAAAAAAAAGATCCTAAGGCAAACGTAGAGAACAAAAATGTTATTGATATTAAATATTTTATAAACTGTTTCAATTAAAAATATCCTTTTTGTTTTTACAAATAATAAAAGGTATAAAAGTTATTTTTATAAGATCAATCAAAAAAAATAATATTGCATTTATATTCAAAGGGCTAAATTTTGTTGAATGAAATATTCCACAAGTATGTAAAATTATTAAAGATATAAATAAGTTAAGATATAAAATTAAAATATTTTTAGATTTTACATTGGATAGATAATAAGAAGAAAATAAAAAACCTATTAGATAGCCTCCTGAGGGTCCCATTAAATGAGTAAACCCTCCACTTAATTCAAAAAAAACAGGAAAACCTAATAATCCCTGAAAAAGCCATAAAGCTGTTGCATAAAAAGCCAAATTACCAAAAATAAAAGGGCTTAAAAATATCATAAAAGTTTGTAATGTTATTGGTATGAATTCAAAGGGGAGCGTTATATATATTTGTGATCCTATTGCATAAATCCAAGAAAGAAGAATAATAAAAGTGATTTTATAAGCTAAACTTTTATTTTCGGTTAATTTGTTTAAATAATTTTTTTTTGTTATTTGTCTCATGATGACCCTTAATATTTAAAATACATAATATAATAAGTTCAAAATAAAACAAACGCAAAAATAGGTGACCCTATTGGGCCACCTAATATTAAAAAAAAGGAGAAAAGGAGAGAAGATTATTTTTATTCTTTTTCCGGTTTCGTTAAAGCTGAGATACCTATTTTTCCATGAAGTTTATCGGTATTATCATAGATTGTTGATAAAAATTCTGTCAGTTTTCCAAAATTCTGGTTTTCTATTTCTTGAATATTTCTTGAACATTCAAC
This sequence comes from Candidatus Babelota bacterium, assembly GCA_014728525.1. Lineage (GTDB taxonomy): Bacteria > Babelota > Babeliae > Babelales > UASB340 > WJLJ01. The sequence continues at coordinate 22,860 of WJLJ01000047.1, read as the reverse complement.
AAAACTTTCAAAAATTTTCTTCCAAGTTTCCGGATATTCTTTATTTTTATCTATATCAATTGTTATTGAAATTCTATTAATATCATCAGCTTTTGTTTTTTTTACGAATTCTTCAAAATTATTTTCTGTGTAAGATTTTGTTTGCTCTTCTTCATGAGTATGAGCTTGTTCTGCTGCATTTAAACTAGAAAGAAAAACAGAAAAAATTAATAAATATTTTATATATTTCATAGTGTATCCTTTTATTATTGATTAATTATCATTTTCAAATTCTAAAATATCCCCGGGTTGACAATTTAGAACTTGACACAAAGATTCCAGTGTTGAAAATCTTATTGCTTTTGCTTTTCCATTTTTTAAAATAGAAAGGTTCGCCTCCGTAATTCCTACTTTTTTAGATAACTCGTTTAAACGAATTTTATTTTTAACCATTACTTCATCTAACTTTACTGTGATTTTCATAATTACACCGTTAAATCTTGTTCTTTTTTAAGCTTTAACCCCTCATGCATTAACGATGTTACTATTAAAAACAAACCAAATAATAATATATTTAAAGCATCATAAGAAGAAATGTTAACACTCAAGTAGCGATAACCTTTTGGGTTGTTTAATGTCATAACCAATCCTAAAAGTGTAAAACTTAATGGATGATATATAACCCAAATTAATGCTATTTTTGTTAATTTTTTAAATATATAAAATGTATTTGTTGTAAAAACATTTCCTTTTTTTAGATGATCTAAAATTTTAATAAAATAATAAATGCCTAAAAAAAATATAAAAAAGGGTACAAGATCTATTATTACACCTAAAGTTTTAGTCATAGGAGAGATTCGTTTTGTCAGAATAGGAAAATGTAATAATATCTTTTTAGGAATATTTCCTTGAATCCATATCTTAAGATTTCTTATAAAAATCCATAACATTAAAGGAATTACTATTAATATAGAAAACAATTTAAGCATTGTTGCATACTTTTTTATTGTCTTCATAAAACCTTTCTTTATAAATTTAACTTTAAATTTATTTTTAATATTTAATCTTTTTTTATTTTATGCAATATAACTTAAAATATATCGCTTGTCAATATTTTATTATCGATATTCGATATTTTTTTATCTATAAACAATAAGTTTGTTTTTTGATATCTTTCTTTTTTTTATTTGATAGTATTAGATAGATTTTTAGTTTTTTTACTTTATAAAAAATAAATCAACAGGAAGGAGATTATGAAAAAAATCTTGTTTATTATTCTTATAAGTTTTTCTGTAAATCAAGTTTATTCTTATTCATTGGATGCCTATAAAGCTTTAGAAAATGGAGAAAAAAATTTTGAGGGAAAAGATTTAAGTAATTTAGATTTTTCCAAGAAAGATTTTATGGGATTAGATTTCAAAAAAATGAATTTTAAAAAGGCAAATCTTTCCGGAGTAAAAATTGTTGGTGTTGATATTAGTGGTTCTAATTTTGATCAAGCAGATTTGCAGAATGCTATTATTGCTAATGTTTGGGCATTAAGAAGCAGCTTTTTGAGTGCAAATTTTAAAGGTGCAAAATTAAAAAATGTAGATTTTAATAAGTCCAAGTTTGGATGTTTTAAAAATTTAGAAAATAGTACTTTATTTTATAAGGTGCAGCTTATTGATGTAGATTTTAATAATTGTATTTTTTATTCAAAAATAATAAAAAAAAGTAAAAATATAGGGGGTGCTTGTTTTAACAAATCTTTATTGGACGCGGTTTTTTTTGATGGATCAATTGTAGAAAAACTTTCGATAAAAGATTCTTTTATTTTTAATTCGGGGTTTAGGAATTTAAAATTAAGAGGAAAGTACGGAGATCCTTTTTCTTTTGTCTTAAAAAATTCCAGATTATTTAATTGTTTTTTTACTGATTCTACTTTTAAAAATAAATATCATTTTTATAATACGGAAAAATCTATTTTTTTAAGAACAAAAGGGTTATCAAAGCAATATAGAAGGATGTTAAAAGAAAAAGGGGGGCATGTTCCTGCTTATTCTGTTATGTGTAATTCTGATGTTAATGAAAATTCGGATGGGGTTTATAGGCCGGAAAAGAGAAGACAAATAAATAAGATGTTGGATTATGCTGAAGATTATAGTAATAATGTTTCTGCTGTAATTTGGTCGGGCGGTGTTTGTTATCAAGGTGAGAAAGAAAATTGGGATGCGTTTATAAATAAATATCATAAGCCTTTAAATAAATATGTAAAAAAACAATTTTTTTGTATTGGTGATCATGATTATTGGAAAAAAGAAAATAATATAAAAGAGAGATTGAATATTTTATTTAAAAATTTTTCTGATAAATCTTCTTATGCGGTTGATAAGATTAAAAGTTATAATAATAAAACTTCTAAGAAAATAAAATGGAAAAAAGGTTATTATGATTACAATTTAAATAATACCGATTTTATATGTCTTGATGAATGTCCTACAATGCCTGAGAAAGAACCTGTAAAATGGTTTACTCAAAAATTTGATAAAAATAAAAATCCAAAAATTTTGTTTTATCATTTTAATCCTATAGAAAAAAATTCTATTAAATATTGGACGACTCAAAAGTCATCAAGGCCTGTTAATAAGAAAAGAGGAAAAAGGGCAATTGAATATTTTTATAAAAAAATAAAAAATTATAAAGATAAAATAATTCTTCAAGTAACCGGACATGATCATATTAATAAATATAAAATGTGGCGAGATATTCCTACTATTTGTGTTGGTGGGGATAGATTTGCATTAGTTCATATAGATCCGCGACGTCCCGTTAAAGTGAATAAAAAATGGATTTATGAGCCTGAGGTTGTTGCTATAGAGTTTATTCATCCGAGCCAAAAAACCCAAGTTTATTATCCTTGTTTGGAAAAAATTAGGAATAAAAAAGAAAAAATAAGTTTTATTTTAAAAAATTTTAAAAAGATAACGGGAAAAAAAATAAATAAAAAAGAACTCGATTTTTATTTGAGCAATTGGGATGGTTTTTCCGGTAATTGGGAAGTTTTACAAGATTTTAAAAATAATGATCATTATATAAAAAATAAAATAAATAAACTTTATTTAAAATATATAGGAAAAAGAGCTAGTAGTTCTGCTATTAAACATTATTTGAGAATGTGGAAGAAAAGAGGAAAAATTAGAGTAAAAAATCATTTAAAAAATTCTAAAGTTGCAAGATTAAGATTTTTAGATAAATGGTATAAAAATTACTTAGATAGAGCGCCAAAGTTAAAAGAAAAAAAATTTTATATAATTAATTGGAATAAATTTGGTAACTTGCGAAATGTTAAAAATAGAATAAAAAATACACAAGAAGCAAGACCTGTTTTATTGGATAAATGGTATTCAAAATATTTACAAAAGAAGGTTGAAGATAAAAATAAAAAATTTTGGCTTGATAATTGGGAAAATTTAAGAGCGGATAAAATAGAAGATGCAATAAAAACATTTTATCAACCAAAATTTTATAGAGAAATATTTATATAGAAAGGTTTTAGTAAAAAAGGAATATCTAATAAATGAAGAAAAATTTGATAGTTATTTTATTATTATTTTTTTGTTTTGATAAAAAAATATACGCGTATGATAAATTGGCATATAAGAATTTGGTAGCGGGAGAAAAAAATTTTTCAAATAAAGACCTTAGCGGAATTGATTTTTCAAAAATAAAAAATAAAATTTTTAATGGTTATAATTTTACCAATGCAAATCTTTCTAATTCCATAATTTCAGAAATAGATTTTTCGGATTCCAATTTAAATCTAGCAAATATGCAGGATTGTGAAATAAAAAATTCTAAATTCAATAATGCAAGCTTATTAGGAGTAGATTTCAAAAATTCAACTTTAGAAAATGTTGATTTTGATAATGCTAAGTTTGGCGGTTCTATAAAAAAAAGAGTAAATCGGGATGGGGTTTCTTTTACAAAAACTTTTAAGACTTTATTTAGAAAATGTAATTTAAGAAATATTCAATTTTCAAATTCATTTTTTGATGTTGGAAATAAAAAAGTAGATAGATATAAAAGGGGTGGAACTTATTTTAGTGATTGTAATTTAGATTATGTTGATTTTACTAATTCTAAAACGAAAAAGTTACATTTTCGAGATTGTATTTTAAATAATTGTAAATTTAATAATCTGATTTTAGAGGGAAAACGTGGTGATCGTAGTTGTTTGGGAATAGAAAATAGCAAACTTGATAGTTGCTATTTTACGGATTCATCTTTTGAAAATAAATATGATTTATATGGTGCCAATAAAACAATAATATTAAGGGTTGATGGTTTATCTAAGAGATTTAGGCGTTATTTTAAAGAAAAAGGTGCATATATTCCCGAATATAGTGTTATATGTAATTCCGATTTACACGAAGATGCAAGAAAAGTACATAGGCAAGATAAAAGAAATCTGATTCCTAAAATTTTAGATGTTGCAGCAAATAAAAAAAATAAAGTGGTTGCTGCAATTTATCCCGGTGATTTTTGTCATATGGGTGATAAGCCGGATTGGAATCTTTTTATAAAAAAATATTATAAACCATTAAAAAAATATGTTAAAAAACAATTTTTTTGTGTTGGAAATCACGATAGATGGCAAAGAGAAGCTACTACAAAAGAATGGTTGAATATGGTTTTTAGAACTGCATTAGGAGGTTCTTATGCTGTTGATAAGATTAAAAAGCATTATAAGAAAATTTCCGGAAATAAGAAATGGAAAAAAGCTTATTATAAATATCATATGAATCTTACTGATTTTGTTTGTTTAGGCGAATGTCCAACTATGCCAAATAAGGAACCTGTTAAATGGTTTGTAAATAAAATCGCAAAAGATAAGTGGCCGAAAATTCTTTTTTATCATTATACTCCCTTAACCAATTGGTCTATTGGTTGGTGGACCGTATTTGAATCTCCTCGCCCGACAAATTTTAAATTTGGTAAAAAAGCTGTTAACTATTTTTATAATAGAATTAAACATTATAAAGATAAAATAGCTTTACAGGTTACAGGACATGATCATTCTAATCAGTATGCCCTTTGGCGTGATATTCCAACAATTTGTGTTGGTGGAGACCGATTTGCATTGGCTCATATAGATCCGCAATATCCTGTAAAAATAAATAAAAAGTGGACTTATAAACCGGTAGTTGTTGCCATAGAATTTATTCATCCTACAGATAAAACTCAGATCTATTATCCTTGTTTATATAAAATTATTCATGATCATGAAAAAAATGATTTTGTTTATAGAACTTTTATAAAGCTATTTGGAAAATCTCCAAAATATCAAGAAGTAAAATATTATGTTGAGAAATGGGATGAATTTGGTGGTAGCTGGGAAGTTGAACAGAAAATAAAAGAATCTGATAAATTCGTAAAAAAACAAATAAATAAAATTTATAAAAAATATTTAGGTAGAAATGCAGATAGCTCCGGCTTAAATCATTACTTGAATATTTGGAAAAGAAAGGGAAAGGATAAAATTGAGAATGAGATAAAAAATTCCAAAGAAGCAAGGCCTAAATTATTAAAAAAATGGTATAGAGAATATTTAAATAGAGAACCGGATTCTTCCGGTTTAAAATATCATTTAAATAATTGGGAAAAATTAGGCGGTACGGATAAGATTGAAAATATTATAAAAAATTCTGAGGAAGCAAGACCAAAATTATTGGAAAAATGGTTCAAAAAATATTTGGGTAGAAAACCGGATTCTTCAGGTAAAAAATACTACTTAAATAATTGGGAAAAATTAGGTGGTGCAGATAATATCGAAAATAATATAAAAAATTCCCAAGAAGCAAGATCTAAGTTTTTAGAGAAATGGTATAAAAAATATTTGGGTAGAAAACCGGATGCTTTGGGTAAAAAGTATTATTTAGAGAATTGGGATAATTTAGGTTCGGACAAAATTGAAGATTCATTAAAACATTCTCCGGAATCTAAAGTGTATAAAGAAAAACTTTTTGGAAAATAGTTATTTAAAAAAAGAGGAGAAAAAAATGAAAAAGTTATTGTTAATTTTTTTATTAATTTCATCATTGAGGGGTTATAATCAAGATGATTATAATAAGCTTGTCAATGAAGATAAGGATCTTATTGGTGCAGATCTTACCAATATAAACATAAAAAATAAAAATTTAGATGATGTTAATTTTTATAATGCAAATTTAAGTGGCTCATGTTTAGAAAAGTGTTCATTAAATAATGCAAATTTAGATAGCACAAATCTAAAAGATGTAAAATTAATAGATTGTGAATTTCAAGCTAATAATTTATCCCAAATTTATGATGCTAATAAATTAATATTAATTAGGACGACTTTATTTGATGGAGATGATTCGATATTAAGAAACCTTGGAGCATTTATTCCTAACAAGGGGGTTGTTTGTAATTCTGATTTACATGTTTATGGAAATGATACTCAGGAATCAGAAAAACAGAAACATTTATCAAGAATGGTTGAAATTACAAATGATTATAAAAATAATATAAAAGCAATCGTTATTCCCGGTGATATGTGTGACTGGGGGGATCAAAAGGATTGGGATAAATTTGTAGATGTTTTTTATAATCCGCTAAAAAATACAGGAAAAGAAGTTTTAATAACCATAGGAAATCATGATCGTTGGCAAAGAGAAGGAACTCTTGAGGAGCAACTAAATGTTTGGGGGAGGGCTCTTTTAGGTTTGGGTTCTGTTGCAGTAGAAGAAGTAAAAGATTTATATAACGATAAAATTTATTATAAAAAATATGTTGATGAAGGAATGGATATAATTTCATTAGGCGAATGTCCTACCATGACTAATGAATATAATGATGGAGCTATTTCTTGGTATCAGAATTTATCTCATTTATATCCGGAAATATTATTTTTTCATTACGATCCTACAAGAAATTGGTCTATTGGTTGGTGGACAACAGGGGAAGAGCCCAGACCGACAAATGAAGATAGAGGACGAAATGCTTTAAATTATTTTCATGACTCTATAAAACATTATAAAGATGATATTGTTATAATGATTACAGGCCATTTTCATGATACTTTTTTTGAAACCTGGAATAATATTCCTGTTGTTAATGTTGGGGGAAAAGAGCGTTTTGCGGTTTGCCATTTTTATGTAGATAAAGATCAAAAAATAAATAATTGTATAGCTGTTGAACTTGTACATTACGATTCACAAATTCCTTCAGTTTTTTATTATCCGCATTTAATTAATCTTGGATTAAGAGAATTAAGAATAGATTTATTAAAGCATATTTATAGAACTTGCTTGCAAAGAGAGCCCGATCAAGGTGGTTTAGAAAATTATTTGGATAATTGGTACAAAAAAGATGAATTTTCCGGAATTGAATATGAAATTAAAAATTCAGTTGAAGGTCGACCAATAAGCTTGAGAAATTTATATCTTAAATATCTTAATAGAGAGCCGGATCAAGATGATTATGATCATTATTTGGGTCTTTGGGATGAAAAAGGTTTAAATGTTATTGAGCAGGAAATAAAAAACTCTGCTGAAGCAAGAACTATTATCATCAGAGAGCTTTATTTAAAATGTCTTGAAAGAGAAGCCGATGATGGCGGTATTAATACTTATTTGAATAATTGGGATTTATTGGGAGGCGAATCGGGAATAGAATACGATTTAAAAAATAGTATTGAAGGAAGGCCGATAACTTTAAGAAATTTATATCAAAAATATTTGGAAAGAGAACCAAGTCAAGATGATTATGATCATTATTTAGGGCTTTGGGATTCAATAGGAGGTTCGCTAGCTATTGAAGATGAAATAAAAAATTCAACTGAAGGTAAAACGGTTGCAATAAATAATCTTTATTTAAAATGTCTTGAAAGAGAAGCGGATAATGATGGTTTTAACCATTATATGAACATTTGGGATTCAATAGGTGGCGCTTCTGGAATAGAATACGATTTGAAAAATAGTTTAGAAGGAAGACCAATAACTTTAAGAAATTTATATCAAAAATATTTAGAAAGAGATCCGGATCAAGACGGTTTAGATCATTATTTGAATAACTGGGACTCATTGGGTGGTTCACAAGCTATTGAAGAGATTATTAAAAATTCTGAAGAAGCAAGAACTATAAATATTAATAATGTTTTTGAAACATATCTTTCAAGACAAGCAACTGAAGATGAGAAAAACTATTATTTGAAGGTTTGGGATTATATAAATGGATCTCATGGTGTTCAAGAGGAGGTTTTAGCTTTCTATTCTTGAGCCAAAAGAATAGAAAAAAAGGGCTCGGATTTAAATCTGGGCCCTTTTTTTATTAATATACACTTTACAAAAACGATCTCTAATTTAAACTTTTTATTTCTAATATATTAACTAAAATAATTTTTATAGGAGCATTTATGGAACTTATGCACTATTTTGTATTTTTCTTGAGTACGGGAATACTTGGTATGATTATGGTATTAATGTTATTCAAGGGAATTTTAAAACAAAAAATTGCTAATAAGACGGCTGATAAAATTGCAAATTCTATCCGTCAAGGAGCAATGACTTTTTTACGTAAAGAATATTCTATTCTTGCTATAGTAATAGCAATAGCTTTTGCTTTATTATGGTATGCCACGAGTTCTATTTTTGTAGGGCTTTCTTATGTTGCAGGTGCTTTATTTTCTATGTTTGCGGGATTTATTGGAATGAAAGCCGCTACAAGAGCAAATGTTGCAACAACAATGGCTGCAAAAGAACATGGTGAACGTAAAGCTTTTATGACTGCTCTTTTTGGTGGTTCGGTTATGGGGTTTACAGTTGCCACTTTAGGTTTGATTGGTTTAGGAAGCTTATTTTTTCTTTTTGTTAATAATCCATCTGTTGATTTTGTTCAAATTGTTACTTGTTTTGGTTTAGGTGCCAGTTCTATTGCATTATTTGCGCGTGTTGGCGGTGGTATTTATACTAAAGCTGCAGACGTTGGAGCAGATCTTGTCGGTAAAGTTGAAATGGGGATTCCTGAAGATGATCCAAGAAATCCTGCCGTTATTGCAGATAATGTTGGGGATTGTGTTGGTGATACTGCAGGTATGGGCGCAGATATTTTTGAAAGTTATGTTGGTGCAACTTTAGCTTCTATGAGTTTGGCATTTGTAACCTTTGCCGGTAGATTAAATTATATTTCTTTGCCATTAGTTCTTATTACAATTGGTCTTTTATCTTCTATTATTGGTCTTGCATCGGTAACTTTATTTAAGGGTAAGTTAAATGCGATGCTTCACAATTCAACTTATGTAGCAATAGTATTTTTCTTGGCAGGTGCATTTGCTTATATGAAATATTTTTCAATAAACCTTAAACTTTTTGGTGCTGTTGTATTGGGTGCTCTTTCCGGTGTTATAATTGGTCTTATAACCGATTATTATACAAATGGCGGACCGGTTAAAAAGTTAGCTCAAACTTCGCAATCCGGAGCCGGTACTAATTTAATTTATGGTTTATCTGTGGGTTTTGAATCGATTGTTATGCCCATAATTTCTATCGCATTAATTATATTTTTTTCATATACATTTTTTGGTGGTTTATTCGGAATATCAATTGCTGCTGTTTCTATGCTTGCAACAGTTGGTATTACAATGTCTGTTGATGCTTATGGACCTATTGCCGATAATGCCGGAGGAATTTCGGAAATGTCAGGGTTTGGTCCGAAAGTTAGAAAAATTACAGATAAACTTGATGCTTTAGGGAATATGACAGCTGCTTTAGGTAAAGGTTTTGCTATAGGTTCTGCAGCACTTACGGCTCTTGCTATGTTTGTTGCATTTTCGGAAAGAGCAAATCTTCCGGGAATTAACCTTTTAAATCCATTGGTAATTGCAGGTATGTTTATCGGAGGAACAATGCCGTTTTTACTTTCTGCCCTTACTATGCGTTCAGTTGGTAATGCTGCATGGCAAATGGTTATGGAAGTAAGACGACAATTTAAATCTATAAAAGGTTTAATGGAAGGAACCGCAGAGCCTGATTCGAATAGATGTATAGAGATTTCAACAAATGCTGCTTTAAAAGAAATGATTTTACCCGGTGTTTTAACTGTTGGTGCTCCTGTATTTATTAAATATGTATTAGGAACAATAGCACTAGGTGGATTTTTGGCTGGTGCTACACTTGCAGGAATTTTATTGGCTTTAACAATGGCAAATGCAGGTGGTGCTTGGGATAATGCAAAAAAGTATATTGAGGAAGGTAATTTTGGCGGCAAGGGATCGGAAGCCCATAAAGCTGCAGTTGTTGGTGATACTGTTGGTGATCCGTTCAAAGATACTTCAGGGCCTTCATTAAACATTTTAATTAAATTAATGGCAGTGATTTCATTATTACTTGCAACATTATAAAAAATAAAAATATTTTAAAAAATAGACCCGAAAATTTTCGGGTCTATTTTTTTATTAAAATAAAACTTTGAACATTTCTGGGCATTGGTTTGACCCAAGAATAAAAATCTTTATGGTTTTTAAAAGCTCCGCCATAATAATCTAATTGATAAAGATTATTTACAAATGCGCCTCCGGAATCAGCAAGAATTCCCAAGCGCATTTCTATTTTTTTATTAATTCTATTTTTATATCTTATGGCTATAATTTTGCCTAGCCCTATATTATAAATATCTCCTGCAAAAACTGTTTTTCCTAAATTTATTATGTTGAAATTATTATTTTTTAATTCTTTGAAGTACCAATATCTTTTTTGATTTTCTCTTTTTTTTATATTTTGATCATATGCAAAACCATTATTTTTATTAACGCAAAATATTCTTTTCTTTCCGTTAGGCATTTTTACAATGGTAGTACCTTGCATTAAAGCTTCTTCAAGTCCTTGTCTTGTTACCCAGACTAATGGCTTTACTTTATTTTTGTATATAGGCAGGTTTAATCTGCCACGTAGAACATTTTGTTTTGATATTTTAAAGCGTAAATCTTGATCAAAATATTTATTTATTATTTGGTAAAGAGCGTAAGGATATTTTTTTGTTTGTTTATAGTTACCATTAATTTCAAAAGTTGCATAATGAGTTAAATAAATACTGCCGGGCTTAATAATTTTACCGTGTTTTTTTGCGTTTTGAATATCCCCGGACCATCTTATAAATTTAAAATATTTATTTAAAAAATTTGTATTTAATATTCTGAATGGTCTTTTATTTTTTTTATCATTTTCTATCAGTGCTATTATAAATCTTAAGGTTTCTTTAACTTTTTTAGTATTTATAATTCTATTTTTAGTATTTTTTTTGTCTTTAAGTAGTTCTAAAGAATATTTTGCTGCTTTTTGCAATGTAATAGGATTTGTATCAATTTTAAAAGCTGTAACCTTTTTTTTTGTTAGCTTTAAGAATTTTGAAGTGTAGGGATTTTTTATTGATATGCCTTTTTTTTTAAGAGATAAGGCTTCATATTGGTTTATTGTAAAAGGCTTAGTTGAGATTATTATTAAGGGGAATATTATTAATAATTTATATAGGGACTTCATAGATCTCCTTTTTTAGTTTATTTTTTATTAAAACAGATAAATTTGATATAAATCAATTTACTTGAAACTTTATTAAAAAACTTGAATTTAGTATTTCGTTTTAGTTATTTTTTTAGTGAGGGATATATATGGGGGAAATAATTTGGGGAAAAGGGTAATGAATACAAAATTAAGATCTTTTATTAAGCTATTATGTATTGTATATCTAGTTATTTTTATACCGGAGGTTATTTCGGAAAAAGGTAAAACAAAACAAGAAATTAATAATGGTAATAGATACCTTACAAGTGTTGAAAATTTATTAAAGAATAAAAGATTTTTTTATGGATTAAAAAAATATGAAATGGCCTTAATAACGGATCTTTATGAGTTTAAAAATATAAATCCTTTGCTGAATCAGGGGTTTAAGATAAAAAGTTTATTTGTTTTAGATGAAAAGGGTAAATTCCAAAATCAACAATTTAATGAAATTAAAAACAAAAAAATATCCGTATTTAAATTAGATAAATATAAAAAAGATTTTCAAAATAGTTTGAATAATGTAAACGCTGTAATATTTAATGTTAGGACTTTTGGAACAAGAAATGATCCGATTTTTGATATTTTATTAAACACAATGCTGTATGCTTTAAAAAATGATAAGAGAGTTATAATTTTGGATAAGCCAAACCCTCTTTCAGGATTTATTGAAGGTTCCGGAAGAATTCCTATTCAATATGGTCTTACTGTTGCTGAATTAGCTAAATATTTTAATAATTATATTCTTCAAAAACCTATAAAACTTACAGTGATTCCTATGATAGGTTGGAAACGAGGAAATGATAAAAATATTAGTTCTTATTTATATCAAAAAAATTTATTGGATTTTTTAAGCAAAATAGAACCAATAAATAAAGATCTTGATGAAACCTTACTTAAAAAAACTTTATTATTACCAAATAAAAGCCTTTCAATGTGGGAGATGGGTTATTTGGAAAAGATTTGTAAAAGACTTGGTTTTTATTGTAAAAATTATTCTTATTATAATAAAAATAAAAAGAATTACCTAAAAGGTTTTTGTTTAAGTTCTAGAAAAAATTTAAAGAAATTTTCATCTTTTAATGCTATGTTGACTTTAGCTCGTTTTTTTAAAAATAGAAAAAAAATAAAATTTAATTATTTGGATTCTTTTGATAAAATTTTGGGATCCGATGATGCAAAAAAATTTTTGAATAATAAAATTAGTTTTGAAGATTTAAGAGTTAATATACAAAGAAGTTTGCAGGATTTTTATTTTAAGTCCAAAAAAATTCTTTTGTATAAGCCTTATCCTGTGGTAAATGATGTTAAGATATTAAAAAGTTAAATGTGCATAATAAAGAGCTTTGTTTTGTATTAAAGAGATTTTTACCGAATAAAAATAAGTTATCTGTTCTTAGTAAAAATTTTGGAAAAATAGAAATTATAACCCGTCCAACCGAAAGAACTTTTCAGCTTTGGCCGGGAATGTTATTGGCATTTAATATTTCCGGGAAAAATACAAGAATATTTTTTGCTCAGAACTTAGAAATATTAATGTCTCCTCATTATGATCATATTCTAAAAATGGAATGGGTTCATTCTTTATTAGAAATTTGTTATTATTTTTCACCGATTTGTAATCCTGCCGGTGATATATTTAATCATATTTACAATTCTTTTAATATTCATGTTTTTAAAAAATTTTTTTTAGATGAACTGCATATTATTAAAAAAATTTATCTGATTAAATTGCTTGAATTATTGGGTTTTTATCCATGTGTTGATTTAATTGTATATTTAGGTATCTATCAAGAACTTACTTCAATTGATATTGATTTTGTTGACAAAGATAAGATAAAGTTATTAAAAGATAATTTACAAAATGTTAAAACATTTGAGATAAAAAAAATAGATAATTGGATAAAAAAAAGTTTAATGCACCATTCTCATTTTAAGCTTTTTAAAACATTTAAATTTTAAATTTAAAATAAAAAGAGGAATTTATGATATTAAGATCTTTATTGTATTTAATTTTAATTTTAAATTTTTGCAATTTAAATGCTCTATTTGATTTAAGTAAAATTGGCTCTAATAATGAAAAATCTAAAAAAACAAAGATTACTTTTACAATAGATACTATAGAAGCGTATAAAGAAAAGCTTAAGGCTGAAATAGAAGATAAAGAAAAATTTGAAAGTAAATTTTTAAAAGAAGAAAGATTAATAAAAGAAAAATTAAATAATATTGCTGAAGAATTATCAAAAATAGATGAAAAACTTAAAACTTCCACAGAAGATGAGAGAGAATATCTTTTAAAATACATTAGTCTTTTAAATGAAAAGAAACAAGTTCTTTCTTCTGAATTGGAAGCAAAAAAAGAAACTTTAAGTACTATAAAAGAAAATATAAAAGTTATTAAATTAATAATAGGAACCAAAGAAAAACCGGTTACTGAGAAATTGAGTTCTTCATATTCTTGGAAGGAATTTCAGGAGATAGCAAAGGAGCTATCTGCCAAGATGACAAAAAAGAATAATGAGCTAAGAAAAAAACAAACATTAGAAGAACAAAAAGATACCAAAGAAAAATTTTTGGATTCGAATGAAAAATTAAAAGATTCAAAAAAAGAGCAATTAAACGAATTAGAAGAAAAAATAGAACAAGGAAAAAGAGATAAAGAAAATATTGCTCAAAGATCCTTATTAAAAGAAGAAATAAGCTTATTAGAAGAAAAATCCGAACAATATAAATCAGCAATAAAGAATTTAGAAGAAAAGATAAAACTTAATACTGATCAAGCAAAATTATTGGAATTAGAATTTGAATTACAAAATAAAAATTTAAAAGAAATAGAGAAAAATATTTTACCAACTCCGGAAGATGTGAATTTAGCACAACAGGAATGGAATATAGAATCTCAAAAAGTTCAAATGGCCAAGGAAGATTGGGATAAAAGAAAAGCTCCCTTGAAAGAAAATATAGAAAAATTAACTAAGGAGTTGGATTCTTTAACAAAACAAAAAAAAGCCATTAAAGAGGAAGAAGTAAATAAAGTAAAGTCTTTACTAATAGATTCTGAGATTCAAAAATTAGAAACGATTATAGAAGAAAAAAATAAAAGGCTTAAGGTTATTGATTCAGAAAAGGAAAGGTTAGATTTACGCGTTGATGCACAGAAGCTTCAATACCAAATAATAAAAGCCTATTATCAAAGTAGTATTGATAAATCAATGATTCCTGATTGGTTACAAAAATTGAATAACCAAAAATCTTTATCGGAAATTCAAATAAAAGAGTTACAAAGAAAATTAGATGAAGAAGTAAGTGCTCAACCCGAAACACTAAGAAAAATAGAAGAAATAAAATTAAAAAAAGAAGATCTAAATTTAAAAAAAGTTTCTATTTTTAAGGGAAATAACAAAGCTTATTATGATGTTTTTACAAATTTAAATGACACTCTTTATTATTTGAATAGTATTCAAGGATTAAGTCTTAAGAACTTAACTATTATCTCCGATCAAATAAAATCAGTTAAACAAATGATTAATAGTTATGAATTTACAATAAAACAGCTTGAAAAGAAAAGTGTCTCTGAAAATATATGGAAGCGTTCTCCTAAAGCTATCTCTTTTATTGATTTAAGTAAGTCATTAGAAGATGCAGAAATGTTTTTTAAAAAAATATTTTGGGATATTCCAGACTATCTTAGTTTTTCAAATTTTATTAATTTTGTTAAAAATTTAGGTTGGCCGGATTATTTAGGCTTATTTATTTTTATAATTTTGTTTGCCATATTCCTTTTTGGAATGAAACATTTACTTCTTTTTTTAAGAAAAAAAATAAATTTAAAAATAGAAGGATCTAGTCAACATTACATTCAAATATATACAACAATAGATGCTTTATTAGGGTTTGCCTTAGATAATTTTAAATTATTATTTAGTTGGTTTTTTGTATATTTACATGTTCTTTTTGATTTTAAATATGTATTTTCCTCAATTAGTTTTATAGTAAATCCTTTTATGATTTCTACTTTCTATTTGATATCTATTCCGATATGGCTGTATTTATCGAGTACTCTTTTATCTACCGCTAAAGAATTAAATAAAAAATTAAGTTATTTATTTTTTGCAGAAAAAACACAATCCAAATTTATGTTTTTATTAACGGCTATTTTATATTCAACTTCTATATTGATTCCATTAAGACAAGCTTTTTTGAATTATATGGATATCCCTTCAGTTTTTCCTAGTTTGATGTTAGCTGCTTATTCTCTTATTTTGGTTGTGATAGTTTTGCTATTTTTTGGTAAAGATGATGTTCTTGCTTTGCTTCCTCCAAAAGGAACTTTTTTTATTTGGATAAGAAAAAAAATAGAAAAATATTATTATCCGGTATTTATTTTCTTTATGGGGCTTTTAATTCTTTCTAATCCGTATGTCGGATATTCCAATCTTGCTTGGTATTTAATTTTTGCAGTTCCGGGAACAGTATTAATTTTTTATGGATTATTTTTTATACATTTTTACATTCGTAAATATTCAGTTTCATTCTTTTTGAAAGAAGAGAATGATGAAATTGTGGATAAATTTGAACAGGCAAAAGTTTATTACGGATTTTTTACAATTATTACTTTTTTAGTTTTATCATTTTTTTCTTTTGTTTTAATTACAAGAATTTGGCAATTCAATTATACTCCTTCAGATCTATGGAGAGATCTGTCTCAAGACTGGGTAATAAAGATTGGAGATGGTGCCAATCTTGGTATAGTAGAATTTTTAATTTTTATATCATTTATTTTAGCCGGTTTTTTAATTTCTTCATTATTGAAAAAGTTTGTTTTTAATAAACTTTTTGATATTTTCAGAACCGAACCGGGTGCTCAAAATACGATGTTTAGAATTGCGCATTATATCATAATTGCTTTATCTTTAATTTTGGGCTTTGCGGCTATTCAGTTAAAGGATTTTATATTTTGGGTTGGTGGTTTTTTAGCTGTTGGTATTGGTTTTGCTTTAAAAGATTTAGCCGCAGACTATGTTTCGGGTTTATTTATTTTAATAGAAAGGCCCTTTGAAATAGGTAATTTCATACAATTGGATGATAAAACTATAGGGAGTGTTCAAAAAATATCAGCAAGAGCAACAACTATAAAAACAGCAAGAAATTTTTCTGTTATTGTTCCCAATAAAGATTTAGTATCAAAACAGTTAGTAAATTGGGGACACGGAAGAATGTCTGTTGGTTTTGAGCTTAGAATATTGGTTGATTACGGACAGGATTTTGAATTTATAAAAGAGGTCTTGTTAAAGACTGTAGATGCTCATGAGGCAACTTTAAAAGTACCGAGTGTTGTCGTCAGATTAGAGAGTTTTGAGGATAATGGGGTTTTATTTTTGGTTAGATGTTTTATAAGTTCAAGGAAAATAAAAGAACTTTGGCAAATATCCAGTGAAGTTCGTTTTGCAATGATAAAAGCATTTAGAGAAAATAATATTACAATAGCGTATCCACAAGTTGTTGTGCATACGCCGGTTTATAGTAAAGAAAAAAGAGGATTAAAGGCTTTAAAGGGAATACAAGTTAAATTTGATGAAGACTCAAAAGAAAATAAACAAGTAAAAGAAAATAATATTCAAGAAAAAGAAAATAAAAATATGGAAGAGAGATAAAAAAAGACTTAAAAAAAAGAGGCAATTGCCTCTTTTTTTTAAGTTGATAACGTTGATTTGAATTTTTTTACTAACCTATCTATCGCATTAACTATAGGTCTTACTCTTAATTTAACCAAACCAAAATAAAGTAAGACTATTCCTACAGAAAAGAGAAGAATATTCAATATTATTTTATAGGTTATTCCTAATAAAATTAAACCTGCGATGACTGCTAATAACCCCGTAAGATTATCAGCCCCCCATTTTCCCAGTTTTTCTAGATCGGCCATTATTTTTCTCCTTTTTTTTTATTAGCGATTTATTTTTTTACAAATGTATTCAATTATAAATTTATGCTAACAAAACTTTTTTAGTCTTTTCAAGTTATTTAAATAAACTTAAATCCCTCTTAGCAAAGATTAAAAAAGAATAAGTTATTTTTTTATTAGAGAGCAAGTATTGCAACAACTAATCCTGCTATTCCTATAAAAGTATTAATTTTTTCTTTTTTTGAACAAGTGCACCATGAATCGGGAGTTTTTTCTTCCTTTTTTGGATTTATTAATACAACATAGTTTTCTATATTAAAATTACTTTCTGAAGGGCAAAATTCATCAGGATCTACCTCCTCATATCTTGAAGATTCTTCTATTTCAGAATTAGACCCATATACAGTATCTGTTTCAGATTCGGATTCTAGAAAATGAACTTTTCTTTTATCTTCTTCGGTTTTTGTTATTGCTTCATCATAATTAATGATTTTTCTTGGGCCGTATTTTGAACTTTTTTTTCTGGATACTTTTGGATTATCTATTATAATTGCTTTAGATATACATTTATCAAGCTTCATTTCATGAAATTCTTTTAATAAATATTTTAATATTTCTACTCCTTTACCTATGGCGATTAAGTTTATTTGTTTTTCTGTTTCATCATATTTTTTTAGAATTTTGTTTTTTAGTTTTTCACATAAAGTGGTGATATCTATTTTATTTAGTTCTTTTGATTTACAGAACTTTTTTTGTTTCTTTTTTTTAAAAGACTTTTTAAAAAGTCTTTTTTTTGTTTTTTTAGGCCAAAACTCAATTGAACTATCAATTTCCTTTATTAAAATTTCTTCTATTGCTTCATATAACTTTTTTATTTGTTTTGTTTTTTTCAAAGCTTTAATATCTGTTTTACCATATAAAAAAATAGTATGATTTTGTGAATTTAATTCTAAAAAAGTGAATAATATTAGCATAAATTTTATATATCTCATTTTTTTCTCCCAGCTTTAGGTTGATATGATGCAAGAAATATTAATTCAATAATTTTAAAATAATCGATTTTTTTTAATAGTTTATTATAAATATTTTTGGGACGACAACATTTATTATTTAGTTTATAAAACTTTTTAATTAACTGATTTAATACTTCATCTATTTCATTTAAATCAATTTTTATGTAACAATCTAAAATATTTTTAGCTTTAGAAATTTCACATTTTATTGTTCTTAAAAGTCTATCTGATTTATTTATCCGATCTTTAGTTATTTTTAAAATTTTTTTAATTATTTTTTCCTTTTTTTTAACTTGTAGTTCTAATAATACATTTTCTACAATATTTTGCCCTTTACCTATTCCCATTAATATAAGGTTAGATGTTTTATTTTCAATTATTTTTTTTAAAAGTTCATCTTCACGTTCTGCATATGAGAATTCATCTAAATAATTTTCCATAATTTCTATTGTTACTTTTTGTTTTTTTGGATCTCTTAATTTTATTAATTTTTTTAATATTTCAATAAAAATTTTTTGTTTGATATTGCAATCGATTATTTTTTCATTTGGACCGGTAACACAAATAATATGATAACTAGAATATATACATGTTGATTGCATTAGTATAATTATTCCGAATAAAAAATGTTTAATTTTTTTCATGATTTCCCCCTCATAAAAAAAGAAAAGTTTTATAAAGATAAAGAATGTTAACAGTTTGAATATTTTATTTTCAATAAGAACGTATATAGATAAAAAAAATCATTTATTTAACCATATAATCAAAGTATTTTTAGTGTTCTGAGTTTGAAAAAAATATTAAACTGTGAAAAGTTTTTTTAGAAAACAGCATAGTTTGATACACTTTTAAAGTTACTCATAAATGTATAATATACAAAGCGGTTGTCCTGCATATCTCGCCATCTAGTTCGCCATCTAGTCTCGCTATCTAGTCTCGCCATCTAGTCTCGCCATAGCTTTAGCGACGGCGGAAGCTTTAGCAACGGCGGAAGCCTTGGCGACAGTGGAAGGAGCCGAGTGAAGCGAGGGTATTTGAATTAAGGATAGTTTATGAAGAAAACAATTTTAATTTTGGGTGGTGCGGGATATATAGGCTCTCATTCGGCATATTTGCTTTATAAAAGAGGTTATGAGGTTTTAATAATAGATAAATTAATACATGGTCAAAATTTTGATCATAAATGGGCAACCGTAATAAAAGCAGATTTTGCGGATGAAAAAGTTTTAAATCAAATTTTTGATAAATATAAAATAGACGCAGTAATGCATTTTGCTGCATTTATAGAAGTTGGAATTTCTGTTAAAAAACCTGCAAATTTTTATGAAAATAATGTTATAAAAACAATAAATTTTTTAGACTTTATGTTGAGTAGGGGGGTTAAAAAATTTATTTTTTCTTCAAGTTGTGCTATTTATGGCAATCCTATAAAAGTTCCTATGAATGAAAAACATCCTTTTGACCCGATCAGTCCATATGGAAAAAATAAACTTGTAATAGAGTTTGTGCTTCAAGATTATGCAAAGGCTTATGATTTGAAGTATGTTTCTTTGCGATATTTTAATGCCGCGGGAGCAGATCCGGAAAATAATCTTGGTGAACAGCATAATCCCGAAACTCATATTATTCCATTAATGTTAAGAGCTATAAAAAATAATAAAACATTTAAAATTTTTGGAACAGATTATAATACACCGGATGGAACATGTGTACGTGATTATATTCATGTTCTTGATTTGGCGTTAGCACATATTTTAGGTCTTGAATATTTAAATTCCGGAGGCAAATCGGATTATTTTAATTTGGGAACAGGCAAGGGGTATTCAGTTAAAGAAATGATTAATATGGCACAAAATGTTGTAGGAAAAAAAATGAATATTCAGGTTTGTGAACGTAGGCTCGGAGATGTTGATACATTAATTGCAGATAATAAAAAGATAAAAGCAATTTTGGGTTGGATTCCTAAATACTCTGATTTAAATAATATTTTAAATACTGCATTTCTTTGGGAAAATATAAATTATGAAGGGGTAGGTATACATTTAGATAAATAATCGTAAACTAAATGTTCTAAATATCTAAATAATACATAACTGCATAAAATCATAGTAAAAATTATAAATTTAGGATTACGTTTTTTTTCCAGTCTTTTTATTCGGTCTTCTAAATCTATAATTTTTTTTCCATCTTTTTTAGTTAAAAATGATTTAATTTGTAAAAGTATTTTTTTTAGTTTTTCTTGATTTAAACTATCTGATGAAGATTTTAAAAAATTAGTAATTTCATTAAATATATAATTATAATCTTCATTATATAGTTCTTCTAATAAAGCTAATTTATTTGTTAATATTTTTATACATTCTTGTAATTCTTCTATTTTAATCTCAATGTTTTTAATTTTTTTATTTTGAAGATCTATAGTATAATTTACAATCTCTGTTACTGTTAGTTTTTCAAGATTTTTTTGCATTCCATTTAATGATGTTAAAGAACAAAGAAAGCAAGTAAATATTATTATTTTTTTCATAAAATCTCCTTTTGCCATTTAAACCTGAAAATTGCAATCAATATACGATATAATAAATATTGTTTAATTGGAATACTTATTTTTGTATAATAAAATTTTATAAAATTATTGGTTATTTATTTTATAAGGATTATTTATGGCTGGTCCGAAGTTTTTAAAGTTATCGCCCGGTAGAATTTTAGTTTTATCATTTTTGTTTGTAATAACTGCAGGAGCATTTTTATTATCATTACCTATGTCACGGGTTATTGATATTCCTTTAATTGATATTTTATTTACTTCTACTTCTGCTACTTGTGTTACAGGACTCAAAATTGTACCAATGTCTTATTTTTCTTTTTTTGGGCAATGTGTGATCCTTTGTTTGATTCAAATTGGCGGATTAGGTTTGATGACCTTATCATTATTTTTGGTGTCGTTAGTTTTAAATTTAAGTTTAATTACTAAATTGGTAGCAGGAAGAATTTTGGATTTTGAATTTTCCGGTAAAATTAAAACTTTTTTAAAATTGATAATAGGTTTTACTTTTATAACAGAAGCTATCGGTGCTGCATTTCTTTATTTACATTTTAAAGATATTTTTCCTACGGGGAAGGCGATTTTTTATTCTGTATTTCATTCCATATCAGCTTTTTGCAATGCAGGAGCAACATTATTCGAACCCGGCTTAACGGAATTATCTCATAATGGATTTCCATTGTTTACAATGTCAATTTTGATTTTTTTGGGCGGTATAGGTTTTGTTGTTTGGTATGAAATTGGAAAAAATGTTATTATTTCAATAAAAAATTGGTGGAAAGAAGAACCTAAAAAGATTACAACTTCTTTACATACAAAAATTGTTTTAATAACTTCTACAATGTTGGTTGTGTTTGGTTCTATTATATTTTTTGTATTAGAAAGAACAAATACGTTAAAGAATTTTTCAATATGGAATCAGATATCTAATTCAATATTTTTATCTATATCAGCAAGAACTGCAGGTTTTGAATCTTTAAATTTTTCTCAATTGACTTTACCTATACTTTTATTATTTATAGTTTTAATGTTTATTGGAGCAAGTTCATCTTCTACCGGTGGTGGAGTAAAAGTTACAACTTTTACTCTTTTTATAGCATCTATCGCAGCTTTTGTTAAAAATAAAGAGACGGTAGAGCTTTACGGTAGAAGTATTCCGGCAGAACAAATTTTTAAAACCACTGTTATTATTGCTTTGTCTTTAGGTTGGGTTGGTATTACAACTTTTATTTTGCTTATAACTGAGCCGCAGTTTAGTTTTATTCAAATTTTATTTGAATCGGTTTCAGCATTTTCAACAGCCGGCTACTCTACCGGTATTACTCCATTTATCTCGAATTGGGGAAAATTTGTTTTAATGTTTTCTATGCTTTTAGGAAGAGTTGGTGCTTTAACTTTGGTACTTGCTTTACGTAAAAAAGAAGAAAAACAATTATATAAATATCCGGAAGAACGAGTTTTATTGGGATAATTTAAAATTAAGGTTTTTATGGAAAATTTGTTAAATCTTATAAAAGAAAAAAAGATAGAATTAGATTCTTATAGACCTCTTCCAATTGAATTAGTTCAAAATTTAGATCATTGGTTCAAAATTGAATCTACATATAATTCTAATGCTATAGAAGGTAATACTTTAACAAAAAAGGAAACAACGCTTGTTATTGAAAAGGGAATAACAATCGGAGGTAAAAGTTTAAAAGAACATCTTGAGGCAATAAATTTATCATTTGCTTTTGATTATATAAAAAGTTTTTCTAAGAAAAAATATTCGGATATTTCTTTAAAAGATATTTTACATTTACATTATTTAGTTTTAAAGAAAATTGATGATAAAAATGCAGGTAAATTTAGAAAGATTGCAGT
>WJLJ01000046.1 GCA_014728525.1 Candidatus Babelota bacterium | reverse complement strand
TCCTTCACCCGATTTTGGGTCAAAATTTTGATCGTAATTTTCATTTTTTATAAATGGTAAATAAATAATAACAGGAATATTGGGATTATTTTTATCTTTATAGATTGATATTATTTTTTGATTGAATTCATTATCAGATATTTTAGGAAGTGGAAAATCAAATTTTTTGGAATATTTTTCAAATTTATTAAGATCTTTCATTTCCTTGGAATAATCACCAATAATTACCAAATCAACTTTTCTCTCTTTTTTGAGAAGAGGCGGCATTGGGATTATAAACTCAAAACCTGCATCTATAATTTTAAAATTTTTAATATTTTGCATCGGAGAATTATTCATTCCATATGTAAAATTGGGAATATATGCAGGGCAAAATCTTACTTCATCTAAGAAAGTATTTTGGGCTATTTTTTTTGCTCTTTTACATATATTACAATTTGGAATAAAACGAAAAAGATCTTTTATTCCTAATGTATAAGCAGAGCAAAATAACCCCATATAAAAAGCATAACTGAGTTCTGGGGCATTATTTATGGAGATTCCATTTAAAAATTCTCTACCAAAAGACCATGATGGGATATAAGAGTTTAAAAAATAACTTCCAACTTCATATGGATTAAATTCTAACCATTCATAATTACTTATCGATTCAACTGCTGCATAAATTGGCATTGGATAATCTCCATTTTTTATTCTCTTAGCTTGATAAGATAAACCATTTAGTTGTTTTTTATTTTTTATATGATCCAACAAACTATCGGCTGCTAAATAACCACAAATGTCTGCAAGGCCAAAATGTTGTTTAAAAGCAAATCTTCTTTTGTACATATTTTTAAGTATTTTATAATTTTTTATAGGTGTAAAAATTGTATGATCAACACCTTTACTAAATATTTCTTTATATTCAGACAAAGATTTTTTTGTGGCAAGCCAACAAATTACAGGTAAACTTGAACCACACAATGTTGAAAGATATGTTGTGCAATCGAAAACTCCAATTTCTTTAATTCCAATTAAAGTTCCTAAAGATCCGATGGCAGATCGGTATGATCCTCCACTTAAACAGATAGCTATGGTAGGAATTTGTTCTTCTTTTATTTTTTTATTTAATAATTTTTCTATAGCTTTTTTTATTTTTTTTCTTCTTTTTTTCAAAAATTTTTTTTCTTCCTTACAAAGATCATTTCCTAATCGTACTTTTGCTATTTCATTTTCATGTTTATAGTTGGAAATTTTTGGTCTAATTTTGTTTATTAAAAAATTTTTTGAATTAACACAAGATTTAAGCATGGGATTCAATATTTTGTATTCTATATAGTTTAAACAAGTAGGAATATTATTTTCTAAAATTATAAAAAATTTATTTCCATAAATTTTACTTATTGATTTTTTATTTATGAATTTATAATCATATCTAGATATTTTATTTCTCAGTAAGTTTTTATATTTGGAATATAATATTTTTCTATCAAATAAAAATTTTTTTTTAGGTCTTTTGAGTTCTATTTTTTTTTGTTTAGGTATTTCTATGATTTTACTATTTTTTGTGCATTCAAAGCTTTCGAAAGCTCTTTTATAATATGTTGCTACATATATTTTTGTATCTGTTTTATTATATATTTTAATTTGATTGGATTTTAGGTTTATAAAAAATAAAATTAGAAATAATTTATTTATTATTTTCTTCA
Source organism: Candidatus Babelota bacterium (assembly GCA_014728525.1). GTDB lineage: Bacteria > Babelota > Babeliae > Babelales > UASB340 > WJLJ01. The sequence goes on along the minus strand of WJLJ01000046.1, from coordinate 16,204 downwards.
TTATGATTCTCCCAAAATATAAAATTATTTAGTTTTAAAAATAAAGAAGACATTTAAAATTCACAAGAGTTAAACTTTTCAGGAAGATAAAATCTGTACAGAAAAAATCAGAAAAATATATAAAAAGAGCTGTAAATTTCGGTAAAAAATTTTTTATTAAAAAATTTATAAAAAGTTAAAACTTATAAAAATCAGATAAAATTCAAATCTATTTACAAACTGTTATCCAATTTTTAATTATCGTTTTTGTTTTTAATAATTATTAATTTAAAAAATGGTTTTTATGGCAAAAAATATAAAAAAATTGGGTAGTATAATTTCGGGTTCATTGAGCGAGGGTTTTATTATGCGCTTGGATCCGGATTCTGAGTTGGAAGATGTTAAAACAGGAAAGTTTGTTTCTATAAAAGGTAAAAATTATATTTTCTTTTCTTTAATAACGGATCTTGAACTTCAGGTCACAAATCCAGATATTTTACTTTTTCCGCCCGATGAAGATGAAACTCTTTTGTTGGAAGTATTAAAACAAAGAGATATTTTTACAAAAGTATCTTTACGTCCAATGTTGATGTTAGATAAAAATGGTGTGCACATGCCTGTCAAAACCATTCCCGGGCATTTTTCTAGTGTTTATGATGCAACGGCAAAAGATGTTTCATTAATTTTTGGAGATGAAAAGGATAATAAAAAATATTTTAATATTGGTGTTCCGCTTGATATGAATACTCCTGTTTGTATAAATTTAGATTTATTTACTGAGCGGAGTAATGGAATTTTTGGAAAAACAGGAACCGGAAAAACTTTTATAACCCGTTTGATTTTAGCCGGTTTAGTCAAATCAGAGCGTGCTGTAAATTTAATTTTTGATATGCATTCGGAATATGGTTTTCAGGCCAGAAAAGAAGGAAAAAAAGAATCTTTTGTAAAAGGACTTAAAACTTTGTTTACAAACAAAGTTGCAATATTTTCTTTAGATCCGCAAGCTACACGAAGAAGAGGTTGCGCTCCAGATGTTGAAGTAACTTTAAGTTATCAAGATTTAAGGGTTGAAGATATTATCGGATTGCAATCAGAACTTAATTTACATCCCACTGCATTAGAAGCTGCATATTTGGTTGCAAGTAAATATAAAAAGGACTGGTTAAAAGTTTTATTGGATCAAGGTGATAACCTAAAAGAGTTTGCGCAGATAATTGGTGCTCATGCAGAGTCTATAGGTGCTCTTTATAGAAAACTAAAAAGGTTAGAACGTTTTTCTTTTCTTAAAAAAAATCAAACTCAAGAATCTGTAATAGAAAAGTTAGTTAATTTTTTAGATAAAGGTATAAATGTTGTTTTGGAGTTTGGAAACAATACTTCTTTGCTTTGTTATCTTTTAGTTTCAAATATTATTACGCGTAAAATTCATGATATTTATATTGCAAAAACAGAAAAATTTTTAGCGACTCAAAAAAAAGAAGATGAGCCAAAAAGACTTATGATTACAATAGAAGAAGCGCATAAGTTTTTAAATCCGCAGGCTGCAAAGCAAACAATTTTTGGGGTGATAGCACGCGAAATGCGTAAGTATTATGTTTCACTTTTAGTTGTTGATCAAAGACCATCAGGAATTGATGATGAAGTTTTGTCTCAAATTGGAACAAAAATAGTAGCTCTACTTAATGACGAAAAAGATATTCAAGCAGTTCTTACAGGAGTTTCCGGTTCTTCCGGATTGCGTTCAATTTTATCTACGTTGGATACAAAAAAACAAGCACTTGTTATGGGGCACGCTGTTCCTATGCCTGTGGTTATTCGAACTAGAGAATATGATGATACTTTTTATGCTGCAGTAGGTGCCTTTATAAAAGAAAAAGATATAACAAAAGTTATAGATCAAATTTTTTAGTTTTTTTATTGTAAAAAATATTTTTTTTAATAAACTTTCCTTTTGATTTAGATTATTTTTTTATTTTTTAATCAAGAAGGGAAGTAATGAAAAAAATTCTAACTTTTTTATTTTTATCTGTTTTTTTACAAAATACTTATTCTTTTAGTTTGTCTTCTATTTTTCGTAGACATGATAAATATGAAAATTTAAGTCAAGAAGAACTTATAAAAAAAATGGTTGATAATACTTATCAAGATAAAATAGGACTTCTTGATTGGTTTAAAAATATTATTTCTTTTGCAAGAGAATCTAAATCAAAAAAGCTTGATGAAGTTGTTTCTTCTATAATTATTTTTGATAATAAATCTTCTGAGGATCAACTTCTAGAAAAAAACATAAAAAATTTGATGCTATTAGTTTTTTATAATCCTGTAGAAAAATTTTATAAAAGAAATGGTCAATTGCCGCCTGATTGTAAAGAAGAAGGGTTTTGTTCTTTAGCTGATTATAAAAAAGAATTAGAAGATTCATACTATAAAGATGATTCGGAATATTGCTTAAGTTTTAATGATTATAAAGATATATTTAGGGAGCATCACCCATTAACCTATGCAATTATTATTGATAATGAGTTTTTAGCAAAAGTTTTTTTGGATATGGGAATAAGGCTCAAAGATTGTTTTAATCTAGAAATAAACTTAAAAAATTGTTTTGCTGATCTAAATAACCCCGATCGAGAAAGATATTATAATTTTAATGATTTTTTGTTTCTTTTTTTAATGACTTTTGGAAAAAGATGCTTAAATTTAATTATTGATGATTATACGCAAGATGTAAATTATATATCATATACTAATGGAGATTTGGGTTCGTTTCGTTTAATTGAAATTGCAGCTTGGGCGGGACATATTGACATAGTAAAAAAATTGATAGCAATGGGTGCTGATTGTAAAAGAATTAAAAATACTTATTCTATTAGTCCTTTTATAGCTGCCATAAAAATTTTTGATTTGGATTTGGTGAGACTTTTATTAGAAAATGGAGCTGATATAAATGATAACGATGAAGCTGGCGATGTTGCCTTGCAGATAGCTATTGAAAGAGAATATTTTGGATTAGTAAAATATTTAATAGATAATGGAGCATTTATTTTTGATGAGTTTTTGTTTATAGATTGTGATGATAAAATAAAAAATTATGTAAAAGAAAATATTAAAGATAAAAATGGACTTTCTCTATTGCATATTTCGGCTCTTCTTGGAGATATAGATAAGGTAAAAGAATTGCTTGATAATGGTTTTGATCCTAATATTAAAGACATTCATGGAAGAACACCTATACATGTAATTATTGAAAACAATTGTCATATAAAAGATTCTTCTGATTTTCATTCACATCTTGATAGTCCTGTTTATAGGCCGGTTTATATTAATATAATTGATTTATTATTAAAATCTGGTGCTGATGTTGATGAACTGGATTTTAATGAAAATACACCATTGATATATGCAGCGTATTTTGGGGCAGATGAATTTTTTAATCATTTATTGGAAAAAGGTGCTGATATAAAAAAAGTTAATAAATTTGGCATCTCTGCTTTAGCTTATATTGCAAGTCAATCTCTTTATAATGCACTTTATTTTGATAAAAAAGTTTATTTAGCTTCAGATGAACGAGATTGTGACTTGTTATATTATATTTCAGCAGTTTATTGCAGCAATTCTTATTTTGAAGAAGATGATTTTTTAAAAAATTGTAGTAAAGAATATTTAGATAAAATTTTGGATAATTTTAATTTAAATACTATTTATTTTAAAGATGGCATAAATGTTTTACATATTGCAATTGCCTATTCAAATGAATATATGGTGGATTATTGGATTGAAAAGGGTTTTGATATAAACTCTATTGATTTAGAAGGAAAATCGTCTTTGTTTTTTGTTAATAATGTTGATATGGCTAAAAAGGTTTTAGAGTTAGGTTGTGATTTAAGTATTACCGATTCTCAAGGAAGAACAGCTGTAGATTTTTTAAAGGAGATATCAGTTAAGAATGCAAAAATTGTTGATGTAATAGATTTTTTGGAAAAGTCCGGTAGCAATTAAGTTGACTAGTTTATATAAAAAAGTTACCTTTTTTACTTGTTGGTGTTGTTATTGAAAACAAAGGGAGTTTTTATGAAAAAGTTTTTGTCATTAATTATTTTCGGCGGTTTTTTGTTTGGTAATTCTTTTGGTGCTGTTGCAAATAGAAAAAAAGAGTTAGTATCTATTGATAGTTTGGTTTTAATGCAAAAATCAAAAGAAGGAAAAGCTTTAGCTGAGAAATTACAAAAAGACATAAAGGGTTTTCAAGAAGAAGTTCAAAAAGCTCAACAAAAAGTAGTAGGCCTTCAAGAAACCATACAAAAACAAGCAAAAGTTTTAAGTAAAGAAGCTTTAATGGAAAAGGGCGAAGAACTTACAACAATGAAAAAAAGAGCAGAAAGAGATTTAGCCGATAAAGAGGAATCTCTAAAAATGAAAGTTCAAAAACAACAAGGTTTATTAAGAGATAAACAATTAAAAACTGCAAAAAAGATTTTTGATAAAAAAGGTTGGGGCATGATGATAGATAAAAATACCCCGGGTGTTTTATTTGTAAATCAAGCTATTGATAAAACCGATGAAATTTTAAAAATTATAGATTCTGAATATGACCAGCAAACAGCTAAAAATATAGTTAGCAAGGCTTCGGGTAAAAAAAATACATAAAAATTTAGGTTTTATTTAAATGCAAATCAATTTAAATTTATCTGATATAAAAAAAATCATCGGGGCTGATTTAAATCCCGATGATTCATTTTCTGTAAAAAACATTTCTTCATTAGAAGATGCCGATAGTAACGATATTGCTTTTTTATTTGATAGAGGCTCTGAATCGGTTTTTTCTCCTGTTAATTTAGAGCTAGTAAAAAAAAGTAATGCGGGAATAATTGTTGCACAAAAAGAAATTGTTCCCGGTAAAAAATATTTATTGGTGAAAGATCCATTATCTGCATTTACTAAAATTATAAATTTTGTTCAAAAGGATGATTCAAAAAAGCTTATAGAAGATACAGCAGTTATTAGCAATAAAGCAGATATTCATCAAAGTGTTAAAATTGGTGCAGCTAGTGTTGTTTGTGATAATGCAAAAATAGATGAACTTACAATTTTAGATTCAAATGTTTTTATAGGAAAAAATGTTTGTATAGGTAAAAATGTTAGAATTTATAGTGGTGTAAAAATTTTAGACGGCTCTATTATTGGAAATAATTCTATAATTCATTCTAATACTGTTATTGGGTCTGATGGTTTTGGTTATGCCGCCAATAAAAACGGTTTGCAAAAAATACCTCAAATAGGCATAGTTCAAGTTGGAAACAATGTTGAAATAGGTGCTAACACAACAATAGATAGAGCAACTTTTAATAAAACAATTATTGGCGATGGTTGTAAAATTGATAACTTAGTTATGATTGCACATAATGTTGTTATTGGCCCACATACTGCAATTTTGGCTCAAACCGGAATAGCTGGAGGTGTTGTTATTGGTGCAGGATGCCAGATTGGCGGTCAGGTTGCCATAAAAGATCACATAAAAATTGGAAATGGTGCAAAGATTGTTTCTAAATCCGGAGTGATGAAAGATATTAAAGATGGGGATGTTGTTGCAGGAATTCCGGCTATGCCATTTTCAAAGTGGAAACGTGCTATGATAGTATTTTCTATGCTTCCGGAATATCTAAAAAAATTTAAAGAGAGAGATAAAAAAGCAGGTTTTTTCAAAAGATTATTTAGTTAAACCCTGCGATAATTTTTATGGAGAAGTAGGGTGGATTTTGAAATTGTAAGTCTTAATAATTCTGATTTTATAAATTATATAGAAAATAATTTAAATAAAAAAATAATTAGAGTTAAATCCGGTAAATTTGCAGATTCTGAAACTTACATAGAACCTTTAGATGTTTCTTTAAAAAATAAAAATGTTTTTGTTATACAACAATTTTCTTTTGATAATAAATCTATAAATGATCAAATTGCTGAGTTTTTATTTTTTACTGATCTTATTAAAAAATCAGGAGCAAAAAAAATATATGCTCATTTACCATATTTACCTTATTCGCGTCAGGCTAAATATTTTGGTTCGGATATTTTAGGGCCTGTAAATTTATTAGGAAAAATTTTTAAAGCTGCAAGCATTAATTTTGTTTTTTCTTTTGAATTACATGAGGGTGCAATAAAAAATATTTTCGAAGTTCCTTTAGTAGAAATTTCATTAATTCAATTTGGTGTTGATTTTTTTAATAAGAATAAGGGTAAATTATTTGCGGATAAAGATATATGTTTTGTTTCTCCTGATGAAGGTAGAGCTAATTTTATAGAAAAAATAGCTAAAATGGCAGGTAGAGATTTTGCTTATGTTAAAAAAGAAAGGAAAGATAAAGATAAAGCGGTTGCAAAACAATTAGTTGGTGAAGTTAAAAATAAAAATGTAATAATTATCGATGATATAATAGATACGGGCAATACAGCCATAGGCGCATGTGATTTATTGTTGGATAATGGTGCAAAAAGTGTTACAGGTTTTTTTGCTCACGCTGTTTTATCAAAAGATTCTGTAAAAAAAATGGATGAAAGCGGTTTTGAAGATATTTTTATAACAGATGCCGTTTTAATAGGTGATAAATTAAAAGAAAGCAAAAAAATAAAACAAACTTCTTTGGCTTATGTTTTTGTTGATTATTTTAAAGATAAATTTTTATAAAAGATAAAATTTAAAAATGTGTGTTGTTCATTATGAATAAAGATAATTATAGTATAAAAAATATAAAAGCGATAATTGGACTTGGAAATCCCGGATTAAAATATTATAGAAACAGACATAATATTGGTTTTAGAATTTTAGATAAAATATCTCAAGATTATAATGTTAATTGGTCTGCTTCTGATGTAATGGAACATTCAAAAATTGCTTTTTCTATTGATAATGTTTTGCAACAGATAATTTTAATAAAACCTCAAACTTTTATGAACGATTCCGGTCGTGTTATGTCTTATTTAAATAAAAAAGGAATAAGATCTGAAAATATTTTAGTAGTGCATGATGAACTTGAAAAGAGTTTTGGGAAAATAATTATTAAATTTGGAGGGAGTGCTCGGGGGCATAACGGTCTACGTTCTATTATAAATGCTATTGGATATGATTTTTGGCGATTAAAGTTTGGAATAGGTCGACCTGAAGATAAAAAAGATGTTGCTAATTATGTATTGTCTAATTTTAATTCAGAAGAAGAAAAAGAAATAGACATCTTGATTGAAAATTCTGTAAATAAAATTTTTCAAAGATAAAAGTATTTTGTTTTTTTATGATTAGCAAATAAAATATTTTTATTGTTAATTTTTTGTTTTAGAAAACATGCCCGTTTTTATTCATTTTTTGGCTTTTTTCTTTTTTTATTTCAAAATAAAAATCTTTTATTAAAATCTTTTTTTATTTATGTGATTTTTTATAATTTCAATTTTATTTCGATAAGAATAATTTTTTTTTTAGTTTTCTTATTTTGTTTTTTTTATTTAAAATTACATTCCTTAGGCCGGGGTCTTGGGAAATCTTTTTAAAAAGCAAAATAAACCAAAGGGGGAATAATGCAAGGATATGTTGCACGTATTTTTACATCTTTTATAGATGTTCCCGATAAAATATCATTAGCAATATTTTTTTCGGGATGTAGTATTCGTTGTAAAGGATGTCACAACAAAGAATTGTGGAATGTTAAGAGTGGAAGTTTGATGTCAGAAGAAGAGGTGCTTGAAAAAATAAAAGCAAACCCGTTGGTTGATTATGTTGCTTTTATGGGAGGTGAGCCTACCGACCAAATGAAATTTTTAATACAACTTTGTAAACGCATAAAAAAAGAATTTAATTTGCCTGTAGCAATGTATACGGGACGTGAGTTTGAAATTTTACCGGAAGATTTAATTAATAATTTAGATTTGATTATATGTGGACCTTATAAAAAAGAATTACATGTCGGTGGTTGGCCTGCATCTTCAAATCAAAGAATTTTTAGAAAAAGGGGTGAACAATGGCAGTGTTAAATCAATACTCCAAGTTTGAAAAAAGCTTTAAAGATCTATATGAAAAAACAGATAAAAAAATTTTGGAATTGGAAGGTATTTCTGAAGAAAAATTAGATATTTCTATAATGTCCGAAAAATATTTTAGTGAACGTGTATCAGATATTTCTGTTGATGATAATGCAAACCATTTGCAAGATGGAAGGTCTCGTGGAAATTATATTTCTGAGATGGGCAAAAGTGCTTTGAAACTTTTAGGTTATCATGATTTATATTCTATTTTAAAAAATGATCATGGTCAGGATCGTGCTAATAAAATTATGGAATCTTTATGGAATGGTGATTTATATTTTCATGATAGCACGGCTATTCAAGTTCCATATTGTTGGGCTTATTCAACAGACTTTTTATTACATAAAGGTAATTTTTGGGGGCAATTAAAATCTTATCCTCCGCATAGAGCACGTTCTTTTATTGATCAAGTAAAAGAAGTTACAATTGAACTTGCGCAAGAAATTGCAGGAGCTGTTGCGATTGGTGATTTATTTATAAGTTATTCTTATTTTATAAAAAAAGATAAGCTTGATATAAAAGATCCTAAAGTTAGAAAGGATATAGAAAATGATTTCCAATCTTTGGTTCATACTTTAAATAAAAAGTTAAGGCCTTCACACCAATCTCCTTTTTCTAATATTTCTATTTTTGATAAACCCAATTTAAAAATTTTATTTGGAGAGGTTAGATTTCCTGACGGCTCTTCTCCTGATTTTGATTTGGTTTGGGAAATTCAAAAAATATTTGTTGATTGGTTTCATAAAGGTGATCCTTTTACCGGTTTTCCGTATAGATTTCCAGTTGTTACTTTGAATTTAAGGGTTGATGAAAATAATAATCCTTTAGATAAAGAGGCTTTGGAATATTTTTCTCGAGTTAATTTGGAAAAAGGGGCATTCAATATTTATATTTCTTCGGGAAATAAAATTGCAAGTTGTTGCAGGTTAACAAATGATCTTGATTTAGCCGGAACTGATAGTTTTGGTAACGGTGGTATTTCTTTAGGTTCTCATCGAGTTGTTACAATTAATTTAGCTCGTTTAGGACATAAAGCAGAATCTTATGAAAATTTAATTGAGTTATTGCAAGAACAACTTGAAAAAGCAAAAGACGCATTAATATCTCATAGATTATTATTAAAAAAACGAGTAAAACAAGGTTTTATGCCATTTGTAAAATTTGGAATAATTCATATAGATAGGTTGTTTAGTACTTTTGGTATTACGGGAATCTATGAATGTTTAGAGCAACTTGGTTATTCTATGACAACTGAAAATGGAAGAAAAATAGCACTGGATTTAATGGAATATATTAAGAATTATGCAAATGAATGTAGAAAAACAACAGGTTATTTTTTTAATATAGAACAAGTTCCTGCAGAAAGTTTGGCCGTAAAATTTGCAGCAAAAGATAAAATTTTATATGGAATGAATTATCCTATTTATTCAAATCAATTTATACCATTGTGGGTAGATGTTGATGTTGTTGACAGAATCAAACTTGATGGTAACTTTTCAAAAGTTCTTACGGGCGGTGGAATATCACATTTGAATATTGGAGAAAAATTAACTTCTCCGGATCAAATGAAAAAACTTATTGCTTATGCTATAAAAGCAGGTTGTGAACACTTTGCTGTTAATTATAACTATTGTCAGTGTGAAAATGATCATGTTACAGTTGCAGGGCCTTCGCAAAAGTGCCCGATGTGTTCTGCTCCTATAAAAGAACAATATACAAGAATTATTGGTTATTTTACTCCTGTTTCTGCTTGGAATAAATCAAGACAGCAAGAACATTCGACTAGAATTTTTAAAGATAATAATATTTCTAATTCAGATAAAGAAATTGTAAATAAAAACTTACAAAAAGATTTAGAAAAAACTATTCGAATTTAAAAATAAAAAAGGTGCGTGTGTACACGCACCTTTTTTATTTTTAATTAGACTTAAGAAATAATTATATTTAGTTTTTTAAAAAGATCATAAAATTTTAAAAATAAAATTTTTTCTTCTTCTTCTTCTTCCTTTAAATAAATTTCTAATTTGTTTCCTGATATATCAATAGTTGTTACGGAATTTAATTTTTCAGTATTTTCTAGTTCTAATAAGGATGAAATAATGAATAATTGTATATCATCTATTTTTAATCTTGAAAAATCTAAATTTTCTGTTTTTTTACCAAATATTCCTAGATTGGAATTATTTATTAAATAATTATATTGAGCATAAGCAAATTTATTTAAATTTTTTAAAATGTAAAATAATATTTTTTTACGATCATTTTTTTTATATTTTGAAAGCATAGACTTTAAAAGTGTTACCTTTTCTTTATAAAATATATTTTTTGAATTTATAATATGAGTTATTAAAAGGTTGGCTATTAATTCATTTTCATCTATTTCTTTTTTTATAGAATTTAAGTCTATTGATTTAAATTTTTTATCTAATTCTTCAATCTTCTGACCGTCTTTGAAGTTAGTTTTTTTGTTGTAAAATTTTGTACGTCTTCTTTTTTCTGCTTTTTTAGTTGACATACTCCTTTTGCGGTTCATTGAACATATTTTGTTTAAATTAATGAATGAAATTATTATTGTAATTATAATAATTATTGTTTTATTGAATTTAGTCATAATACCTCTCTATATATTTTTTATTATTTTCTATTTGGAAATAGTATAAATTGAATTATCTATTAAATCAAATACCAATGTATTATTTGTCAAAAAAGGCTTTAAATTAAATAAAAAAGAATAGCAAAAGAGTTTTATATAGTTAATTTACAGTATAATATTACCTAAGTTGTGACCTTCTATTTTTTATAAATTGGTCAACCAACCGTTCGTCCTGAGCGCAGTCGAAGGATGGTTGGCCATATATATAAATAAAAAATTACGGAAAACTGCTCGATAAGACCCTTCGACTACGCTCAGGACGAACGTAAATAATACTTTATCTACCGGCAATATTACAATTTTTCAAAGGTCGCAACTTTGGTTGTAATATTATATTTTTAGCTTTTTTCAAATACCACTTTTTAAGTTAATATTATAATATGAAAAACTTGAAAAATGGTATTTTTAAACTTAAATCTCCGTTTAAACCTGCAGGAAGTCAACCCAAAGCTATAAGAGAGTTAAACCTGACAAGACCTGGTAAATCAACTCTTTTGGGAGTTACGGGTTCCGGTAAGACCTTTACTTTGGCTAATGTTATAGCCGGTCAGAATAAGCCAGTTATAATTTTATCTCCAAATAAGACATTAGCAGCGCAACTTTATGAAGAATTTTCTCTATTCTTTCCAGAAAATAAGGTTTGTTATTTTGTAAGTTATTATGACTATTATCAACCTGAATCTTATTTACCGGCCCAAGATATTTATATTCCAAAAGAAACAAAAATTAATGAAGAAATAGAGCGTTTAAGAGTTGAGGCTACTGCTTCTATTATTAATAGACGTGATACTATAATTATTGCCTCGGTCTCAGCTATTTATTCTTTAGGTAATCCTTTTGATTATCGTGATTTAACTTTTAAATTAAAAGTTGGCGATAAAATTTTACGTAAAGATTTAATTAATAAACTTATTTTTATTCAATACAAGCGTAATGATTACGATAAAAAATCAGGCACTTTTTCTGTTAATGGAAATACAATAACAGTTAATTTGCCTTACGATAAACACAGTTTAAGAGTAGAACTTTTTGGTGATCGAGTTGATGTTTTGGAATTGGTAGATAAAAAAAACAATGAAGTTGTAAAAGATTTAGATAATTATTTAATTTTTCCTGCAAAACATTTTGTAACAACAAAAGAGAAGATGGAAAATGCAATCTCCATGATAAAAAAAGATTTAGAAATTGAGAGTGCAAAAATTAAAAATCCTTTATATCGCGAAAGACTTATAACTAGAGTTAATCATGATATAGAAATGTTACAAGAAACAGGATATTGTTCCGGAATAGAAAATTACTCTAGATATTTTGATGGAAGATTACCGGGGACCAGGCCATATTGTTTGTTTGATTTCTTTGATGATGATTTTTTATTGATTGTTGATGAATCACATATTGCAATACCTCAACTTTCAGGAATGTATAAAGGTGATAGAGCAAGAAAAAAATCATTAGTAGAATTTGGTTTTAGATTACAATCTAGTTTTGATAATAGACCATTAAAATTTGAAGAAATAGAAAAATATTTTAAAAATACTATTTTTGTTTCTGCCACCCCTTCTAAATATGAGATAAAAAATTCAGATAAAATTGTAGAACAAATTGTCAGACCAACAGGAATTATAGATCCTAAGATTGAAGTGGTGAAAAGAAAAGGCCAATTAGATGATTTGGTGAAAAGAATAAAACTAACATCAAAAAAAGGTTTTAGGACTTTGGTAACTGTTTTGACAAAAAGAATGGCAGAAGATTTAGCAAAATATTTAGAAGAACAAAAAATTAAAGTTTGTTATATGCATGCGGATATCAAAACACCTCAAAGAACAGAACTTTTACATAAATTACGTTCCGGTGTTTTTGAGTGTTTGGTAGGAATTAATCTTTTAAGAGAAGGTTTAGACTTACCGGAGGTTGCTCTTGTTGCAATTATGGATGCTGACATTCAAGGTTTTTTAAGGAATACAAGATCTTTAATTCAGACCATTGGTCGTGCAGCAAGAAATACAGAAAGCAAAGTTATATTTTATGCAGATAAAATAACCGATTCTATAAAAGAGGCAATGGAAGAAACGGATAGAAGAAGAGAGTTGCAAATAGGTTATAATAAAAAACACGGAATAACTCCAAAACGTGTGGAACGAGAAGTTACAAAAAGTATTTCAAAATTACAACAACGTATAGCTGATGCTTCAAAATTGAGTGGTAAAAAAGGTAAAAAAGTTAAATCAAAAGATAAAAAAGCTGTTGAATTGGTAATAGAGCAATTAGAACAAGATATGCGCTTGGCTGCAGAAAATCTGCATTTTGAACGCGCAATAGAAATAAGAGATAAACTATTAGACTTGCAAAAAACTTTATCTGAGCAAAAATAAATCTTTATTTTTGAGTTCTTTTAGTAAATTGCTATATTTAAATCTTAATGTGTAATTTAATTCTATTATATTTTTAGGTGTGGATATGAAACTTTCTGTCTCTTGGATTTTTGATCATATAAATGCCGATTGGCGTAAACAAGATATTGATTTTTTAGTTTCGCAATTTAATAAAATTTCTGCTGAAATAGAAAATTATTATAAGGTTAAATTTAATTTGGATAAATTTGCTGCAGCTAAAGTTGAATCTAAAAATGAAGATAAATTTAAAGTTTCAATTCCGGAATGGAAAAAGAATATTGAATTGCCCAAAAGGGAAGAAGGTACTTTTTTTATTGTAACAAATAAAGATGGGCGGATTCGTTGGGCAGATCTGAATGATTTTAATTTATTAAAAGATGGTTTAATTCCTGAAATAGATATACAAGAAAAAGATTTAAATGGTAACTGGAAAAAGAATTTTGAAACTGAAGATGTAATTTTAGAAGTTGATAATAAATCTATTACACATCGTCCCGACATGTGGGGACATAGAGGTTTTGCAAGAGAAATAGCGGCTTTTATGGATTTAGAATTTTTACCTTCAAATAAATTTTTAGTTGATAAAGAAATTTTTAATTATGATAAAAAAGCACCATCAACTCAATCTAATCCAATATCGATAAAAATAGATGCGTCTCAAGCATGCCATCGTTTTGCGGGAATTTATTTTGATAATATTAAAAATAAACCATGTAATCCTTTTGTTTTAAATAGATTATTAAAGGTTGATGCAAGACCAATAAATTTATTGGTTGATATTACAAATTATTTAACTTTAGATTGGTCTCAACCAGTACATGCTTATGATGCGGCAAAAATAGAAGGGCAAGAAATAATTGCTCGTATGGCAAAAAAAGATGAAAAGTTAAAATTATTAGATGAAGCAGAATTAATTCTTACAGATCAAGATTTAGTGATTACAGATGAAAAAAAGCCCTTGTGTCTTGGTGGTGTTATGGGAGGTTTTTATTCCGGCATAAATAAAGATACAAAGTCTATATTTTTTGAATCGGCAAATTTTGATGCAACCTATGTTCGTAGAACTGCATTAAGACATAAAATAAGAACAGAATCCAGTATGCGTTTTGAAAAAACTTTGGATAAAAATCAAAACGTACAAGGAATTTTGCGTTTTTTATACTTATTGAATCAATTTAATGTTGATTTTAAAGTTGCAGACGAAATTTTATCTGTTGGAGCTCCTGCAAAAGAGGTTACTTTACAAGTGAGTCATGATTTTTTAGAGCGGAGAGCGGGTGTTTCTTTTCATGATTATGATATAACAGTGCCTTTAACGAAGTTAGGCTTTGAGGTACAGCAAGAAGATGTAGAACAAGCAGGTAAAAAAGATTTTAAAACAATGTATTCTATAACTGTTCCAACTTATAGATCTTCTAAGGATGTAGAAACAAAAGAGGATATTTTAGAAGAAGTTATTCGTTTTTATGGTTTTGATAGGATAGAACTTGAATTACCTGCATTAAAAAAGAGGCCTGAAAATCTAGATTCGTTATTTAGAAAAAGAAAAATTAAAAACTTTTTGGTAAATGCTGCAAATATGACCGAACAACAAAATTATATTTTCTTTGATGAAAAATTTATAAAATCTATTAATTTAAAACCTAAACATGTTGCAGCCTACGTAATAAATCCTGTTTCTATAGACCAAACTAGGCTGATAACTTCTTTATTGCCAGGTTTATTTAAGAATGTTAAAGATAACTTTATGGAACAAGATTGTTTGCGTTTTTTTGAATTAGGACGCATATGGTTGAGTGGAAAAGAAGATAATATAATTGAAAATAAATCCTTGGCGGGTATCTTTTTCGAAAAAAGAAAACAAGTTGATTTTTATAATTGTAAAAATTATATAACAGATTTATTAAAATTAGTTGGAATAGATTTCAAAAAATCGGAATGGAAAAAAGTAGAGAATCCAGAAAATATTTGGGAAATGCCTTATCAGACGGCAGAAATTTATTGGAAAGATAAAAAAATTGGAACTATGGGAAAAGTTAATCCCGTATTTTTATCCCAATTAGAAGTTTTGCCGGAAAGTGATGCTTGTTTTTTTGAGTTAGACGGTGATTTTTTATTAAAATATAAAACAGATGTTAAAAAATTTACTCCTCTTGCTAAATATCAAGAAAATAGTTTTGATTTAAGTTTATTTGTACCTTTAAATATCAAAACTATGGATTTAGAAAAAGGATTTAAAAAGGTTGATAAGCTTATAAAAAATGTTGAGCTAATAGACTTTTTTGAAAAAGAGGATTGGCTTGATAAAAGATCGCTAACATTCAGACTAACAATTTCTTCTCCTGAAAAAACATTAGAAAAATCTGAAATTGATAAAGTTTGGCAATCAGCTATAAAATTTGCTCAGAAATCGGGAGCGACTTTAAGAGAATAATATGAAAAGAAAAAATGCAAAGAAAATATTTGGTTATTTATTCCTTTTTATGACCCTTTTTTCTATAGATAGATTAATAAAATTTTTAGTATTAAAGGATTTAAGTTATAAAAATTGGTCTGTTTTTAAAGGGTTAAACTTTTACTTAATTTTGAATCGGGGGGTTAGTTTTGGTTTATTTAGTTCTTCTTCGTCTACAATTTTTTATTTATTAACGACCTTGATTTTTTTAGTAATTACTTTATTTGTTTTTTTCTCAATTTTGGAATATATAAGGGGGACTAATATTTTTTGGCATATATTTATTATTGCAGGCGCTTATTCTAATATACTAGATAGATTTTTATATAAAGGAGTTATAGATTTTATAGATTTTTATATAGGATATTGGCATTGGCCAACATTTAATTTGGCTGATATTTTTATAGTCGTGGGTGTTTTTGGACTTCTAGGGGGAATGTTTAAAAATGTTTATTTTAAAAAAAATTAGAGAATTTTGTTTTAATTTTTCTACATTATTTGGTTTGGGAGAATGGGTTTTTGCTTCTTTAATTGCAACTCTTATTGCTTTCCCTTTAATATTTCTTACTCGATTTGCATCCAATTTTTTTCCTGCACATTATTTTAATTACGGTTTATTTTTAGTTTTTCTTGTTTATTTATTAATGTTGTTTTTGGTAT
>WJLJ01000045.1 GCA_014728525.1 Candidatus Babelota bacterium | reverse complement strand
CTTTAAAGCTAAGTAATAAAAACTTTTTAAAAAACTTTTATAACTTTTTAATTTATTAAAATTAATTTTAGAAACTTTTTTTAATGAATAAAAATCATTTAATTTTTTTGAAAAATTTCTATTAAATTCAATTATATTTTTACCCGATAAAATCCACGACATAACTCCCCATGCAGAACCGGATAAACTTGAAATATTAAAAACCGAATCCAATAAATTTAAATTATGCAATCCCTCTAAAGCGCCTAGGGTTGCCAACATTGAACGAAATCCACCACCACTCGAACATACAGAAACAATAGGAAGTTCTTTTTTATTAAATTCTAAATTAAATTTTTTTGTAAAATTTTTTTTTATAATTTCCAAACGTTTTTTATCGGAAAAATTAATTGCACTATTTTTATAATTATTTTTCATTTATCTTATTTTACCTACATTATTTTTTTTTATAAAAAATAGATTTAAAGCTTGCATTATAAATAAAAAATGTTATTTTAACTTTTGATCATTTATGATTTAAATCATAACTTGTATTTATACTAAAATAAATACTTGATTTTTAAAAAAAGAATGGTAGTATGTTTTTACACTTTTTAAAGTGGTGGTTATAAAAGTTTGGGTGTTTGGGTTTGTTTGGGAGTTTTCATTCTTTCTCTCTATAATTAAACCCGTTGTTAGTATATACGTTTATACATTTTTTTGAGAGGAATGTTTTATGAAAAAGATTGCATTAGCAACTTTACTTGTTTCTTTTGCTGCATCTTCAAATGCAGGGGTAAAAAATCATTTATCAAATAACTGGAAAGGATACACTTCTGCAACAGTAGCTTTAGCAGCTGTTGGCGGAGCTCTTTATTATGATTACAAATGTAATGAGTCAGCAAACATAAATAAAGTTAAAGAATTTGTAAAAGCAAATCCTAAAGCAGCTGCCGGTATTATAGCTGCAGTTACTGCAGGTACAGCCGGTGTTGGTTATGGAATTCACAAAGATGCCCATAAAGCAGCATGGAATAAAACAAAAGGTGCTGCAGGATGGACAAAAGATCATACCTACGGAAAAGTAAAAGGTTGGTTCTCCAAAAAAGAAAATGATGATAAAGAACCAGGTGAAGAAAACGTAGAAAAACCAGCTGAAGAAAAAGAAGAAGATAAGTAAAAAACTTATATATATCTTCTTATTAAATAAAAAAAAGAGTCGGTAAAAATACCGGCTCTTTTTTTTATTTTTACAAAGAAAAGATTTTAATAAAAATTGATTTTTCTTCGAAGATCAAGAATGAGATCCCGCATTAGTCCAATGTAGCTTTTAGCAAATGCTTATCAAATGCGAGATTACAACAATAAAATTTAATGCTTATATTTGATAAAAAATAATTTATTACTCCTTATAAGCTTCACTTTTGATGCAGTGGAAACGCTTTGCGTTTTCATCGTGTCAAGTTGAAGCGTCAAGGGTTCCAAGGTACTCCTTGGTTTGCAGGGTGGTTAAAGGAGGGAGGCTCAAACAGTCTCCCTCCTTTATAAAATTTGTTGGGGCTGATAAGGGGTGATCGAAACATCACCCCTTACATATAAAAACTTTATAATTAAAAAAAAGGATGAGATTCTGAAATAAATTCAGAATGACACATAAAAAATAAAATTTTGAAATAAATTTCAGCCTTCACCAAAACTTATCTAATTATAAACTTTAAAAATAGTAAACTACCACCGACCTTGTAGGTGGCTTTTAAAAAGGAATTTCAAACAACAATGTTCTTTAGGCTACTTTTTTTCAATTATCAACTAAAAAACATTTCATTCCCGTTCGCCCTGAGTGCCGAGCTTGCGAGGTGTATCGAAGGGACTTACCGAACGGTCAAAGCAAACTTTACTTAACCATTCTTAAAACCCTTCGATACAATTTTTGCAAGCAAAAATCACTCAGGGCGAACGGCTTTTTATAAATTACTAAGCTCAGCAACAATGTTGCTTCACATTTGTGACCTCGTTGGTGGTTTTGTCCTGCCAATAAAAGGCTTCAGTGGACAGGCTAAAATAACACTAAGAAAAAAGGATGAGATTCTGAAATAAATTCAGAATGACACATAAAAAATAAGATAATTAAAAATAGAAAAAAAAGCTCAAACAATCTCCTAAATAAAATTTGTTGGAGTTGGTAAGGGATGATTTAAACATCACCCCTTAATATACTTTATTCCAAATTAATTATTCCATATACATCAGCAGTGGCTCCACCAAGAACTTGTAAATTTACTGCATTCATTATTTCTAAAGCCTCTGCATCATATAAAGCATCACTTCTAATTTCAACTTTATCATCTATTACAATGGTTCCTTGTTCTATCTTTAATCCTGTTCTTGTTGTATGTAATGAACAACCGTTTAAATACCAAATAGACGTATCATTTTCTAATATAAATGCTGTTTTACTTGTATCTCCTCTATCACTGTTTCCTGCATCATATCTAAACTCAACATCTCTATCTATTTGTAAAGTTGCATTTGAAACAACTTTACTTGTTTCAGCAGATTGATAAATAAATGCTCTATCTTTACCTTTTATTGTTACATCTTGTGAGAAAGTAAGAGTTCCGTCACTAAATGTATAATCACTACATAAAACAAGAATATCATTTCTATAAGTTATGTGTGCATTAGGACCAATACATCTTACATTATAATCTCTTAAACCTTCTAATCTTGTGTTTTCTAATATTAAATTTGCACCCGAATCTACTTGAATTGCATTATCAACAGGACAAATTTGCAAGCCATGTCCATAACCGTTTAATATTACATCTCCTTGAAATTTTAATGTGCTCAAGCCGTCAGGTAATGAAGAATCTTCTGCTAATTCAATGGTAGTTCCATCACCAAAAATTATATCTGAATTTGTTCCTAAATTTACATATCTAGGTAAGAAATCTTTAAGTACGATATTTTCTAAAATTAAAGTCGTATTATCATCAATTATTAATAAATCATTTACTGAATCTCTTGCAAAATGTATGTATCTTCCAGAACCATCAAGAGTTACCGGTGCACCACCATGAATATATAGTTTATGTTCATAATCAGTAGCATCTCCAAGATAAATATTAAAGCTTAATGTAGTGGTGGTATCAATATGTACATTTGCAGGACCATGATCAATAGTATTAAGTTGTAATTGTAAATTAGTTATCTGTTGATCATTTTCTATTGTTGCATTACTTATGTAGGTTATATCATTATCAATATTTATAATTGCATTAGAGTTATTCTCACAACACTCTGCAACACTTAATATTGCATTTGAATTATATTCTGCAAGACTTGTATCAAAATTCAAATTTATTATTGCATTACTATTATAAACAGCCAAACTAGTATCAAAACTTAAATTAACTATTGCATTACTGTTCCATCTAATCTGATCATCATTCTCTATTGTTGCACTGCTTACATAACTTATATCTTCAACAATATTAACTATTGCATTTGAATTATTCTCGCAACACTCTTTTACACTTAAAATTGCTGAACTATTATAACTTATATTATTGTTTAAATAATTATAAGTATCAGTGAGATCTTCAGAAAGATTAATGATTGCGTTACTGTTTTGTTCTGCTAATTCACTTGAACCTATGTTTAATATTGCATTACTGTTCCATCTTATTTGATCATCGTTTTCTATTGTAGCACTGCTTATATGGCTTATGTCTTCAGTAAGATTTATAATTGCGTTTGAATTATTCTCACAACACTCTTTTACACTTAATATTGCAGAAGAGTTATAACTGATATTGTTATTTAAATAATTATAAGTATCAG